>JBCQTG010000085.1:0-9067 GCA_047178765.1 Rikenellaceae bacterium | reverse complement strand
GACCTTTGGAGGATACCATGACTTTCCCTAGAAAAGGTTGACACTTTAGGACTGGTTTAACTAATTGTGTTTACACATTTTCTCTCTTACAACTAAACTGCTTGACTGTTACCCTGAATCAGTTTACACTAATAGCCTCTTACGCCTAAAGCAGTTGTCATCTTTTTCTCTTTTCCCTAATCGAGTTTACACCCAATTTTTCAAGAGATGTACCATCCTACGAGGTCGAATAACCTCGATTCAAGGCAAAGATAACTATTTTTTCAATATTCGACACTCCCACCAACACATTTCCACAAATTCTGCCTACCTTTGCCTTGCTGGTAGAAGAGGAAACAAGCTCTGCTGAGGAGCAACTTGTCAGCAATATGTCAGCGATTATACAGTAGAGAGGAGGTTCATAGAGCCTCCTTTCTCACTCTACTGGTAATCCAAATGGCTAAAAAAACCTAACTCGCGGCAGCCTCTACATTTGCATTACTACTTGCTGACCCATAGCCATTTCGCCACTGCCTATTCTGCGATCCATATTGAGTATGAGCAACTTCAGGGGTCTGCATGCCAATACTCATATGTGGTCGCTCGGTATTATAGAACGCTACAATCCGCTCCAAAATAGTCTTGCACTCTTCGATGTTCTTAATCTTCATCTTGTACAACCACTCCGTCTTGAGTATGCCGTTAGCCCTCTCGGCGATAGCATTCTCCAGAGGATCTCCACTTTGAGTCATACTAATCTCGATATTATGATCCTTTAGCTCCTTGATATATGCGTTGCTACAATATTGACAGCCACGATCAGAGTGATGCGTCAGTCCTCTGCAATCATCTTTGTCTACACCCATTAAAGCCATCTCAAGAGCCTCTAATGGGTATAATGTTTCCAGCGTAGGACCAACAGCCCACCCCACAATCTTGTGCGAGTAGGCATCCGTTATGAGCGAAAGATAACAAACTCCCCCCTCAGTCTCAACATAGGTTATATCGCTCACCCATATCTCATTAGCTTGAAACGGCACTTTATCCTTAATTAGATTCGGGTACTTGCGATAGTTATGTGACGAGTCGGTTGTTTTGTAATGTCGTCGTCGCTTCATCCGCACCATCAATCCGTGTTGTCTGAGTAGGTCTATAAAAGCATCTCGACCAGGCATACACCCCGTATCTTCGAAGAGAGCCTTGACTATCATATATAGTTTTACGCTCCCCAGTCCTGGGTTGTTCTCACGATAATCCTTTACCTTCTCGACTATTAGAGGCTCGATGGCGTTCTCGGCAAACTCCTGATTACTACCTCGTTTATAGTACGATTGTCTGCTATAACCAAACAGCCCGCAGAGAGTGTTCAGCCCTGCTGAATCACTCTCGCGGAGCAAACCTACCGTTTGGTGCCAGATTTTTTTCTGATTGGAATGTTGAAAGTCTCCTCGGCAATGTTAATCATTGTATCGAATGCCTTAGAGCGCAATTTCTCCAACTCCAGAGCCTGTTGCAGACGTTTGTTCTGCGCCTCAAGCTCCTTGATTTTCTGTTGTGGATCTTCTTGTGCCATAGATAATGAGTTTTGCGGTTCGAGCAAAGGTACAAATTCTCCCTTATTTACAAACTTATCAACCCAATTTAATAGTACTTGACGACCGCTGAGGTTATACTTCTTGATAATCTCCTCTGCGGTGGCTTTGCCTTGTACATAATCCGAGACAATTTGGATTCTATCTTCATCGGTGAAGATAAATTTTCCGGTGCGGTATTCTTCAATCTTGTGACACTGATACTCTGCGTCCCACACCCGCCGTGTTTTAATCTTTTCTTTCATTGATCTACTTGGTTTGCGCCCTTGTAGTGTCAACTTTTTCTAGGATAAGACAGACTGGTTAAACTAATTGTGTTTACCCCCAAATTCCCAAGAGGCGACCTTCCTGCGAGGTCGAAAAACCTAGAGTCGAGACAAGTATAATATAATTATTTTATCTGGCATTCAATAAAAACCCTTAAGGCTTTTGTAAGGGGAACAGCAGTAGGTGCAAGGTGCAAGTGCAATTATATATATTGCACTTGCACCTTGCACCTACTGCTGAAACTCTGTTAATCAACGATTTGCATATTCCAAAAATTATGCTTAACTTTGAACCCAGATAAAGGGGTATGTATATCGACCGATATGGATTAAAACACGGGTCTCTAAATGGTTACTCCTTTGATGGAATGGATTTGTAAGTTCTTGATTTACAGCAATATGTGGGGTGAGGTTCACAATCCTCTCTCTCCGCCAAGAATGGCGGAAACGACCAGCAAAGAGCTGTAAATTATTCATTTACAGCTCTTTTTTCGTTTGGGTGTATAGGCAAATTGGGGCGGTTTCGTGGGGTTTTCACGGACAAAATCGGGGACGGTTTCGGGGACAACTCGCAAAGATGTGGAGTTGAACCACCGACTTGACACCATTCGCCTACGCATTATGCAGATATATCGCCAGATGGAGATTGATGGGCGACCAATCACCGCCAAGGCTATTTTAGATGAGTATCAAGGCAAGAATGTAAAGGATGTGGTCACAATCTGTGACGTGTTCAGTGAGCACAATGAGCGATGCCACAAGTTAATAGGCAAAGATATGTCAAAATCCACCGTTGAGCGTTATGAGACCTGTTTGCGCCACCTAAAGCAGTTTTTGAAATTCACCTTTGGGCAAGAGGATATTCCGATCGAGGATATAAACCACAAGTTCATCAAAGATTTTGAGTTCTGGTATAAGACCGAGAAGAATTGCGCCCATAACACCACGACTAAATATCTCAAAAACTTCAAGAAGATTATCCGCATAGCCCTCGCTAACGAGATCATCACACGAGATCCATTCGCCAATATTCGCTTCTCGCTTGATGAGGTGGAGCGTGAGTTCTTGGAGGATCACGAGTTGCAGACCATTATCAATAAGGAGTTCGGGATTGAGCGACTGGAGCAGGTGCGTGATGTATTTGTCTTTTGCTCGATGACTGGCTTAGCGTTTTCGGACGTTAAGCAACTCAAAGAGGAGCATATCTCGATTGACAACAATGGTGCGATGTGGATTAGGAAGCGGCGACAAAAGACCAATAATATGTGTAACATTCCGTTATTGGATATTGCGCAGCAGATTTTGGAGAAGTATAAGGATCACTCAGCTCGCAAAAATGGTGCGTTATTAGTCGTGCCGAGCAACCAGAAATTTAACGCTTATCTGAAAGAAGTTGCCGACCTTTGTGGTATTAAGAAGCTGATTTCCAGCCATACAGCAAGTCATGGTCAAAATTACTACTCGCTAAATATCAGTTAGTTACAAAGATGATTTCGTAAATAGGTAACCATTTAGAAACGAGCGAGGTGCGTTGTTATGCGTAATTTTGCTTGAGTCAATGAACATCTTAATTCTTATGCAAATGTAGTGAATTTTATAGAATCTGCAAATTTTTAGTCATTGTTGTTCATGTTATTTAATCGGGGCGTTATATTCGGGAATATTGAGTAGCCCGACAAAAGTGATATAGCGATAAACTGCTATCGCGATTGATCAATCAAGCGCGATATTGATTTAGCTTTTAATTAATGGATCAAGCCATCAATTAAACTATTAAAGTCTTAATTAATGGTTTAAATAATTAAATAAGCAATTATTAACCCAAAACTCGGCTGATTTAACCCCAATCCGCATAGCGGATTTTTATGTTCAAACGAACATAGCAAGGTCTCTTTTCCGTTACGGGAAAGTCGATATGTAACTCGAAAGTCACACATCGAAACCTTGCCTACTTTTAGTGGGGTGAGACCCTCCGAAGTCAGGATCTCATAAGTAAAATCATCATCAAAATGATTGGTTATTTGTTGTGATTTTTAAATAAATTGTATAATTTTGTGAGCAGTACAGAGTATTTAAATTGAGATTATAAATGGCACAAAAGTTTGGAAATACTTGGTGGGGTGAGGCGTGGCTCTGCTCGCTAGATAATATAGATTACTCAAACCGTCTGCCTCGTGGGGCTACTCTTGCTCGAAATGGTAGTGTGAAGAGTATAAATATCAAGGGAAACTCTATCGCGGCTACTGTGCAAGGTAGCAGACGAACACCCTATAGGGTTAACATTATCATTCCGCCATTTTTTGAGGATGACATAAAGCGTTTGGTTAGTGAGCTATTGAAACACCCTATCATCATCTCGCGACTGCTCAACCGCCAGCTCGACCCCTCGATAATGGAGATTGCATCTAATTGCGGATTGAAGATTTTTCCTCGCGGGTGGACAGATTTTAAGATGCAGTGTAGCTGTCCCGATTGGGCTGTGCCGTGCAAGCACTTAGCTGCTACTATATATATGATTAGCAGAGAGATAGATAATAACCCATTCCTAGCCTTTGAGATTCACAATGTCGATCTAATAAAAGAGATACAAAAGAGAGGTGTTGTCATAGAGCAGAAGCAAGCTCTTGAAGTGCCAGAATTTTCTTCACTTATCGTAAAGAGAACAGCCAAGGAGGCTAAAGAGATTACCCCAATCTCCAAAAGAGTTAATCTTAGCTCACTGCCCGACATTGCCGAGCCAATGATTAGTATTCTGCCCGACAAGCCGACATTTTGTGGAGATCAAAACTTCAAGACAAAGTATTCGACCTCCCTTATATCGATCATAAAAAAGGTGAGACGATCTCAAAAGGCGGGGATTTCAGCTGAGACATTATTGGGTATTCAGAGTGATACAAAGCTCTCGAAAGCCTATTCACCAACAATTCTTGTCGATTATGATGGTAATTACAATATGATCGGAGTGCAGGATCTAGATGATAAGAGAGTCTACTCGATAAACGACCTTATTGAACTTCTACTATCAATAAATAGCGACTTCCTACCCGACTACTCCCCAAATATTTTCGCTCTCCACCAGTCGCTCTACACCGCTATCGCCCTTATCTCTCGTGGTGCAATAACGCCTCAGATAGTAAGAGATAGCGTAAAATCATATAGAATAATCTGGACACCAGCCCATAATAGTGCCGAGGTTCGCCAAACGATTGAGCAACTGCAAGAGTTGATGCCACCAAAGATTATCGAAGGATACCTTAAAGGTCGCAAAACCCCTATTTTGGTGAAGAATCAAGCGGAGCTGCTGACCTCATATTTCATCACAAAGTTAATCAATCGCCTCTCTCGTTTCGGGATGGATGACTTTTTAAATATGTTCTTCTACAACTCCCATCAATATTTTGATGGTGTAGGCGAGAGTGAGATTGCAGGCGGAATAAAGGCGTGGTTGGATCACTACTCGATCAGCAGTGGTAGATATAGAACTCTATTTATTGTCGAGGAGGATCTTGAAAACGATCTCTTTAAAATGCACCTTGGCGTGGAGGATCGCACCGAGGCAATACCAGAAACATATACTCTAAATTCAATTCTTACTGACCAGAGACATGAGAAGATCCGCTACGAGGTGTTGAAAGCGGTCTCGATGTTAGTGCCTATGATTCCATCGCTGAGTGGCTATATCAACAGCTCGGCTCGTGAGGATATTCAACTCTCTTATGAGGAGTTTACCCCTATCTTGATGCAGGTGATTCCTGCGGTTAAGTTGCTTGATGTCAAGGTTATACTTCCAAAATCACTGCAACATATTATTCGCCCTAAGGCGAGTGTTAAACTTGAAAAGAGAGATAATGATAACACCTCGTTTATTCGTCTCGACGATCTTCTTAGCTTCAATTGGCAAATCGCATTGGGCAAAGAGAAGATCTCTAGGGCAGAGTTTGCAAAGCTCACAAGCAAAGCTACAGGACTGCTCAAATTCAAAGGGCAATTTATCTATGTCGATGCCGAAGATATTGAACGACTGCGCAAGGCGATGGAGAGTGGTAGCAGGCTGGGCGGTGCGCAACTACTCCAAACTGCACTAAGCGAGGAGTACGAGGGTGCGCCAATAACCCTTAGCGAGGAGGTGCGTGATCTTATTCGAGAGCTTACCAAAGAGGAGAGCATCGAGTTGCCCGCGGGAGTTAATGCCGAACTTCGACCCTATCAGCTGAGAGGCTACTCATGGATGTATCGCAATATGCGCATTGGCTTTGGATCTATAATTGCCGACGATATGGGACTTGGTAAGACTCTGCAGGTTATCACACTTATTCAGAGGTTAAAGGAGGATGGTGCGCTCGCCAAACGAAAGGTTCTTATCATCACTCCGACAGGTCTACTCTACAACTGGCAAAAGGAGTTGGAGCGATTTGCACCCAACCTCACAAACCATATCTACCACGGACAATCACGTAAAATTGCAGATTTTGATGCAGATATTATGCTTACGAGCTATGGAGTTTTGCGCTCCGATGCCGATATATTAAAGCGAAGAAAGTGGCAAGTTGTAGTGATTGACGAGGCACAGAATATCAAAAATGCGGTAACGGCTCAGAGTAAGGCGGTGCGTTCAATTCCCGCCTCAGCACATATCGCCATGAGCGGAACACCTGTTGAGAATAGGTTGTCGGAGTTTTGGTCGATAATGGAGTTTACCAACAAAGGCTACTTGGGTACGGTGAAGAGTTTCAACTCTGAGTACTCTCGCCCGATTCAACAAAATAACGACATGGATTGTGTAGCGCGTTTTCGCAAGATCACTGCACCATTTATGTTGCGCCGCCTAAAGAGCGACAAATCGATTATTGCTGATCTGCCCGACAAGATCGAGGAGAACCAATATGCTCGACTCACCTCAATGCAGTCGGCAATCTATCATGAGACTTTGAGCTGCGCAATGAATGCCATAGAGGATATTGATGATAGTTCACAACAGGCTCTGTTTAAGCGTCAGGGGCTAATTTTGCAGATGATTCTTGCTCTCAAACAGATTTGTAACCACCCATCGCTCTTTATCAAGAATGGAGAGTTCTCAGCAGAACTATCGGGAAAGGCACAGATGTTGCTTGATATTGTCGACACAATTGTTCAGAGTGGTGAGAAGGTGTTGATATTCACGCAATTTAAGCAGATGGGAACTATCCTTGAGAGGATCATCGAAGATCGCCTCTCGGTACGTCCACTATTCTACCACGGAGGTTGTTCGATAAAGGAGCGAGAGGCGATGGTCGATCGTTTTCAAACAAATAAAAACGATCAGATATTTATTTTGTCGCTGAAAGCCGCAGGAACAGGACTGAACCTCACGGCTGCCACACACGTTATTCATTACGACCTGTGGTGGAATCCAGCGGTAGAGGCACAGGCGACCGATCGAGCCTACCGTATAGGTCAAAAGAGCAATGTTGTAGTACACCGTTTCATCACCAAAGATACCTTTGAGGAGCGTATCAATGATATGATCGAGAGTAAGCGACACCTAGCCAATATGACCGTCTCGACAGGCGAGAGATGGATAGGAGAGCTAAGCAATAGCGAGCTAAGGGAGATCTTCGGCTAGCCTCTAACCTCGGTAGGTGTGACCCCATACTGTTCTTTGTAGCACTTCGAGAAATACGATGGCGCGGAGAACCCTACATCGTAGGCTATCTCAGCCATCGTTTTTGATGTTGTACGTAGAAGTATATCGCCCTGTTTGAGTCGTTCCAATCGCAGCATCTCGCTGGGTGACATCTCGGTGAGTGCCTTGACTTTGCGGAACAACTGAACCCTAGAGAGTCCCATCTGGGCATACATCTGTTCAATGCCAAATTCTGAGTTAGAAATATTACTATCTATAATAGACTTAAATTGATTTATAAACTCGCGCTCCTGCACTGTATAGCGATCGTCACTCTCCTCAGTTACCGATAAATTAACAGCCTCTAGTGTCGCTATCGTTGGCGCAGAAGCCTTTACGTAACGCACATATAGCAACAAAAAAAGTATAATTACCGCTGCAATTATCGAAATTATAATAAACTTATATCTACCTACCAGACCATACTCCTCGCTCTGTGACAAACGCCCCTTAAGATTATCTATACGATAGTTAAGCATCTCAGCCTGCTGCTCCCTCAGCAGAGCTGTATTCACATTCGCCTTAGTGAGCATCTCGGTCTGTTGCCGCTTATTTCGTTTGAACTTCTGGTTCGTGAGGATATTGTGAGCCGTTTTCATCACCACATCACCCGTGGTAGGTTGGCTAAATGAAGCCTCCAATATCCCATTCATCACGAGTCTTAAACCCTGTTGTGAGTTGCCGTTTAGACCTCCCACACCGATGAATATAATCTCATCAGCGATATTGTGTCGCTCGGCAGCTAGGTATGCACCATAGGCGATAAAGTCGTTGTGTGCAAAGATCACATCAAAGCTACCACCCTGCATAATCACGGAATCTACTACTCGTATTGCATCCTCCTGCATTCGTCCGATATTGAGTATACTTGTGGTGGTAATCCCCTCATAAGCAGAGATCACACGGTTAAACCCACGATGAATTTCTCGGTTTGAGGTTATATGATCGCCACCACAAAGTTCCAAAACAGAGCCTCTACCACTGAGTCGTTCGTGGATATATTTAGCAGCCGACTCTCCAATCTCAATATTCTCTGCTGTAATACTTGCAGAGTGATTTTTGGAGTTAGTCATCCTTTCGGTTAAGACGGTAGGGATAGATCGCTCCGCTGCAAGATCGACCATTCTACCAATCGTATCGGCATCATTTGGTGAGATAATAAGCAGATCAACACCTTGATCTATAAAGTGTTGGATCTGCTCACTCTGTAGCTTTGAGCTATTGTTTGCAGTAGCCCTTCTAAGTTCAATGTCACCATAAAACAGTGCCTCTCGCTCCAACTCCCGATATAGTTGTTGGCTGCGTACACCACCCTTATGCTGCGAAACACCGACAATATATCTCTTGTCGGTGTTGGTGCAACTACCAAGTAAACACAATACAATGATAGCTAGTATGGATATATATCGCATCGATATCATACAGATTAGTTCTGCAAATTTAATACTTTCTGCGATATAATCAAATTTTACAGCTCTATTTTAAGTAGGGTAAAATAATTATTGGTGTATTTTTAAGAGTGCTATTGGAGATGAGATTTTTTGCTATTGAATCGAAAATATAGTTAT
>JBCQTG010000084.1:0-9142 GCA_047178765.1 Rikenellaceae bacterium | reverse complement strand
CATCACCCTCCAACAATTTGGGGATTACAAGTGACTGGATCTGTGTTGGGGTCTCGAAACCCTTCGCCTTGATTGCATTAAGCATCTCAGCGGATAGACCGAGCGCCTCAAATTGATTCTGTTCTTGATTCATAAATGAACGTATAAAAAAATAATAATTAACACGACTCCATCGAGAGTCCTGCTACTTCACCATTATACGTAGTCTCACCCTCCTAAAGTCAAAAAAATAGACGTCGATACCCCATCCATCGTAGGTTATCGACGTCTTTACTTGTGTGACAACTTTGCCACTATAAGAGAGCTTTCACTCCCCTCTTGTACCCAGAGCCGGGGTCGAACCGGCACGTCATTGCTGACATTGGTGTTTGAGACCAACGCGTCTACCGATTCCGCCATCTGGGCAACGATATACGATGAAAACCATCGTCCGGTAAATCGAGTGCAAATATAGAGCTAATAATTTAAACTACCAAATATTTTCTGCATTTTTACAAAATAATTTATATCTTTGTAGCCGTAATCTATATTATTATAGCAAAATGGATGAGATATTGAACAAGATAAAGCGTAGCTACCTCGGGCTAACAGCGTGGAGAGTGGCGCTACTATATATAACTTTGTCATTAACACGACTACTCTTTTATATCTACAATTATGATATTGTGGGGGCGATCTCACCCTCAGAGCTGGGGTCACTAATCAAGGGTAGCCTCACCTTTGACACCGTATCGATAATCTATAGTTGCGGGTTGTGGATTGTTCTAGCTCTGCTCCCGCTAAAGATAAGAGTTAAGAGGTGGTACCGAGAGACCCTCTTCTGGATCTACATTACCATCACATCCATATTTATTATTGGGTTAAATATCTGCGATGCCATATACTACCACTACGCGTTGAAACGATTCACCGCTAGCGAGCTTCTCTTTACCGACAATGACAACAATGCACAGGTTGCACTAGAGGCTTTTGGAGAGAATTGGCACGCTGCGCTATTGGCAATAGCACTAATTTTTTTGGTAGTTAAATGCTATCGCCGCAGTGCCAAGGTAGAGGATTCACCTAAAAGAGCAATCCTCTTCTACCCTATCAACACATTGATTCTCCTCCTATCTATCGGAGGGGCAATTGGAGGCGTTAGGGGCGGCTTCTCACACGACATACGCCCACTGACCCTATCGAACGCGATGCAGTACACCTCCGACAGCGAGAAGTCATATATGATACTCAGCAACCCCTTTTGTATCCTGCGAACAATCGGCAAGAGTAGTGTCAAGGTGCCAAAATACTTTAGCAAGGAGGTAGCCGACTCACTCTTCACACCGCTGCACTACCCCACAGCAACAGAGAGTCGATATAGGGGCTACAATGTAGTTCTATTTATCATGGAGAGCTTCTCGGCAGAGAACTCTGCCCATCTCTCCCCCGACCTTTACAGCGATGGCGAGCGTGGATATATGCCATTTTTAGACTCATTAATGAGAGATGGAGTAACCCTAAGAAAGATGTATGCCAATGGCGCACGCTCTATCTCCGCCACCCCTGCAATTCTAGGCAGCATACCATCATTTGAGACACCATTTATCTTGATGGCAAACTCAATAGCACCAAGCCGACAACTCCCCGCTATGCTGCGCGATATGGGTTATGCGACAATCTTCGCCTGTGGCTCATCACGTTCATCGATGGGCTTTGCGGCATATGCCCAATCAGCCGGTGTGGATAGATATATCAGCCGCGAGGATTACGAGGCAAAGTATGGAGAGAGTGGTTTCGATGGTACATGGGGAATCTGGGATGAGGAGTTTGTAGACCTACTCGGCGAGGAGCTTTGCCAAACCCCAGAGCCATTCTTCGCTGCCCAGTTCACCATCTCATCGCACCACCCCTTTGAGGTCCCGGAGAGGTATAAAGAGGTACTCCCAAGAGGCGAAACAGCGATCCAACAGGGGACAGCATACACCGATATGGCTATCCGCAAACTATTTGAGAACTACGGTGATAGGGAGTGGTTCAAACGGACGATCTTTGTCTTTACCGCCGACCATGTCTCATCGGAGAAGATGGCTGATCGCACACGCAAATACCCCGGCAATCACCACATCTTAGGGGCAATGTACACCCCAGACGGCTCTCTTCGAGCTGAGGTAAATGAGGTGACTCAACAACTCGATCTCATGCCAACCATTCTTGCTCTGACAGGAAATGAGCAACCATTCTTCGCATTTGGTCGCGATATTTTCTCCAAGGATGACAATCGCCCTCAGTGGTCGGTGAGCCATGTTGGTGAGCTAAAAGCCTACACAACCGATGAGGAGATACTATCAACCTCTGACAGTGAGCTATTAAGGGCATTTGAACAGCAGTACTTCGACCATATCTCTCGCCGCGACTATTTAGCAAAGTAGGAGCGGAGATACAAAACATATCAACATACACAAAAATAATCATTAATCATTAAACAATAATCATTAAAAATGTTTATCTTTGTGTGATTAATGATTTACAGTTGTATTTTTAGATGTTTACAATACTCTACTACCTTGAGATAACAGTTTTATGTGTAATATTTATTCTACTCTCGGCGGTGGCGCTTGTTGTGTGCTATCCGTTTGACCCTGCGCGTAGAGTAGTTCATGAGCTATCCAGATTATTGGTTAAATCATTTTTTGCCACACCACCACTATGGAGACAGAGTGTAGAGGGATTGGAGAATATTGAGAGGGGAAAGAGCTATGTGATTGTACTTAACCACAACTCAATGATGGATATTCCAGCGCTATACATGCTACCACTTAACTTCAGATGGGTATCGAAGCGCGAGGTCTACTTCACCCCATTCTTTGGGCAGCTCCTCTTCCTGCATGGAGACATCTGTATCCGCCGAGCTAAAGGTAGCGAGGCGATGACACAGCTAAGGCACGAGGGGCATATGTGGATAGATCGAGGTGTCTCAATTGCCATCTTCCCCGAAGGTACAAGGTCGAAGAGTGGCGAGATAGGACGATTCAAGGGGGGTGCATTTAGCCTTGCTCGTGAGGCTAATGTAGAGATACTGCCGGTGGTTATTAACGGTACGCGAGAGATGATAAAGAGTAACAACCTCTTCAATTGGCGCAATAGACTAACACTTAAGGTACTCAAACCAATCTCAGTTAGCGGAGATGACAAAGAGGTTGGGCGAGATGTAATAGAGGGTATTCGAGAGAGCATGGTGGAGGCACTGAAGGAGTTAAGAGATAGGAATTAGGGGATATGAGTGAATTAAATTTAAATAATAGCGCAGCAAACTACGGTGACGACCAAATCGTCACACTCACGCCACGTGAACATATTCGAATGCGTCCCGGTATGTATATCGGTAAGTTGGGCGATGGTACACAGAGTGATGATGGTATATATGTGCTGATAAAAGAGGTTGTAGACAACTCGGTCGATGAGTTCGTTATGGGTGCAGGTAAGCGCGTTGATATAACTATCGAGGAGGGTGTTGTCACTATCCGCGACTATGGTCGAGGTATACCACTCAAGTCGCTCAATGCTGCGGTAAGCGAGATGAATACTGGCGGTAAATATGGAGGAGATGCATTTAAAAAGAGCGTCGGACTCAATGGCGTTGGTGTCAAAGCTGTTAACATGCTCTCATCGGAGTTTATAGCCCGTTCAATACGTGACGGGGAGGCTCGCACAGTGACCTTTTCACAGGGTGTAGAGCAGAGCGATAGATGGGAGAGCGATCTAAATGAGAAGAACGGAACGATGATCCGCTTCAGAGTAGATACAGAGGTCTTTGGAGAGTATAGCTATAACTTGGAGTATGTCGAGCAGATGGTTCGCAACTACACCTACCTCAACCTAGGACTAACATTTACACTCAATGGTGAGACCTATGTCTCTAAAAATGGTCTTTTAGATCTGCTCAACGAGAATATGAGCGAAGATCCATTGTACCCACCAATCCACCTCACAGGTAACGATATTGAGATAGCTATCTCTCACGGCTCGGGATATGGAGAGAGCTACTATTCGTTTGTCAATGGACAATATACCTCACAGGGAGGAACACACCAGACAGCATATCGTGAGGCGATAGCTAAGACAATCAAGGAGTTCTTCCGCAAGGATTATGATGCATCGGATATTCGCACCTCAATCATTGCTGCAATATCGGTTAAGGTCTCTGACCCTATCTTTGAATCGCAGACGAAGATCAAACTAGGATCTAAGGAGATCGAGCCGGGTGTACCGCTACGAAACTACATTATTGAGTTCCTCGGTCAACACCTAGATAACTTCCTGCACAAAAACCCACAGACGGCGCAGACGCTACAGAAGAAGATTGTAGAGAATGAGAAGGAGCGAAAGGCGATCTCGGGGATACAGAAGAAGGCGCGCGAGACGGCAAAGAAGGTCTCGCTGAACAATAGAAAGCTGAGAGATTGTAAGATACACTTCACCTCGAAAAATGAGTTAGCTGAGGAGTCAATGATCTTTATCACTGAGGGAGATTCAGCATCTGGATCGATCACATCGAGCCGAGATGTACGCACTCAGGCGGTCTTTTCGCTGAGGGGTAAACCACTCAACTGCTATGGACTAACGAAGAAGATTGTCTATGAGAATGAGGAGTTCAACCTGCTACAAGCGGCACTCAATATCGAGGAGGATATGGAGAATCTTCGCTATAATAAGGTTGTCATCGCCACCGATGCCGATGTTGATGGAATGCACATCAGGCTGCTGCTGCTGACATTCTTTTTGCAGTTCTTCCCCGATGTTATCCGTGGAGGACACCTCTACATACTGCAAACCCCTCTGTTCAGAGTTAGAAATAAAAAGGTTACATTCTACTGCTATACTGACGAGGAGAGGTTAAAGGCGATTGAGAAGTGTGGATCAACAGCAGAGATCACCCGATTCAAAGGACTTGGAGAGATCTCAGCCTCGGAGTTCAAGGCATTCATTGGTGAGGATATGCGACTCGACAAAGTGCGCATGACCAAAGATGATCCGATCCACGAGATGTTGGAGTTCTATATGGGTAAGAATAGCTTTCAGAGGCAGAATTTTATTGTCGAAAATCTGCGTATCGAAGAGGACCTTGTTAATGAATAATTTTACCTCTCATGTCATCCTGAGCGTAGCAAAGGATCTCGCCAAAGTCTAAAGTAGATATTATGAGATACTTCGCTACGCTCAGCATGACAGAGTCGGAAAGAGTTACGAGATAAGAGTAAATTTATGAGTGAAGAGATAGAGAAAGGAAAATATAGCCGCCTAATCAATGAGGAGGCATCGATGCGCAAGCTGACAGGGATGTACAAGAGTTGGTTCTTAGACTACGCCTCGTATGTCATTTTGGAGCGTGCCGTGCCGCACCTTCATGATGGACTTAAACCTGTGCAGAGACGTATTCTTCATGCGATGAAGGTGGTTGACGATGGACGCTACAATAAGGTTGCCAATATCGTTGGACAGACGATGCAGTACCACCCACATGGTGACGCCTCGATCAAAGATGCAATGGTGCAGATCGGGCAGAAGAGTCTGCTGATCGATTGTCAAGGAAACTGGGGTAATATCCTCACGGGTGACTCAGCAGCTGCGGGTCGATATATCGAGGCTCGATTGTCGAAATTTGCATTGGATGTGGTCTTTAACAAAAAGACCACCGAGTGGATGCTGTCGTATGATGGTCGTAAGGAGGAGCCGGTGACGCTACCTATCAAATTCCCGCTGCTACTGGCTCAGGGATCGGATGGTATCGCTGTTGGTTTAGCATCTAAGATCCTACCCCACAACTTCATAGAGCTGATTAATGCCGCCACAGCACATCTACGCGGAGAGTCATTTGAACTTGTTCCTGACTTTATGACAGGTGGAATGATGGATGCTACGGGGTATAACGATGGTCTGCGAGGTGGCAGCGTCAAGGTGAGGGCAAAGATCTCAAAGATAGATAAACGCACACTCTCGATCACAGAGATACCATATAGCACCACCACGGAGTCGATCAAGCAGTCGATCATCAAGGCTAATGAGAGGGGCAAGATCAAGATCAAGAAGGTTGATGACAACACCGCTGAGAAGGTAGAGATAATAGTTCAGGTTGCCAACGATGAGTCGAGCGACAGAACGATAGATGCACTCTACGCATTCACCGACTGCGAGGTCTCAATATCTCCTAACTCATGCGTTATTCTAGACAATAAGCCCCACTTTATGGGGGTGAGTGATATTCTGCGCAACTCGGCTGAACACACAAAGGAGCTGTTGAGAGAGGAGCTACAGATCAAGCTCAATGAACTGAACGAGAGGTGGCACGCAGTCTCGCTAGAGAGGATTTTTATCACCAATAAGCTCTATCAACTAATCGAGGGTTGCACTAGCAGAGAGGAGGCATACGATGCTGTCGACAAGGGGTTAGAGCCATTCAAAGCGATGCTTCGCAGAGAGGTCACTCGCGAGGATGTTGAGAGGCTGACAGAGTTGAAGTTCATAAGAATATCACGCTACGATAGCGACAAGGCGGATAATGAGCTAAAGCAGGTTGAGAGGGATATCGAGGAGACTAAACATCACCTCAACACCATTGTTGACTACACTATTGCCTACTACGAGAGGATCAAAGAGAGGTATGGTGCAGGCAGAGAGCGCAGAACCGAGCTAAGGGCATTTGACCAGATTGAGGCGACCAAGGTTGCAGTCATCAACGCTAAGCTCTATGCAGATAGGCGAGAGGGCTTCTTCGGTATAGGTCGTTCGATGAGGGATAGTGAGTATATATGTGAGTGTAGCGACATCGATGATGTAATTGTGATGACCAGAGATGGTCGCTATATCATCACTAAAGTTAGCGAGAAGGCATTCTTCGAGAGGGGTATATATTATATAGGTGTGTTCAAGCGAAATGACGAACGAACGATATACAACGTACTCTACCGCGATGGCAAGGATGGAGCAATAATGATGAAGAGGTGCGCCATAAAGGGGATCACACGCGACAAGGAGTATAATATAACTAAAGGTATACCCAAGAGCGAGATCCTATACCTATCAGTCAACCCCAATGGAGAGGCAGAAGTGTTAAAGGTCAACTTTAAACCTCGTCCGAGATTGAAGAAGCTGACTGTCGACCTAGACTTCTCGGAGTTGGCGATCAAGGGGCGTACGAGCCAAGGTAACCTCTTCTCTAGATATAGCATCCATCGTATATCGGTCAAGAGCAGAGGTGTGTCGACCTTAGCTGGTCAACAGATATGGTATGACTCCGATGTGCGCCGACTCAACAGCGATGAGCATGGCACACTTCTGGGAGAGTTCAAGGGCAACGATCGACTAATTGTATGGACAGCACGTAACCAATACTACATCACTGGGTTCGACCTTATGCAACACTTTCCAGATGATACGACTAAAGTGGAGAGGTATATCCCCAATAGAGTCTATAGCCTCTGTTACCTCGACCATGAACATGGTTACTACTATATGAAGAGGTTTGAGGTTGAGCTAAGCGATAAGATCCAATCCTTCTTAGGCGAGGATAGCCACTGCACACTTATAGCGATGAGCGAGGTTGCAGGAGCTACGCTGCAAGTGAGCTTCAAAGGGGCGCACTCGATGCGACCGAATGACGATATTGATGTCGACTCGTTTATAGGTATAAAGAGCCACAGAGCTAAGGGTAAGCGCATTAGCACCTTTGAGGTTGATAGACTCCAATTTATCGAGCCTGATATTATTGAGGTCGAAGAGGAGGAGCCAGAGGAGCCAATAATCGAAGAGGCAGAGGGTAAAGATGATGATGAGTTTATGACACCACAATTAAACCTATTCTAGCGATGTTAATCTTTCTAATTGGATATATGGCGTGCGGAAAGAGTACGATAGGTAGAAAGCTAATAAAACGACACCCCGAGTGGAGGCTTGTTGATAGTGACAATTTAATCGAGCAGCAATCGGGACTCAGTGTATCGGAGATCTTTGCACAGCATGGAGAGAAACACTTTCGAGAGCTTGAACGGGCAACGCTAAATATGTTGATTGAACAGGGTGGGAAGTGCATCGTCTCGACAGGTGGGGGGCTACCTACATGGAGCGATAATATGGATAGGATGAATAGCTCAGGAGCTACGATCTACATCCGTAGAACAGCGGAGAATATAGCCTCACGACTCAGCCTAGCGGGGAGAGAAAAACGCCCTAAGCTACGTGGACTCAGCGATGAAGAGTTAGTTGAGTTCATGGCAAAGGGAATTGAGGAGCGTGACACTATATATAGTAGGTCGCAATTGATTATCGAGGCGACCACTCTGAGTGACAGAGATATATTAGATATGATTGACAACTTTGTGACACAATAATGAACATATCACCTATCGGCATCTTCGACTCTGGGTTTGGCGGTTTGAGCGTCTGGCGAGCAGTACGCACACTCCTACCCAACGAATCGATCACCTACCTTGGCGACGGAGCAAACTGCCCCTATGGGTCACGTAGCTGTGAGGAGGTAGTTGCACTGAGCGAGAAGGCTGTTTGTGAGTTGATAAATAGAGGGTGTAAAATAGTAGTTATCGCATGTAATACAGCTACGGCAGCGGCAGCAAGCTATCTGCGCACAAAGTATAAAGGGATCGACATCGTTGGTATCGAACCGGCAGTTAAACCCGCTTGTGAACAGAGCGTTAGCCGCAAGATAGGGGTATTAGCGACCCAAAGGAGTTTAGAGGGTGAGCATTTCAAGCGGAGCATAGCTAAATACAGCAGCGATGTAGAGATCATAGCTGCTTTTGGGCGAGGATTTGTTGAGCTGGTTGAACAGAGTAGAGAGACGACCCCCGAGGCGGAGCAAATAGTTAGAGCGATTGTTGAGCCGATGGTTAAACAGGGGGTGGATCAGATAGTCTTAGGCTGCACACACTACCCATTCTTAATGCCATTGATTGAGAGGATCGCACCAGATGTAAACATAATTGACCCATCACCAGCCGTTGCGCGTAGAGTTAAGCAGCTGCTAACTGAGAAGGAGCTATTAGCCCCAGAGGGGAGTATAGCAGAGTATGATTTCATCACATATGCGGATGAAAGCTACCGTAAAAGATTAAAAGAAAAAGCAAGAGAGAGCAATATATCAGATGAAAAC
>JBCQTG010000083.1:0-9157 GCA_047178765.1 Rikenellaceae bacterium | reverse complement strand
GCGGGTTGGCAG
The DNA here is from genome assembly GCA_047178765.1 of Rikenellaceae bacterium. Classification (GTDB taxonomy): domain Bacteria; phylum Bacteroidota; class Bacteroidia; order Bacteroidales; family Rikenellaceae; genus Alistipes. The sequence continues at coordinate 9,145 of JBCQTG010000083.1, read as the reverse complement.
TTGGCGAACCTGCACCGGTGATGTATGAGATGATTGAGGTGTGTAACACTATTCTGCCAAAGGATAAACCAAGATATTTAATGGGTGTCGGTACACCTGTGAATATTTTGGAGGCGATAGATCGAGGAGTAGATATGTTTGACTGCGTTATGCCTACACGTAATGGACGTAATGGGCAGCTATTCACATGGAGTGGTGTTATCAATATCCGCAACAAGAGGTGGGAGGATGACTTTTCGCCTATCGATATTGATAGCAACTCCTTCGCCTCACGTGAATATACCAAGGCGTATCTCCACCACTTAGTTAAGTGCAAGGAGATGTTGGCAGCACAGATTGCCTCGCTACACAATATTGCCTTTTATCTAAGTTTGGTTGGTGAGGCTAGAGCGCATATCGTGGCGGGAGACTTCAAAGAGTGGAAAGAGCGGATGGTTGTGCAGTTGACTCATAGATTATAGGAGACAGAGAGATGAGAGTAAATATCCCCGGATTAAAGATCCTAGATAGATATGTAATAGGTAAGTTCCTATCAACCTACTTCTTCGCTATTGCGATGATTATTGTGATTGTCGTGATCTTCGACTATGTAGAGAAGGTGGATAACTTTGCCCGCTCTAACGCACCTCTAGACAAGATCGTTTTTGACTACTATCTCAACTTTATCCCATTCTTTATCAATCAGTTTAGCGGTCTATTCACCTTTATTGCTGTGATTTTCTTCACCTCGAAGTTGGCTTATCAGACTGAGATTATCGCCATGCTATCGGGAGGTATGAGCTTTAAACGACTGATGTGGCCCTACTTTATCGGTGCGCTTATCATCTCGTCACTATCGCTAGTTCTCAACCTATGGGTTGTCCCCGTATCACAACGTAAGGTTGTAGATTTCGATGCTGTATATATCGATCAGGTGAGCAATCGTGACTACGATAAAAATATCTATCGTCAGGTTGAGCCGGGTGTATTTGTCTACTTGCGAGGCTTTATGCTGCCCGGACGCGCCTCGTTTCTCACACTTGATAAGTTTGAAGATGGTGCATTGGTCAGCTCATTAGAGGCTGCTAGCCCCTCTATCGACACACTCTCTGGCAGATGGATAGCTCCACGATACACCACACGATACTATAATGAGGATATGGGTGAGGTGTTTACCCAACACCGTAACCTCGACACGATGATTAATATCGACATCTCGGAGCTAGCGCGAATTGAGGATCTGCTCAAGACGATGAAGATAGAGGAGTTAAATGAGTTTTTAGAGCAACAGCGCGATAAAGGATCGGACTCAATAACCACTATCGAGGTCGCTAGACACGCACGTTACACCTATCCTGCGGGGACATTTATCCTAGCACTTATCGGAGTATCGCTCTCATCACGTAAGGTTAGAGGTGGTACAGGTCTACATATTGGAATAGGTTTGGCACTATGCTTCAGCTATATCCTAATAAACCGTTTTGCCGAGGAGTTTGCTAAAGGAGGTACGCTACCTGCCGATATTGCGATGTGGAGTCCCAATGCGATATATCTACTAATTGCTATTTACTGTTATCTCAAAGCACCTAAATAACATGAGTTTAGAGAGAATTATAAATAGTTGTAGAGCGGGGATAAGGTTAGAGGTTGATGATGCTCGTGAACTCTTTCTCAACGCCCCTATGTGGCTACTCTCGCAGTTAGCACTAGATCGTAAGAGGGGTGTGAGTGGCGACAAGATCTTCTATAACAGGAATTTTCATATTGAGCCAACAAATATCTGTGTTATAGGGTGTAAATTCTGCTCATATCGCCGTGATGAGGGTAGCGACGAGGCGTGGAGCTACTCTATTGAGCAGATGGCACATATTGCCCAACGCTATGTTGGCAGTAATGTTAGTGAGGTGCATATCGTTGGTGGAGTACATCCAGATAGAGATATACACTTCTATGCCGAGTTGATAGCAACTGTAAAGAGTATACTACCCACAGTTGCGATAAAGGCGTTTACAGCTGTCGAGCTTAACAAGATGATCTCTAATGCCGGCATGACTATTAGAGAGGGGCTGCAACTTCTACAACAAGCGGGGATGGAGGCTATCCCCGGTGGAGGTGCAGAGATCTTTGCTCCACACATTAGGGGGCAGATATGCCCACAGAAGGGTAGTGCTGAGGAGTGGCTTGCGCTACATGAGGAGGCTCACAAACTAGGCATATCGACAAATGCAACGATACTATATGGACATATTGAGTCGTTAGAGGATAGACTAGACCACCTAGATCGTTTGCGCAAACAACAGGATAAAAGTGGTGGGTTCAACGCCTTTATACCATTAAAATATCGCAGTGCAGGTAATGAGCTGAGTGTAGAGAGAGAGGTGTCGGTGGTTGCTGATCTGCGAATGATTGCGATCAGCAGACTTTTTCTCGACAATATACCACACATCAAAGCCTACTGGGTGATGTATGGAAAGGTGACCACAGAGCTAGCACTGCTCTATGGAGCAGATGATGTCGATGGTACAGTTGACGACACAACAAAGATCTACTCAATGGCGGGAGCCGAGGATCAACGACCACGAATAACAGTAGAGGAGATTGAGCGAATGGCGCAGAACACCGGTTTTATCGCTGTTGAACGCGACACACACTATAAGATAGTTTAATCTCTATATAAATTTTATATCGAGGATTTTTTAATTCCCATAATTAGATTATGAGTAATATAGATAACCTAAGCTGGTTAAAAAAACGCGAGGAGAGCGACGGCATAGAGGGTAATAAGGGTAAAAAAGGGAGAGGTGAAAAGGGGGCAGATGGACTCCGAAAGCGCGATCTACTCCTTCGACTCTCTATACATGGAGTTGCGATAATCTGCTTCGTCCTTATTATCTCTGTTGTTGCACACTTTATTCTGCGTAGCGTCACTCACCACGGTGTGGAGCGTGTTGTTCCACAGTTTGAGATGACGAATATCCATCTTGCTAACTTTAACGCCTCAAAAAATGATCTTAATATAGTGGTCAACGACTCTATATTTGCACCCAACCTACCCGGAGGAACTGTGCTAGAACAGCTACCCAAGAGTGGAACAATCGTTAAACCCGGGCGTTCAATATACGTTACCATCAGCGCTATGCAACAAGCGATGGTTGAGATGCCATACGTTGCTGGTCGATCACTTCGTCAAGCAAAGAATATGTTGGATGGAGCATCTGTATCAATTAAGAAGCTCGAATACACCCCCGATATTGCGACAAATTACGTAATAGCACAATATTATGATGAGCATGAAGTCAAGGAGGATGTGCGGTTAATGGTACCCTCAGGAGCTGAGGTTACTCTTATAGTTGGAGTAGCAGAGGGTGCTGATAGTACTCTTGTTCCTAGGGTATTGGGGCTATCACTCAACTCTGCGCGAAACAACATTCTCAATGCTGGTTTTAATATGGGAATAATTCGTTACGACAGTGATGAGTCACGAAATGATTTTTATAATGCTCGTATTCTCTATCAAGGGTTGGAGTATGGAACAAGAGATAGGGTAGGAAACATGATCTCTCTCACCTTATCCTCAGACCCTAAGGTTGTTAGTCGTTCTATTCTAGAGATTGAACAGGAGCGTAGATATAGGGAGATGTTACAGATGGAGAGAGATTCATTGGAGAGGGTAGCTCACGAACGAGGCTTATCTGTCGACATGTTAATGATGAGTGTCGACGAGGAGATTATCGACGAGGATGATGAGTGGTTTAATATTGATTTATAGATTATAATGGTAGATTATAAAGAGTGGGATGAGGAGATTATTGATGATGAGATTATCGATGGAGCAGAGGTAAACGCGGATAGTGATGAGATGTATGAGCATTTCCGTTTCGATGTCGATAGCGGACAGTCACCCCTCAGACTAGATAAGTATCTGGCAATCAATATGCGCAACTCTTCACGTAGCAAAATTCAGGCGGCGGCAGATGAGGGTCAATTGTTGGTTAATGGAGTTGCTCAGAAGGCTAGCTATAAGGTACGCCCGGGCGACATAGTAACAATAGTCATGTCTCGTCCTAAGTTTGAGAATATCATTATTCCAGAGGATATACCACTTGATATTGTGTATGAGGATGACTCTCTACTGCTAGTAAACAAAGAGGCAGGGATGGTTGTTCACCCCGGTCATGGAAACTATCGAGGTACTCTAGTTAATGCCCTCACACACCACCTACGCGGATTGGAGTTGATCGACAAGGAGGATATGCGTGCTGGATTAGTACACCGAATAGATAAAAACACCTCTGGACTATTGGTTATAGCGAAGAATGAGCGCGTACATGCACACCTAGCTAAACAGTTCTTCGACCACACCACGGAGAGGCGATATATCGCACTTGTATGGGGAAATATTGTAGAGGATGAGGGTACAATCACAGGAAACATTGGTCGAGCAGTCAAAGATAGGCTAAAGATGTTTGTCTTTGAGGATGGCTCGGATGGCAAACACGCCGTAACACACTTTAAGGTTCTTCGCAGATTGGGTTATGTCACTCTTATTGAGTGCCAACTAGAGACGGGACGAACACACCAGATACGCGTTCACATGGCGTGGAAAGGGCATCCGCTCTTTAACGATGAGAGGTATGGCGGTGATAAAATCTTGAAAGGGACAACCTTCTCTAAGTACAAACAGTTTGTAGAGAACTGCTTTGCGATGATGCCTAGACAGGCTTTGCACGCAAAGACACTCGGCTTTATACACCCTGTTAGCGGTGAGAAGATGAGTTTTGATAGTGAGATACCCGCAGACTTTGTAGCCCTTATAGATAAGTGGGATAGCTATACCGCAAATCGATTAGCCTCAGAACGACTCCTAGCTGCCGAGGAGCAAGAGGAGGAGGATGCAAAGAGGCGTGCTGAAAAGGCTGAAAGAGCAAGGATACAGACAGAGATGCAGGCGGCAAAAGCCATGGCTACAGAGCCGCTCAACGAATAATAACTGTTCCAATAATAGGTGATTTAGCTGCGCGATTAAGTGATTCGCGCAGCTGCTCACGCTGAAGGAAGATCTCATGGCGGATAAGACTCGAAGAGATTGAGACATGGAGAACGCCATTATCATAACGTAGGTTGGTGGTAAACCGAGCTACACGCTCCCCAACAACCTCAAGCCACAGCTCATCGATCTTGCTGATAGCCAACTGCCTAGCAACATATGGGCGATTAAAAAACTCCGTAAGTGCATCGCCAAGGAGCATTGTCTTAGTTCTTCTCATTAGAGTCTATTTGTTGAGATACCGATCCATGTTCAACAGAGAATATAGAGTACTCTACAGCAGCATTGACCAGAGTGGTATGCAGACGCTCCTGATTGCAATCAGAGATAATTATCTGTCCAAAACCGTCGCCCGCAACGAGTCGAATAAGCTGCTCCACACGACCACGATCGAGCTTATCAAATAGGTCATCTAGAAGGAGTATCGGCAACTCCCCCTTTCTCTCGCCATATAATTGATATTGAGCTAATTTGAGTGCTATGAGAAAAGATTTCTGTTGTCCCTGTGAGCCAAAGCGCCTAATCAACTCTCCATCAATAGTAAACAATATATCATCACGATGGACCCCACAGTTTGTATAACCCATCACTATATCACGTTGTCTCGATTGAAGCTGCATTGACTCATAGTCACATGTGTTGAGCTGAGAACGATACTCCATAGATACCCTTTCGCGACCACAGCTCAATTGCTCATAAATAGCAGCTACGCGAGGAGAGAGTAGTTCAACAACCTCTCTTCTAATATTATGTATCATTTGTGAGTAGGGTAGGATCTGCTGATCGTATATAGATAGCATCTCTTCACTACCACCCTCCTTTAGCACCTTATTACGCTGCACAAGCAGAGCATTGTAACGAATGAGCGCATTGAGATAGTTATAGTCGAACTGAGATATTAACATATTAAAAAATCTGCGTCGCTCCTCGGCAGAGTCACTAATTAGCGTATGGTCATGTGGAGACACAACAACTATAGGGAACTGACCAACATGATCCGAGAGTTTATCATACTCCTTCCCATTTCGTTTGAGAATCTTTTTACTCGCTCCATTAGCCTCTACACGACTATATGAACAGCTCACATAATCACTAAAACCGCTATCATTCATATACTTACCATCAAGCAGAAAGAACCCTGCACCACGTCTAATACTCTGTTGATCTGACGTCGAGAGCATAGATCGTGCTGTAGATAGATAATGAATAGAGTCAAGAATATTGCTCTTCCCAGCACCATTATCCCCGACAATTCCACAAACACCACTCGAAAGAGTAAGCTCTACGCTCTCTAGGTTCTTGAAGTTGAGTATAGTGATCTGCTCTAGATACATTTTATCGCATTTTAATGAGTGGTAAAGGTAGCGAAAAAGAGGCGAAAAATCAAATTTATTCTCTCTGCGCTATTGTATATCAATAAAAAAATAGTAAATTTGTGGGCAAAATTGGGTAAAAATTAAAAAAATAAAATACAATGGGACAAAAGAGCGTAGAGAATCCAGAGATTGAGATCATGGGTGCAGAGGCAATGAGTAAAACAGAGCAGTTTTTTGAGAGCAATGGCAAAAAGATAGTTATAATTATCTTCGTGCTTATGGTGCTTTCAGCAGCGATCTTTAGTTATAAGATGCTCGTTGTAGCTCCGGCAGAGGAGCGTGCAGCAGATGCAATCTATAGCGCACAGTTGCTATTCGATGCTCCTGATTATCAGGGGGCTGTAGAGCAGTTTGTCGCTGTTGCAGATGACTACTCATCGACAAAAGCGGGTAATCTAGCAAATCATTATGCTGCCCTATGCTACATTAAGTTGGGTGATAGTGCAAATGCACTCAAATACTTGAAGCAGTATAAGGCACAAAAGGGTATCCCTGCGCAGATTATCAATGCACAAAACCTCGGATTGCAGGGTGACCTTGCAGTCAATGCAGGCGATTATGCAGCTGCTGTAGAGCTATTTAAGAGGGCTGCAAATATCTCAGAGAATCCTCTTACCACACCAATGTACCTACGCAAGGCGGGACAGGCTGCCGACGCTGCGGGTAATACCGTTGAGGCAAAATCTCTTTTCCAGAGCATCGTTGATCTCTACCCATCGTCACCAGAGAACCGCACAGCGGAGAAGTATCTAGGAGCAATAAAATAGTATAGATGGCTACGAAGAATAACAATCTATCAAATGTCGGCGAGCTACCCTCAGCTGAGGGGATGAGATTCGGCATTGTCGTTGCGGAGTGGAACTCAGAGATCACCTTTGCACTTATGGAGGGCGCCAAGGCGACATTCATAGCTGCGGGGGCAAAGGAGGAGGATATAGTAGTTAGCTATGTTCCCGGAGCTTTTGAGCTACCTTTAGGGGCTAAGTATCAGCTTAAATATAGCAATGTAGATGCTGTAGTTGTCCTAGGATGTGTTATCCAAGGAGATACACGTCACTTTGATTATATCTGTGACGGAACGACACAAGGAGTGATGGATCTTATGTTGCACGACAAACGACCAATTGGCTTTGGGCTACTAACCGTAAACGACATGCAGCAGGCGCTAGACCGCTGTGGCGGAGTCCATGGAAATAAGGGAGATGAGGCAGCAGCAACCGTACTGAAGATGGTTCACCTACGTCAAACGCTAATAGATAGCCAGATAGAAAAATAGAGGTCTATCAGACAAATATAAAATACCCCGATACACACCCAATTAGAATGGCGTTGTCTCGGGGTATTTATTATCACCTAGCACAATATTTAACATAATATAAATATTGTTGCATAAGATGAGAAAAGTTCAATATTATAAAAAATGCTGCGTCTAAACTTATTCTCATGGCAAAGTTAGGAACTCAAACCATAAGAAATTTAAACAAAAAATATAGTAATTTTGATGTAAAAATGGCAAGTGTTAAAGTTAAGTTTAGAGCCTCGCAAGTCGAGGTTAAAAAAGGGGTAATTTACTATCAGATTATCCATGAGAGAATTGTTCGACAGATAAAGACCTCTTACAAGATATATTCGGAGGAGTGGGATAACTACTCCTTTGAGGTAGTTTTGCCCAAATATGGCGAAGATCGTATTGCTCAAATCATAACTATTAAGGAGCGAATAAAAGTTGACTTGAATCGATTGACGCAGATTATCAAGTCGCTCATTCATCATGGCGTCTATTCTGCAGACGATGTTGTAATGACCTTTGAAAAGCAGCTAAGTGATGTGACATTCTTTGATTATATGCAGAGTACAATTGCCCGATTGGTGGAACTACGAAAGTATCGTACTTCGGAGACATATAAAACTACACTCAATAGTTTTATACGGTTCAGAGGTGGCGAGGATCTTTTGCTCACCGATATTTCCTCTGATATGATGATGGATTATGAGGTGTATTTGAATGCTAAGGAGTTAACCAATAATTCCATTTCGTTCTATATGAGGGTACTTCGGGCTGTATATAATCGTGCAGTTGTGGGCGAGTTAGTAGAGCAGCGATTCCCATTCAAGAAGGTATATACAGGTGTGGATAAGACTGTTAAGCGAGCATTGTCTTTGAAGTATATCAAGAAAATCAAAGAGTTAGATTTATCTAAACAACCTGATCTAATGTTCGCCAGAGATATGTTTATGTTTAGTTTTTATATGCGTGGGATGTCATTTGTCGATATGGCATATCTACGTACAAAGGATTTAACGAATGGTGTTGTGAGCTATCGCAGGCGCAAAACTAGTCAGCGACTGCACATCAAATGGGAGAGATGTATGCAAGAGATATTGGATCGCTATCCGACTTTCGATACGGAGTATCTATTACCAATTATCCGAGATAAGAATAAAGATAGTCGTTTGCAATATCGCAATGCCATCAGTATCGTAAATAACAAACTCAAAAAGATTGGAGAGATGGTATGTGTGACAGCGCCTCTAACTCACTACGTTGCGCGCCACTCATGGGCTTCGATTGCCAAGAGCCGAAATATTCCAATCTCCGTGATTTCGGAAGGAATGGGTCACGACTCAGAGACAACGACGCAAATTTATCTCGCTTCATTAGATAGTTCAGTTGTCGACAAAGCCAATAATCTAATACTGAAATTGCTATAAAAGAAAAGTTGTTTAGGATGTTAATAGATCT
>JBCQTG010000082.1:0-9294 GCA_047178765.1 Rikenellaceae bacterium | reverse complement strand
CTTTGTTATCTTATTGATTATCAACTATAAAGATACGAAAAATTGAGCATTCTTCCTATTTATTTAGGGTGTTTCTTATCCAAAACTCAGGTTATTACGGGCAGGAAAACAAAGCATACAATATTATAATAAAATATTTAAGAGTAATGCCCTATGTTTTAGGCAATTAGGTGTATTTAACTAGAAGGTGCAGTAAAACGAAGTGTACATTTGCTTTACATCTGGTTTACATTTGAACCTCTCGGTGGTGCGTATATACTCTACAACGCACTTTAAGTCCTATATCTCATGACTTCGTCACCAAAAAATACTCCTTTTTATATTTTGGTGACGAAGTCAGGAAAAACAATGGTGATGCAATGACAAAAGAGAATCGCAAATCTATTTGATGATGAATTTTGGGGTATGCAATGACGAAGTCAGGAGATGGCAAAGGTTGTTTTGTGGCTTTTTGCTGGCGTTACCCCTCGAAGTGGTAAGATTGCCCACCTAATGGCGATCTGTTATGCAGAACGAAACGAAGCATCTCGCAATATAGGCTTTAGACCTTGTGAGATGCTTCGCTCTGCATGACAGTACTCTCCTTATGTCTGCTCGTTCTCTATTTCGATATTGACTCTACGGCAACATCAGTTGAGACCTTCTTGATTAGCCCCTGCAAGACAGCTCCCGGACCCATCTCAGTGAACTCCGTTACTCCATCTGCTAACATATTGCCGACGATTTGAGTCCAGCGTACAGGTGCTGTAAGCTGAGAGATAAGGTTTGCCTTTATTGTCGCTGGATTGCTATAGGGTTTAGCATCTACATTCTGATAGATAGGGCATGATGGGGTTGCAAACTCAGCCTCAGTAATTGCCTTTGCTAGCTCCTCACGTGCTGGCGCCATCAATGGTGAGTGGAATGCACCACCCACAGGTAGGCGCAATGCACGTCTTGCTCCTGCCGCCTTAGCAGCCTCACACGCCGCCTCAACAGCTGCCACCTCGCCAGAGATAACTAGCTGCCCGGGGCAGTTATAGTTTGCCGCAACGACAACCCCTTCAATCTGCTCGCAGATCTGCTCCACAGCCTCATCAGAGAGTGCCAACACCGCAGCCATAGTACCCTCAACAGCTTCACACGCACTCTGCATAGCCATTGCTCTCTTCGATACCAAGCGCAAACCATCCTCAAATGATAGTACACCCGCTACAACAAGGGCAGAGAACTCACCCAATGAGTGTCCCGCTACAGCGTCTGGCTTAACACCCATCGACTTTGCCAACACCACCGAGTGGATAAATACTGCTGGTTGTGTAACCTTCGTCTGCTTCAACTCAGCATCTGTGCCGGCAAACATAATGTCGGTAATATTAAAACCCAACACCTCATTTGCTGAGTCGAAGAGTGCTTTAGCCTCGGAATTAGACTCATATAGCTCTTTGCCCATTCCTACAAATTGCGCCCCTTGACCGGGGAATACATACGCATGTTTCATCTTTTAATATATATATGTGTTACATAGCTGACTTTCTTTCAGCCTTATTTTGTTTGTTCTTTCTGCTTGCCAGCGCGATAGATAGTCCGAATGATACATCGGCAGAACTCTTATCGATTGGTATATATTGTGGCGTAAGCTCAGCCCCTAGGAGGTTGGTCGCTACATATATGTTAAGTCCGGGGATACAGAAGTTAATTGCTAGTCCCAATGAGTTGGTACTCTGTGCATTGATAGTGTATGCTGCACTTAGCGAGAGGCACTTGATAGGTGTGATACTTCCTCCGGCAGTGATGCTATGCTGGGTAAATGTGCGGATAAACTCAGCGCTATAGAGGATACCTGCGCTAGCGCGACCCCTCCACAATGAGTACTGCGCACCAAGGTTGAAATCAGCTTGTAGCATATAGGTGTTGTCGCTCGACTCAGTCTCATCGAATAGGAGCATCTCCTCTAGGTCAAGGAGGTTGTCATCATAGTTGGTCTCTACATCTTCGCCATCAACATCAACTCCAAATCCAGAGAAGCTAAAGCTAGAGGATAGATCTCCGTGGAGGTTATTCTTTGAACTCCAGCGCATAAAGCCAAGATTGTTAACTGACGCCGAGAGTTCCAGTTTGTCGAGTAGTTGATAGGTCGCACCTAGATCAACACCTACTCCCCACCCTGCAATTGAGTTGGGTGTCTCAAAATCGATGTCACCAAGTTCAAAGGTGCTGCTGCCGCTAGTCGACTCAACACCAGACATATTGATGTCGATCGATCCGCTACCTTTAGCCTCCCATAGCTCATCATTTGCGGTGATGGTTAATTCATCGATATTTATCTCTGCGCTCGCTAGACCGATCAACGCCTTAACTCGTCCTCCTACACGTAGCTTGTCGTTTACCGGTATTGAGAGTCCGAACGCCATCTCCGAGTAGCTATCCATATATATGCTTAGATCGTTGATCGTCGTCTGCTCAGGTGCTTTGCGGATAAACTCAGCGAGTGAGTATGGCATGTTTATGCTTGTTGTCGATTTGAGCGACACATCAAAATTCCAGAACCAATCCCTCTTTGTCCACTTACCTATGCTAAATATAGTGGTGTTAAGACCCAAGCTCATGCGGTTGCTATCAGAGTTGAGGTTTCCCAGAGCGGTGCTTGATGAGACCGATGGGTCGGTGAGGGGAACCAAAGAGTCATCTACCGGGTAGAATATATCGCCTAGGGCGATATTACCATTTGTAGAGAACGAGGTACCTCCAATAATTGGAATGCTCACATAACCGCGATCGATAGTTAGAGCGGCATTGAGGTCGAGCCTATCGATAGCATTGGGCATAAAGAATGAGTTGACATCCTTTGCCGTTGCTGTTGACACTGTGGTTGCTACAGCAAGGAGTGTAGCTATAATATACTGTAATCGTTTCATCATCTTATAGAATTAGTGCGCCTTTTTTCTTTGCCATTAGTTTTAGGTTGAAGTACTTACCTTCTAGCCCGCCTGTTGATAGTGAGTAGGTGCTGGGATCTACTTCGTATGAGATCATCAGGTTGCTAATTAGTGACTCTAACTCATCTTTATCAGTAATTGTAGTTAGCCCACTCTCTCCTCCTAACACATACTCAGCTCCTGTACTAGTGTTGATGAGTTTAACGTCCAGATAGAAGGTGAATGTTAAGTTGGTATCTATGTTGTAGTAGAACTGCACATTAAACTCTGCTCCCTCTAATGAGTCCTTAAGTATATCGATTACACTTGAGTCGATCTGGGTCTTACTATCCTCGATACTGCCAATATATCCATTTGTTAGTGTGCTGAAGTCTTGATATATGATAGCATCTACTATTGTGTCGACAAAAACCTCATAACTATTTGTTGGGCTATCTGCGCCACAAAGGTAGTCGTAGATCAGATCTGCAACCTCTTGTGCGGTGTACTCTGCGAGCGGTTTGTCGCTCATATCAAGAAAATCATAGATGATTATATCTCTCTCATCCTCACAAAATTCAGAGTTGTCGAGGAGCGCCTCGCTAAAGAGTAGTCGTTTAGTGTTGCTAACCTTTAGCTCTGTCACTAGAGCCTCAATAACTGGTCTAACATAAGCCTCGACATTTAGGTAATCGAGGTCGATACCATCCTCATATCCCGCTGGCATCTCGCTAGGTAGCAGTGCGTTGAGTAGTTTAACTATCTCATCTGCATAGTAGCTCACCTCATCACTTTTCGAGATAGCCGTTGTTAGCTGCGACTGGTTGTATGATGATAGTGATGTTGGGTAGAACAGTGTATTTATACTGATAGATATTGAGGCTAGGGGGAGAGAGAATGTGCTATCCTCATCGCCCAAAACAAAGTCTCCACCATCGATCTTGCTCAAATCATAGTCATCATTGATGTTACATGCAGTGAGTGTAAATGCCATAGCCACTGCCATAATTGTTGTTTGGATTACTCTTCTCATATCGTAATATGTTTAAATTTTCTTCTCATTTACACAATAGTAGATAGTGTGTAACGCCCCAAAGTTATGAAAAAAAAATAGCTTAACAAAAAATAGCCGTTTTTTAAGTTGATTTTTTGCCTAATAGGCATTATATTAATAATAAAGTGTTATTTTTGTAGAGTTAAACTAATTGCAAAATACCAATTATGAAGATCAGAGACATGTTATATGGATTGCTAACCCTATCAGCTGTTACGGCTGTGCCTCAACATGTTACACCAAAGGAGGCGCCATATTTTGTGGCGACAGAGAGTTCATTGGTGAGGTATAATGTACCGGAGTGGTATGAGGATGCTAAGATTGGATATTGGGTCCATTGGGGTTTATACTCTGTGCCATCCTATGCTGGCGATCATGCGGCAGAGTGGTATGGACGATGGATGTATGTCGTAGATGATGATTCGGGTAATAAAAAGGGTCCGGGGTATGAGCAGCGCGGGTTAAAGACCGCCCAGCACCACCGTGAGACCTATGGCGATCCAAAGGAGTTTGGGTATAAGGACTTTATCCCGATGTGGAGCGCCAATAAATTTGATGCTGAGCAGTGGGCTGATCTCTTTACTGAGGGTGGTGCGAAGTTCTTCACTATGATGGCGATGCACCATGATAACTACCCACTATGGAACTCGGAGTCGATGCCTATCAACTCAGCAACCACCGGTCCGAAGCGCGACTTTGTCGCAGAGATGGAGAGGGCTATTCGTAAGCGAGGGTTAAAATTCGGGGTCTCTAACCACTCGGCGTGGAACTCTCGATTCTTTGAGTTTAACCATGTGAATGGGATCGATGCTAAGGAGTCCCCCCTCTATGGAAATGCCGAGGTGGGGGTAGATGATGTCACTCAGTGGTGGGGTCGCTCGACTGAGTTGGTGGAGAGGTATCACCCCGATCTGGTCTGGTTTGATTGGTGTTGGAATATTAAACCATATAATATGACCAATCGAATGAACTTTATATCGTGGTACTATAATCGTGCTGCCGACTGGGGGATGGCTTCAGCGGACTCTCCTGAGGTGGTGGTGGCTTATAAGTCGCGTAAGGCTCTTCCCGAGGGGTCGGCGGTGTTGGATGTTGAGCGTGGCGGAATGACTGCAATTGAGAAAAATGTCTGGATGAATGATACTTCGTTGGGGTTGAAGAGCTGGTCCTATGCCCCCGATGAGGAGTACCGCTCAGCTAATCAGACTATCGATATGCTGCTCGATATAGTTAGTAAAAATGGAATTTTGCTGCTCAATATCGGACCTAAGGCTGATGGTTCTATCCCTGAGTTGGCGCAGGAGTCTATTCGTAGTATTGGCGCATGGTTAAGAAAAAATGGCGAGGGTGTATATGCTACCCGTCCATGGTCTATCTATGGAGAGGGTCCCACCAACCCCACATCGGGTATGCATGGCGATCAGGTGGAGTATACCAACGAGGATATTCGCTTCACCCGTAGTAAAGACAATAGGACCCTATATATACATATCTTGGGATATAATCGATCAATTAATATTAAATCATTGGGCAGCGGTGCGATCAACCTCGATTCGGTAAGGTTGGTTATGCTTTGCAGTGGCGAGGAGGTGAAGTATAGACAGAGTGCAGATGGGTTGAGCTTTAAGATGCCAAAGGGGGTAGATAGCAACGAGGCTGCATTCTCGTTTAAGTTGGAGTTTAGTGGCGGTGTGCCAACATTATAAAGATATGATTATGAATAACAGTATGAAGTCGATAGCGAAATTGCTTGTATTAATGCTCTGTGTATCTTGTGCCGGAGAACAACCTGTTGCTACACAGGTGGTTGATGATCCATTTACAAATAGAGAGGTGGATGCTACCGTAGATTCACTATACAATATAATGACCGATGGTGAGAGGTTGGCTCAATTGATGGGCTTCCGCCAGCAGGAGCTGTATGTTGATGGTAAGATCTCTATTGAGAGGTGTCGTGAGCTGCTCCCCAATGGTATAGGTCACATCTCGCAATTTGCCGTTATGGTCGATCAAGATCCAAATGAGCTGCGTGATAATGTTAAGTTTATACAGGATTATCTCATCAATGAGACCCCATCAGGCATACCGGCAATCTTCCACGAGGAGGCGGTATTGGGCTTCTGCACTAAGGGTGCTACGACCTACCCTCAGCAGATCAACATGGCGGCATCGTGGAATACGGAGCTGATGGAGCTTAAGACACAATATACAGCTGAGAGCATGCGTGAGGCGGGGGCAACAATGGCTCTCTCTCCCAATGTGGATGTTGTGCGCACAGCGAAATTCAACCGTGGCGAGGAGGCTTACGGTGAGGATGGATACCTAACATCAATGATGGGATATGCATTTGTAAAGGGGTTACAAGGTGATGGATTGGAGAGTGGCGTAGCCTCATGTGCTAAACACTACTTGGGTTATGGCGGTGGGTCGGAGAGTAGCGAGAAGGTGCGCTACGAGGAGATAATGATGCCCTATGAGGTGCTGGTGCGTATGGCAGGTTGTAAGACGGTGATGACCGCCTATCATCAGGTTGATAGCATCTATTGTGTCTTTAATAGGAATATTATTGAGGAGCGTCTGCGTGGTTACATGGGCTTTGATGGATTGTTGATTAGCGACTATGGAGCGGTATCGCAGAAGGGGACTAACTATGCTGAGCGTGCAGCAGATGCACTCAATGCTGGTTGTGATCTGGAGCTGTCGACAGGTGTCTGCTTTCCATCGATACCTGAGGCTATTGAGATGGGGCTACTGAGTGAGGAGCGAGTGGAGCAGGCGGTGAAGCGAAACTTAGCGATGAAGGTCCGACTCGGCTTAATTGGCAAGAACAAGAGCCTATATAAAGAGGGGGATCTCGACTTCAACCCGAAGAGGTCACAGGAGCTTGCATATACATTGGCTACACAGTCGGTAGTGCTGCTTAAAAATAATGGTATACTACCACTTATTGATAATAGATATAAAAATATAGCTCTTGTTGGTCCGAATGCAGACTCTCCATGGAGCATGCTCGGTGACTACACCTATCAGGTGATGCATATCTACCACCAATGTCAAGAGATTGACTTCACCTCTCCGCAGGTAAATACACTTAGGGAGTCGATGGAGCAGCGATTGGATAGTAGGTGTAATATCGAGTATGAGCGCGCTTGTGACTGGAGCATGAGTAACGAGGATGTAGATACTAAGGAGCTGGGTGATCCAAACTTCATCAAGTCGAAGATGCAGCGTGTAAAGGCTAAGCTGAAGCAGATGTCGACCGAAAAGACCGATTGGGGTCGCGCATTTAAGATTGCCGAGAGGAGTGATGTTATTATTGCCGCTGTCGGTGAGAACCTTACGCTTTGCGGTGAGGGGCGTGGACGAAAGGGGATACGACTCCCGGGTGAGCAGGAGCGGTTGGTCGAGGAGATGATCGATAGTGGGAAACCTGTAATCTTGATTATGTTTGGCGGTCGTACATGTGTGCTAAGTGATAAGATTATTGATGGTGCTGCGGCAATTATTCAGGCGTGGTATCCGGGGCAGGAGGGTGGTAATGCCATTGCTGATATTCTTACGGGTGTGGTAAACCCCTCGGCTAAACTATGTATGACCTACCCCAATGAGGAGTATAATGAGAATATATGTTACAATGAGGGTGATGCAATTAAAGATAAAGTTGAGTATCCATTTGGCTATGGACTCTCTTACACCACCTACGACTACTCAGATATAGCGATGCCATCGTCATGTGACCTACGCGGGGAGGCGTTTGAGATCTCATGTACAATCACAAATAGCGGCAGGCGAGCAGGTGATGAGGTGGTGCAGCTATATCTCTCACCTAACGACCCCGCTATGCCCCTACGCCCTATACAACTCAAGGGCTTCACTCGTGTGAGTCTGAAGGCTGGCGAGTCGAAGCGGGTGACATTTGTGGTCTCTCCACGATTAATGTCATACTATAATAGTGATGATGCGAAGTGGCAACTTGACCCCGGTGGATATACATTTAAGATAGGTGCATCGAGTGCAGATATTAGACTCTCGGCATCAATTGATCTTAAGGGCAGTAGGTTAATCACCGACACCAGAGATATTTACTTCTCGGAGATTCGCTAGCGCCTAAGAGCCTCAGGAAGTGGTAGAGAGAGGCGAATAAAGGAGAGTATAGCAGCGATGGTGGTGCAGAATGCGCTTAGAAAGAGTATCTGTGAACCCCTCTCCATCGGTACAATGAGGAAGATCAGCGCTACCGAGGCGGCGCCAGTGATCTGCCCCGTTAATCTTGCCGATGCCATCATTCCACTCGCTGAGCCACTTCGAGCGAGTGGGGCAGAGGAGATAATCATACTGTTGTTTGGGGCTTGGAAAAATCCAAATCCCAAACCGGTAAGACCCAGTCGCCAGATAAACTCTATCGGCTCAGCACCCTCAGGAACAAGGGCAAGCAGATACATCGCAACAACCAATATCGAGAGTCCTATACAACCCAATATCCCGGCATGGTAGCGATCGACAAGGAACCCTGCAATGGATGTAGAGACAATATTTACCGCCGGAAGAGCGGTCAACACCCATCCGATCTCAATTGCCGAGTAGTGGTATTGGTAGTGGAGGATAAATGGCATTGAGACCATCACCGACATCTGTGCGATAAAGATCATCACCGAGGTGAAGATCGACATTGAGAAGATCGGTATACGTAGAAGATCGAATGGGAGGATCGGATTCTCGCGTCTAAGTTGACTCTTTACATATACATACACAAAGGTCACCGCCCCTATAACCTCAAAGATCAACCACCCGATAGGTAGCTTATGTGAGGCGGAGGAGATCAGGGCAAAGAGAAATCCAAAGGCTAGCGCATTGAGCAGAGCATCGCGCCAACGAAAGGTCGCCACACCACGTAGCGAGATATTATCGGGGAGATACAAGATACCAATGATGATAGCGACCATCCCCAGTGGCATATTGATTACAAAGAGCCACTGCCACTCACCTACCGCAAGTATTGTCGCCGCCACCGTAGGTCCCATCACCGATGATACCGAGACCACCATTGAGTTGATGCCTATCCCCCGCCCGAGCATTCGTTTGGGGAAGATCAGGCGCACCAATGAGGTGTTGACACTCATCACTGCACTAGCACCCAACCCCTGAAGGACCCTAAAGATAACCAACGAGCGCAGATCCCATGCCGCGGCACACCCTATCGACATAACGATAAATAGCGCCAATCCGCAGAGGTATATTCGTTTATACCCTATATGGTCACCTAGCGCCGAGAATGGTAGCAGTGTGGTGATAATAGCTATCTGGTAGGCGTTGATAATCCAGATTGAGTCTGAGGCGGAGATA
>JBCQTG010000081.1:0-9337 GCA_047178765.1 Rikenellaceae bacterium | reverse complement strand
ACCCATCAAGTTTATATCATCCGTAATCTCAAAGTAGACACCCTCATAGGTGGTACCACCAGCAACATCCTTCGACAACTTAGCCAGCTGCTCAACATTGGCAATCTGATATGGACTACCCGATGTACCACTACCCCCACCATACGCAGCAGCTGCAATATCTACCCAGTAGTCTGCAATCACCTCCGGTGTTCCCGAGATAAGCGTTGGACCATCACTACCACTGGTATAGATATAGTTTATATCCCTAACACTAATCACATTCCATGTAGCTATACCATTATTGAGGTATGAAAGAGACTCATCACTATTCAACTCAGAGAGAGAGGATGCCGCAACTCCCAGACCACTACTATCACTATCCGTAGCAGGAGAGAGATAGTAGCAATCCTTAACCATCTCAAGGCTCGTGGTTGTTCCAAAGAGCGCCTCAGAAGAGGTTGATCCCGAGATTACACCACTATTATAACATCCATAGAAGCCACTTGTCTTAGTAGATACATTAACATGGACACATCCAATCAATCCTCCAGCATAGCCGCTACTATTTGTCACACTACCCCAGTTATAGCATCCGACCATCTGACCATCGTGGAAGCGTCCAGCTATACCGCCAGCATACCTAACTCCCGAATCGCCAATAGTAATCTCTCCGCTATTGTGGCTACAGTAGATCGATATTCCGCGCTTATATGTCTCGACATCATCATCCGCCGCTCCTCCAAGCAGACCGCCGACATATGTACCACTCTTCACCGTTGCACTATTGTGACAGTTAAAGATCTCAATATCATCATCACCTGTTCTCTGGTAGGCATATCCAATCAAACCTCCAACATATGATGGTCCCGAGATGATACCCTCAGAGCTACAATTTGCAACTGAAGAGTCAACATTATATCCGATCAAACCTCCAACATAGTCACTCGTAGCCGAGAGTGTAGACTCCACACCTGCAACGTGGCAGTTATTAATATAGGAGAGATCAGCTCGACCCACAAGCGCACCCACACATATCGATCCTGAGACATCATAACCACTCACCGTAAGGTCGAAGATTGATGATTCGTTGATATATCCAAATAGACCCACGCTACCACCACTCTCCTCAATAGTCAAGTTGCTTATGGTGTGGCTACCTCCATCGACTGTACCATAGAAGATATAACCATCGCGACCAATAGGACTCCACAATTTACCCTCCAAATCGATATTATCAGTGATCCTAAAGTATTTACCCTCATAGGTCTCGCCATCCTTAACATCTTTCGACAACTTCGCCAGCTGATAACCATCATTAATAAGGTATGGATCGCCCTCATCACCACTACCGCCATCAAAGATCAACGCTGGAACATCCGACCACGAATCGAAGTACATATCACCCGATCCCTCGGTGAGTGTTGGACCATCTGCCCCCTCTACATAAATATACTCATATTGACGTAAGATATTCTGATTCCAGTAGGCAATTGCATTATTTAGATAGTCAATTTTGTCATTCAGAGCAGAAATATCTGCACAGCTCTCACCATAACCATTTGTCTGTGAACCACCGACATAGTAGCAATCCAACACCGTATTGACTCCCGATATATCACTTCGACTAAAGAGAGCATCCGATGAAGTCGTTCCTGTAGCAGACCCGACACTATAACATCCAAAGAAGTTACTCATTCTAGATGTTGTCGCATTAACATGCACACAACCGATCAAACCTCCGGCATATCCCGTTGCGTTGATCTCTCCGCTATTGTAACATGCCAACATCTGACTATCGTAGAATCTACCGGCAACACCTCCCGCATAGCTAGTGTGTGTAGATGCTGATGTAATCGTACCGCTATTATGACAACCATAGATTGTCACCCCTCGGAAGTGGTTATATTGATCTGAATCGGTCGCTCCACCCAATACTCCTCCAGTATATGTTCCATCAACCACCGACGCAGCATTAGAACTATTAACCACCTCAGTATCATCAACATCATCACTATCAGAGGCGTATCCAACCAAACCTCCGACATAGTACGAACCACCACTATTTCCCGTAACCGTTCCAGCTGAGCTACACTCATCAACGACACTATCACTCAATGATCCGACCATACCTCCGACAAGATCTCCCGAGCCATAAACCTTAATACCATCAACATGGCAATCTGTAATGGTTGTATTCGCCACAGCCTGACCAGCGAGAGTTCCAACGAAACCGCCACCCGAGAGATCGCTACCCGAGATAGTTACACTCTCGATCGTTGCACCAGAGAGACAACCAAATAGACCCATATAACTACTTGATCCAGAGATCTTAAGGTTGGTTACACTCAGACTACCTCCATCGAAATAACCTTGGAAAGCGTGTGACACACCACCTATCGGAGTCCACTCAATACTCTCCAAATCAATCTCTTTAGTAATAACAAAGTATTTACCACCATAGCTCTCGCCATCTGCAACATCACCCGCCAACTTAGCCAACTGATAACCATCACTAATCTGATAGGGGTCACTCTCCGTTCCACTACCACCTGCATATGCCAGCGATACAACATTAGACCAATTATCAAAATGGAAGATAGGCGTACCCGCAGAGAGTGCAGGCACTGATCCCGACCCATAAACATAGTAGTACTTACGTGCGCAGTTATAGTTCCAGTAGGCAATAGCGTTATTCAAATAATCAACCTTTGAGCTAATATCCGTACAGATCTCACCATACCCACCAGTCTGTGAACCATCAACATAGTAGCAATCTTGAACCATATTGACTCCCGAAATATCACTACGTCCAAAGAGAGCATCTGAAGAGGTTGTTCCTGTAACAGTTCCCAAATTGTAGCATCCAAAGAAGTTGCTTATACGCGTTGTCGTAGCATTAACATGCACACAACCGATCAATCCACCACCATAACCCGTAGCGTTAACCTCTCCAATATTGTAACATGCCACCATCTGGCTATCATAGAAGCGTCCGGCAACACCTCCCGCATAGCTGGTATGTGTAGAGGTAGAGGTTATCGTTCCACTATTATAACATCCATATATCGTCACACCACGATAGTGCGAGTAGCTATCAGAATCGGTCGCTCCTCCCAAGACTCCACCAGTATATGTTCCGCCATCAACCGAGGCTATATTAAAGCTATTAACCACCTCAGTATCATCCACATCATCACTATCACACGCATAACCTACCAATCCTCCGACATAGTAGTATCCATCACCATTACCCGTAACACCACCCGCAGAGCTACACTCCTCAACAACACTATCAACCAGATAACCTACCAATCCTCCGACAAGATCTGACGAGCCATAAACAGTACCATCAACATGACAATTAGTGATGGTAGAATTGTTACTAGCCTGACCAACTAAAGCTCCAACAGATGTTGAACCAGAAATATCAAATCCGCTTACACTCAAATCATGGATTGACGCTCCACTAACATAACCAAATAGACCAATATACCCCTCGTCACTTGTAATCTTAAAGTCACTAATCCCCCTATTATTACCATCGAAGTTACCCTTAAAATGGCATGTCTGCGAGCCTATCTTAATCCACTCACCACCCATAAGGTCAATATCGTCGCTCAAATTGAAGTACTTACCATCATAGCTCTGTCCATCCTGAACATCAACAGCCAACCTCGCCAACTCATAGCCATTACTAATTATATATGGGTCACTATCTGTACCCGAACCCGAAGCAAATCGAGGCGCCGCCATGGTACTCCAATCCTCAACATCCGAGACATCAGTCACTCCACCGGCAAACGATGGGGGGGTATCATCATCCGCACCAGCAACATAATAGTATAGCACCTGAGTCTCATTATAGAGGTTCCACAGCTCTATCTGATTATTCATCTGATCTATAATCAACTCATCATTCAGAGCAGCAATACTCTCAACAGCCGACCCCTCATCACCATCTACACCCACGTAGTAACAAGCTATTTGATCTGAGTATACACCACCAAATAGCCCTGATCCACTAACCACACCACTGTTATAACACGATGTTACAATATTATCACCCTCCAACGATCCTATAACTCCTCCCACAACAGTGGCGGTTGACAACAAATCGACATCAGCAGTATTATACGACGCGAAGATAGTACCCGATTTCACCTCACCAGCAACACCTCCGAAGCCTACTGATCCCTGTGCAAAATCAGCTACTCCAACCTCTCCGCTATTGTAACAGGTGACAATCTTTGATCCATCACAACAACCCACAATACCTCCAACATAGCTACAACCCTTAACACTACCCAAATTATTACTATGGAAGATCAAACCGCCTTTTGAATATCCAACCAGACCACCGACATAGAAGCTCTGATTATTACCCGAAAGTTCAACAGATGAGAAGCTCTCTGTAATAAATAGATCCTCACCGTAACCCACTAAACCTCCAACATTTAAACTACCGCCACCTATCGTTCCTGTCACAAAGCATGAACTGATTGATGTGGAGTTTGAGGCATACCCAACCAGACCACCAACATTAGCGTAGTTAATCGAGATATTACAATCTACAATACCAACATTCTCAATAGTCGCTCCCGAGAGATAACCAAATAGACCGGCACCCCCTGTGCTATTGGTAATTGTCATACCTGAGATATAGTAGTTCTTACCAAGGAAGGTACCCTTAAATGGACTCTTCTCACCTCCGATAGCGCTCCACTCCGCACCTAAAAGATCTATATCATCGGTAAGCAAAATATACTCACCCTCATAATCATTCACCCCACTCTGAAGATCAGCAGCCAGCTTAGCCAACTGATAACCATTTGAGACCAGCCATGGATTACTCTGCGAGCCATCACCAAAATCAAACTGCTCCGCCGCCACATCAATCCAATTATCAAACAGCAGAGATGTACCCACATCACCACTAGCACCACTAGCCCAGTCTACAATATTATCAATATCAAAGACTACATTATCATTACCCAACACAGCGGTGAAATTACCACACTCACCACTAGCTAACGTAGCCGTGAAGTTTGCATAGTAGCTACGCTCACCAACACTAAACTCTATTACATTATCATAGCTGCCGGGGATCAAAATTGTCGACACCGTAGCACTATTATTACCATCGAGAACCACATCAAAGGTGAGGCTTGTCGTAGCAGCATCATCGACAGCTGTAAATGTATCGTTAAGCATATCGTATTGACTATACGAACATACATTATTAATAATGACATCAAGATCACCCAAACCGCCCAAATCAGCCAAATCATCATTAGCCGTGACAACGATAGCGACCTTAGACATTACATGGTCAAAGCCGAAGTTCACCACCTCTCCGCTACCCTTACCACTCACCTGCGAGATAAGCAGATCGGTACCAGCATTAGCTATAACCACCGTACCATCAACATCACTACGTGTATATGGATAGTAACACAAGAAATCAACAATAACGCCACTACCCGGATAGGTAATAGCACCGCCATCAAGAGGAGAGAATGTAGCAAAGCTCGTACCCTCACCGCTATTCACTCCATATCTAATATTCTGCTCTAGAGTAACACCACTCTCACTCTCCATCATATAGATACCAACCTCATCACCCTGCTCCCACTCATCATTGATAGTCACTCGCGATGGGGCTATACCACTAGACGTGAACTCTACGGGGGTCTCGACCAAGAGACTCTCAACATCATAATCCTTTGTACAGAAGCTAATCACCACCGACACAAAGAGAACAACTATTATCGATATATATCTATTCATAATTTTCACCTCTTGAGTATCAATTCGGGGGTTGTTGACCCTACCTCATAGATATAATTGACTACATTATCCACACTCGACCTACTACACCAATAATCGACCCCACTATTGAGCGAATCAACACAACTATCACTATTCAACTCCTCAAGGCTATATCCAACTTGCAGAGTGTTTAGAGTACCATTAACATCACCCACACCCACTAAAGAGGCATCATCACCATACCAGAAGTAGCAATCATAGAGAACGATAGTCGCACCACTAATGATCTCGCCAATTAAACCGCCCTCATCAGCACCAACATTCAAACACGACACATCAGCACCACTATAACATCCAAAGAGCATCGCACCACCAATATCCACCTGACCAATCAAACCACCGACATAATTGGTAAATGCAGTCACCGTACCTGTTGAGTAGCACGAGACAACAGTCGAGTTATTCGACTGTCCCAATATACCACCAACAATATAACCTCCAGTAACCTCACCCTGATAGTAACAACACTTGATTATACTCGCACCACCTGCATAGGCAGCCAACCCTCCAGTATAATAGTTACGACCTGTAACAGAGCTATTTATAATAGACAAGTTACTTACTTCAGCACCAGAGAGATAACCAAACAGACCTAAGCCATCTCCAAATGGATCGTTAATATATAGCTTAGAGATAAACTTATTATTTCCATCAAACACACCCGCATAGCTACAGCTCTCGCTACTACCTATCGGTGTCCAACTCACACCCAACACACTACTACATACTGTTGAGAGGTCGAGACTATTCATCAATCGACCATTAATCTGAGGGTTAGCCTCTCCAAAGTTATTGACGGCAAGTGACACCGTAGCTCCACTACTATTTGACTCTCCATTAACAAGGTCGGCAAATGCCTGCAATCCACTAACTGTATATATCTCATACTCCAGCGTAGATACATTATATAATAGATCAGCTGTTCCAACAACGATATTATTATATAGATGCTCCTCACCCATCACCCACTCACTAATCTCACTCACACTCGTAAGATCTGAGACATATGTTCTATTTGGCTCTATGCTAGTAACCACCGTTGTTAGCGTCACCGAGCCAAGTTCTGATGTTGGAGTGACAAACATCGAGGCACTCATCTGCTCCACATCGAGTATATACTCCTGAGAATCAATCGTAAGAGTAGAGGTGAAGCTATCACTTGAATCATACTCATACCCCCAGCTAAAATCAAAAGATAGCATCGAATAGATATGGCTAAAGAGGAAGTTCACCCCCCCCGAAAGCAGCGATGTTGTTCCACAACAGAGGTAGTCAACCGTAGCATCCATCACCATCTGTCTATCAATATACTCCGTATAACTACTTAAATCCGAGTCATATGGATAGAAAGCGCAGAAAGATGTTGAGACACCATCATTATATATCCTATCCGAGGTAGCCTCCAGTTCACCGCTTGACGTAGTCACACGATAACAGTAGGGCGTACCGCTATAGACCCCATCTGCATCAGCAATAAATATAGCAATCAGATCACCTACACTCCAGCTATCCTTAATCACCACTCCACGAGATAAAGTTGCGGCAGAAAAGCTAATAGCCTCCGTAGCCATACCCGCATCGGAACTCTCCTCGCGGCTACACCCAACAACAGCCATAAGCATGGCTAAAAGCATATATATCTTTCTCATAAACTCTACTATTTTCGTCACCTTATCTATTATCGATTAAAGGTATATTCTAAGTATCAAATAAAGATCATCATAGCCTATTCACACCTCTGCTAAAATAGATCTAAAACATCATCACTGTTATCCTCAACGACCCAATCAACAACCCCTCCATCAACCGCTCCGCTCACCTCGGTCTCATACTCACCGGTCAATGTTATAGTGGTTGTCTTATTCTGATTGAGTGTAGCTAACTGCGACGACACATCACTAACTATAGGGGTCGTCGAACCATCAGCATAACTCAACTCGATAGTCAATGTCTGTGACTCGTTCTCAACCAAACCGATCAACGTTAGCGACCCTGCAACAACAACACTCGCCACATCACCACTCCTAGCCACCGATAGACTCTCAACCTGCTTTAGAGTAGGCTCAACGTAGCCTCCAGCACCATAACTACAACCAGCCAAACAATCCCACTGTTGAGCGACACCATCTAACTGCGCATATATACCCTTAAGGTCGACAAACGCACTACCCGCAAGGGTCAACTCAATATTTACCTGAGCCGTAACCTGCTCCACATTAAGTGTATAGCTGATAACATTATCTGGCGTAACAACCAAACTCTGTTGACCAAAGTATAGAGTTCCCAGATTAGAATTAATCGCCTCTCCACTCAACTCCACACTAGCCACAGCACTAGTAGCAGTACAGCCAACACTCACACAATCAACCTCATTAAAGGCAAAAACACTATACTCACCGGGGGTAAAGTAGTCAGGAAACTGAATCGCCCCATCAACAAGCTCATATGCAACGCCCTCCAAAACAACGGTATACACACCATCAACAGGCATATCTACCGCTATCTGCACCTCGGCAGTATCGGGATGCTCAGTGTTGTAAATCTCAACATCAAAACACCCTACCATAGCCGTTAACGAAAGTATTATAGCTGCTATCTTTCTCATCTCTTTTCGTTTGCTAGAGTACTACCCAATTTCCAAATTAGATTCAGACCCGCCTGTACTGGCATTGCCACACCCCGTTCAACACCCCACTGCTCAACCACATTTACGCCATTAACTTGGTGGTAAGTATCATAATTTAAATATCCATACCCCACACCGAGAGAGAACTCAAGATCTAAGCTGTTACTCAACTTCGCTCTATACCCCGCAGTCACACCACCACCATATATAGCCCCTTGATACCCCGTATCGGTCAACACACAGTTATACTCACCACAAAGCAGCTCCACACCCACATACCAACGTGGATTACGAGAGAGGTAGTAGCGGAACTCAGGCGCCACAAACCACACCCCCAAACTACACTCATAAAGAGTGCTATTCAATGGAGAGTAGCCTCCATTAATCAAGTAACTAAAGTTACCACCCGGCATTACAACCTCACAGCCAAAGTTTATCACCCCACCAGCCCAGTAGAGCAGATTTGTTCTAATATTTAAAAGTGGTTTCGTTGGGGAGATAGTTTCATAATCTGCATCCACAATAGAGAGTGAACCACCGCTCTGAGCCTTTTTGCCGCCATTTCGACTATCATCACCTCTCACCGGCAATCGATCAACCTCTTTAGAGACACCCCCTAAGGCTACCCCATTTGACTCCACTGATCCGCCATCTGGCTTAACCACTTTGAGTGATGTTGAATCGACATAGAGCTGAAAAATATCTACCCTACATCCCTTTGTTTTATCATTAGCCAGAGAATCAACTCCCCCACTAGCGTAGCTAAGCTGCTCCTTTCGCACATTATAGCTCTTAATATACTCTACAAGATAGGCAGCCCTATTAAGTGCCAAATAACCACTCAACTCCTCACCCTTTAGATTATCATCATACCCCACTAAGTGCAGCATTAATGTTGAA
>JBCQTG010000080.1:0-9456 GCA_047178765.1 Rikenellaceae bacterium | reverse complement strand
GTCCAGACGTCCGATGTTGAATATTCGGCGTGGGTAGTTGACGAAGTCGACAATATTTGTTGAGTCTGTTGAATCGGTTGTTGAGGTTATCCCTACAGGTTTGTTGAGCGCTATATATACCGACTCCTCACGCCCCTCAATGAGTGTTCCGTTGACCTTCACTACACCCCCTCTAGGTACGCGATCGCCAACATGAGCGATCTTCTTATTTATTGTTACGCGACCATTCTCGATAAAACGATCCGCCTCACGACGCGAGCAGAACCCCGAGTCGCTGATATATTTATTTAATCTTGTTCCCTCCATAGTCACAAAGGTACGTTTTTTTTCTGACTATGCAAGGGGGATTATCTGTGATAGAGACAAATAGGGTCGACCCCGAGAGATCGACCCTTGTAGATATTGTTTTTATATAGGTATTACAACTCCAACGCTGAAGCCCAAGTTGCACCTGTAGCGATCGCTCCTGCGAATGTAGCACCAGCAGTTGCAAGAGTTGAGTTAACTGGAGAACCAGTCTGCTCAGAAGCGATAGCTGAGTTTACACTTGCGTAGTTTGAGCTAAGTGATGTAGCGATTGTTCCGTAGTATGTGTTTGAAAGAACACTTGAGAAGTCCTGAGTGTTAATCAAGCCAGTTGTTGAGACACTACCACCTGTATTTACTGTTCCATCAACATAGATTCCAGCTACATAACCAGCTGTTAGAGCAGCGTCAAACTGTTCGATAGACTCTGTATCTGAAACTCTCAATGATGTTGTCTTACCTGAGATAAGTACGTTAAGTAGACGAACCTTGCTACCTACACGGATTCTAACACCCTGATCGTCATCGTTACCAGAATTCTTTCCGATAAGTGTTACGTTAGCGAAAGTTGGGCATGACTGTGGAGTAACAGTGTTGACAGAGTCGTCATTGTCACCCTCGATCAAGCGAGCGCATAGTTCGTTTGTCTGGTTTGCAATAGCGTACTGTACAGTTCCTCTATAACCCTCAGTCCAGTCGAATGAGTCATCCTGATTGTTTGTAGAGATCAAGTACTTAGCATTTACGCAACCACCAAACCACTCAAATCCATCATCAGCACCCTCGTAAGCGTGAAGATACTCAAGTGTTGTTCCGTTACCTACACCATAGAATGTAAAGCCGTTAGCCTCCTTACCCTCATTGATGATGTAACCAGCATACTCAATACGGATCCACTTCAAAGTACCAGAGTTATCAGTGTCGTCAGATCCACCATAAGTAGAGTCTCCAACCTCAGATACTCCGTGACCAGAGGTAGAGTTGATCTTAGCATAACCACAGATGTGGATTCCTCCCCATGCACCTGCCTCCTTCAACTGTGAGGTCATAACGATTGGGTTTGACTGAGTTCCAATAGCCTCGATTGTAGCACCCTGCTGGATAAGGATGTAATCAGCTGTGTTGTCATCGATAGCTGTGATTGTTACACCCTCCTCGATCTTAAGAGTCTTTCCGTAAGGTACGATGTACTTTCCTGAAAGAGTGTACGATCCGTTAGCAGTTAGGGTAACCACGTCAGCGGTCTGTGTTCCAATTAGATCTGCCTCAACACTTGGTGCTACTGGATCATCATCCTTGCTACAAGATACCGCAGCTAGAGCTGCTACTACTGCAAAAGCAGCATACTTGAAAAAATTTGTTTTCATCTTAAAATAATTTGTTTTGTTTGTTATATTTTCTAGTTTTTAATACTAATCAATTTAGAACTTGTAAGAGAACGATAGCGACCCATCAACACCGCTCTTATAGCGCGAAAGCTCTATCTCTGTACCATCCGAGATCTCCTGAGTCACTACAACCGCTGAGTTAAGTAGGTTCTCTAGCTTCAATGAGAGTGACATGCGAGGGTTGATAGCGTAGTTACATACGAAGTTCAATGTCTGCACCTTCTCCTGAATAGCGTTGTTCAATCCGCTCACTCCAACAGCATCGATACGTGGTCCCTGAACATTGTAGAGCATAGTCATCGTAAGTGTCGATCTGTCCGATGGGCGAAGGGTGTAGCTAATATCTGCATTGATAAGGTATGGTGATGCTCCCTGCAACTGGCGCTGTGCATCTGTAAAGATTCCCGAACCCTCCTCAAGGACTACCTGAGTGTAGATATATGATGCGTTGACTCCTAAACGTAGATCTTTGATAATATTCTTGCGGAACTCCGCCTCAACTCCAAAGGCTGTTCCCTTGTCGCTATTCTCGAATGAGTAGGTTGTATCTCCTCCCGATGAACGCTGTACACGCTCGATGGGGTTATCCAAGATCTTGTAGTATGTTCCCAATGAGATCATATCACCCTTTTTGCCGTAGATGTCGTAGCGAAGATCGAAGTTATAGTTGTAACCATTCTCAATATCTGCGTTACCTGTTATGGTTGTTGTTCCATAAGACTCCTGATACTCGAATGGAGCCATCTCGATGAATGATGGGCGAGTGACACTCTTTGATGCCGATGCACGTAGTGTGTTGCCCTCTCTGAAGTCATACTTCAAGTTTACCGCTGGGAAGATGTCTGTTCCTGTTAGCTCTGTGATGTCGGGGAACTGCTCCAATGTTCCTACGCTCCACGACTTAACCCACTGGCGAGAGTTCTCAACTCTAGCACCTACATTAACCATTAACTTTCCAAAGTAGTAGTCAACCTCTGCGTATGCCGCTGCAATATCGAGTGTTGCGAAGTATTTTGACTCTGTACCCTGAGACTTGTCGATCTCTAGCGATCCATCAAGGACCTTGTCGTAGCCTAGGATTGTATCTGCGTTGTAGATATTGTCGATCGATGGGGTGTAGCCAGTCGCCTTATAGTCGTAGTAGAATAGTGTAGAGTAGTAGTCACGAGACTTTGTGCGGTATGCTCCTCCAAACTTCAAGATATTCTTCTCACCAAAATCGAATGATGCTGTCGCCTTAGCTGTGTACTCATCCTCATCTAGATCAGTGAAGGCTCTAAGTGTCTCCTGTGCATTGAGGACAAAGACCTTATATGATCCATCCTCCTGTGGGGTGTACATCACCTGACGACGGTCTGGCTCATCACTGCGAGAGAGTGAGTATGATCCGATAACATCAACCCTCCATTTGTCACCGAAGTGGTAATCAGCCTTCAGCTGGTTGGTGAGTAGTGAGTAGATACGTAACACCGAGTTCGATCCTACGAGGTTGTTATCCTCCTTGTCGACTCCCGAACGTAGCTTGTAGTTATCTACGGCGTTACGAGCGTAGAACATAGTGTAGTTCAGCGAGTTCTTCTTAGGACCGAATGTGTAACCCATCGATGCCAACCCTGAGATGTCTAGCTCTGTGGTGTACGAGTCGTAGTTGAAGTTGCTGCGAACGACTCCATCAGTATCTACCGTCTTGACATATGCATCTGTAACAACCTGCTGTGAGTTATCAACCCCTGCTGAGAGGAGAAGGTCGAGGTTGTTTGTCTCGCGTATTTTCCACTTGCGACCAAAACCGATCTGCGCACCAAGCTCTGGAAGAGCGCTGCTCTCTGAGATGTCGAAAGTGGTGTCAAATGGATTCTCTGTCATAAGGTATGAGTGGAACTGAGCATCTGTAACAACACTCTGATCGAATGCACCGCTAGCAAGTGTAGGGGTGGTGAAGAGTGATGCACGATCGCTCGTATAGAATGATTGTCCTGTAGTCTGAGTGTTTCCGCCAATCTTTGCAGAGATATTGAAGAAGTTATCGGCAACCATATCTTTAGTGGCAATATCGATCATCGCACCTGCGTAGTCGGCAAACTGGCTCACCTGATATACCTTACTTACTGTGATATTCTTGATCGCTGATGATGGGATAATATCCAATGGGATCAGCTTCATATCGGGGTTTGGTGATGCTACGGGTAGTCCGTTGAGTGTTGTTAACGAGTATCTGTCGCCCAATCCGCGTACGATCACCTCACCTTGATCGGCTACCGAGATACCGGTGATCTTCTTTACTCCATCCTCAGCGTTCGAGAGTCCCTTTAGTGACATCTCTCTTACTCCTATATTTTCAATGGCTACACTTGAGGCGATACGCTCGTTCTGTAGGTTCATCTCGGTCTCCATGTTTGCCTTTACCACAACCTCAACTGCTGCTAGCTGCTTAGTGTCGGGCTTCAACATCACCTTAAGATCGCCAACACCATTGATATTTGTTAGCTCCTGTGTCAAATAGGAGATGTATGAGATGATGATCTGCTCTCCATCCTCAACATTTAGTGTAAAGTCTCCATCGATACCTGTTGCGGTTCCTGATACGGAGTCCTTAATCATTACGGTTGCGCCAATAAGTGGCTCGCCTGTGGTCTCATCAATAACAATACCCTTGATAACTGCTGCTTGTGATAGCGTAATGCTTGCAACAATTGCAAGGGTCAAAATAAAATAGCGTCTAATTAAATTCATCTTTTAACATCTTTGTCTTTACGTCTGCAAAGGTGCGGCAATGATGTTACAGGGATATATCAATCGTGTTAAATGAGTAGAAATAGTTGTTGCATTTCTGTTACAGGCTCTTTTTTCTGGTTAAATGGGGTCTTTCGACCCCACCGCCCTCAATGCGATTTTTTAATGAAAAATCGCTTTTATTGAGTGAGGGTGGTCGTCTGTGGCTGCCCTGCGCGGGCGGCGGCGGGGTGCTCCCCGCTGAGCTAGAGAAACTTTGTTTCTATCTTTTGGTGGGGTGATCCTCTTTTCTTTTTATTATTATTCTGATATATTGTCTTTGTTTGATTTATTTTTATTAGTTTTGTAGTGCATTTCATATCAGAAGAGGTGGGGAAACCTGCCTAATAGTTCAGGTGGGCATTTTTTTGCCCTCGTCTTGCTATATCCGCACGGGTGGTTTCGCCCCCGTGCAGGCTATTAATGTACCTGCTGCCTCTTCTGGTGAAATGCAACGGGTCAGCGAAATCACCTCTTTTTCTCTACCCATAAGTTTAACCATCTAATACTAAAGGCAATGGAGAGAAGAGTAAAGTTCAACACAACAACAAAATTCGTAATTGCAGAGGAGGAGCTAAAGTA
The DNA here is from genome assembly GCA_047178765.1 of Rikenellaceae bacterium. Lineage (GTDB taxonomy): Bacteria > Bacteroidota > Bacteroidia > Bacteroidales > Rikenellaceae > Alistipes. Next base: position 4,408 of record JBCQTG010000080.1, on the reverse strand, counting down.
CCTATATACACTCATGGCACTCTTGCAGTACCCCTATGAAAGTGACCCCGAATATCGAGATTACAACCTCATTCGTAGACTACGCAACGACTTTAAACGATTCAATGAAGAGATAACAAAACTCAATGAAACGCACCCAAACAATTTAGCCTTAAGCCAAATAAGACTATTCATACAGAAACATTATGGCTATCTAAAGAGAGTATACTCAGCTCTCGAACACTCAAACACACAACAGTAGGACGAAGATATTACCCCAGCAACACCAACATTCGCTTTGGACTCAAACACCTGCAAGGTGTTTGAAAGTTTTAGTTCTCAATATTTTTAGCCAAGCTCGCTTGAGATAAAAATATTGAGAACTAAAACGTTAGAGCGTAGCTCTATAGGTCCAAAGCGCAATAGAGAAGAGATGCAAAGCATCTCGCTAGTCCCCCGGGGGTCACCCCGGTCGCCGAAGGCAGCCCTTGATGCTTGCTAGCTCAGCATATCAGAGGGTGACTCTACTCCTCGCGAAGCTCGTTAGCTACCGTATTATAGAAATTTCGTCCTGTTGCAGTCTCTAGGTTATCTGCCAACTTATTGAGGGCATCTGCCTTGATATGTCTATAGACTCTACTCTCAGGATCGAGCGAGATGAGCCTATCTGATAGCTCCGCTGCCCACTGGTAGTCGCCACTCTTAAGTGCCTTGCGCGCTGCCGACTCAACCTTTTTTACTCCTCCCGCCAACTCAGCAAATCTGCGTGCCTCCTCGCGAGGTGATAGTGGGCGCAGTGTCGTTGGGTTACCATCGAACCAACCCATATAACCATTGAAGATGTTACGTATTGCCCACTCCTGTCGTCCGTAGAACTGTGTCAAGTAGGGTTCGTTGGCTAGCCTCTCGGGGAGTGCAGCATACTCAACCAACTCATCGGGGGTCAACCCCCTGTTCATCCCCTCGATGGTCTTGTCGAATGTATATCTAATGGCATCGCGCATATCTGTCACCGCCTTGCGTACGGCATCCTCACCAACGATTGGGCGGGTGTGTCCCTGAGCCATTGCAGCAGCATCATAGCTTAAGATTGTATCTAGCGCCTCAGCCCACTTCATAACATCTCTATACTCTGTTCCGCGGATGGCGTAGAGGTTAGGGAATGATTTGTAGAACTGGTCGCCGGGGAAGATGATCCTCTTTTCGGGGTAGTATATTAATAGGTGGTCGTTGGTCTCGCCATAGGTGCGCTCTAGCTCCAACTCTACTCCCGAGATGGTGATTATCTGCTTAGGCTCGCTCACAAAGTTGGTGATTATACCCTTGTCGAATGGGATATATTGCTTTACCGCAGCTGCCTTCTGCTCCGCACCGCCTACATACTCTCCTCCGGGGTAGACGAGTGGCGCTACACCATTATTTATACGTACCTCAGGGCTAAGGGTCATTCCATTCTGGCGATGTCCGCGAGGATTCTTAAATCCGGCAGCTGTCGGGAAGTCGTTCTCGCGTCCGAAGCTCTCCGATGCCCAGATCTCGGGGTTGTTATCCTTAAGGAATGATGTTACACCTTGAGTGTGGTCTCCATGTCCATGGGTGAAGATTATCCCTGTTATGGGTTTGTCGGTGATCTTGCGGAACTCAGCGTAGACCTCATCTGAGCAGTGGGGGAATTTACCTGTGTCAATTAGAATCACCCCATCGTCACCGATAATCATTGTGATGTTCGATGCATCGTAACCCGATGCAGTGTAGACATTGTCGGCAAGTTGGATAATCTCCTTGCGGAACTCGTAGTTGCGGTCGAGTAGAAGCTGTGTCTGAGGGGTCACCTCTGCTGCCACATGCCCTAGGCATAATATTGCAGTCATCAATAGTGTTAACTTTTTCATTATCAAATATTTTTACAGTTATCTTATGGTACAAAGATAGGGAGTATAAAATCAAACGTGGTAACATATGTTACAATTGCGAAATATTTTATATCTTTGTATTAAATTTTATTTCGATGAGTAATCTTGATTTTAACTTCTTCTGCGGAGGATGTACAGAGAGTATAGCGTATAGGCAAAAGAACTGCGTCCCCAATTATCGACTAAAGAGGTTTGAGCAGGGTGAATACCTTGTGAACAAGGGCGATCTCGTGCGTGAGTTATCGATGTTAATTCGGGGTAGTATAGATGTATCTATTATCCTTGAGTCGGGGCAGCCCCTAACAACCCGCCACTGGATGGCGCCATACCCTATGGGTGCGGTGGCGCTATTCTCGAAGAACAATATCTATCGAGTCAATGTTGTTGCCTGTGAGGCTTGTGAGGTGGTCTATGTCAGTCGCTTTGATGTGGAGGAGCAGATGATGAAGTGTCGTCGATTTATGCGAAATTTCATCTCGCACAGCATTGAGAAGTTCGACACTGTTGTGGAGCATATAAATCAGTTGAGCCACAAGAGTCTCAATGCGAAGTTAGCGCACTATATTCTCCACCACGCAGATGGGGATGAGTATCGCTTCGATAAGCGTATTGGTGAGTTGGCTGCATATATTTGTGTCGAACGACCATCACTCTCACGCGCCATTGCATCTATGGTTAGTGAGGGGGTGATAACATATAATAAAGGTCGAGGGATAATCCTCGACCAAGATAGGTTAAAGAGCCTCTTAGGCTAACTCTGATAGGATACGGTTTTTTCGTTTTACCACCTCTTTAGCTAGTGCTATGGTGTCGACACCAATGAGTTGGTGGTTACTCACCAGTTGTTTGCCATCGACAATAACATGCTCTACATCGCTTGACTTAGCGCAGAATATCAGTGCTGAGTGGATATTTCCGTTAGGCATAAGGTGTGGCGCAGTCATGTTGACAACGATAACATCTGCCAATGCACCCTGTTTAATAACTCCCAACTCACCCTCCATACCCAGCGCCTTAGCACCATTGACTGTCGCCATCTGCAACACATCGTAGGGCATCAGAGCCTGTGCGTCGAGTGTCGTTACGCGTTGTAGAAGAAGGGCTGTACGCATCTCCTCCCACATATCTAGATCGTTATTAGAGCAGGCTCCATCGGTCGACAGTGTGACATTAACACCTGCCCGTACAAGGTCAACAACTCGTGCCACACCGCTAGCCAACTTCATATTCGATTGCGGTGAGTGTGAGACGCTAGCACCTCGTTGTGCGATCAGCTCTATATCCTCATCGCTAAGGTGGATTGAGTGGGCGAGGAGTGTGTGGTCGGTGATAACACCATATTTATCTAGATACTGAACAGGGTATAGACCATGCTGTTTATAGATCATCTCTCGCTCCTCTTTACCCTCACAGAGGTGGGTACAGATAGGCAGATTGCACTTTTCACTCTCTGAGAGTGTCCTTTCGAGCATCTTTGGGGTGCAGGTGTAGGGTGCGTGTGGTCCTATACCTATGCTCAGGCGTGAGCAATCAGCGGTTAGATCGCGGCATTTAGATAGATTATCCATCGTCGAATCAAGGTGTGATTCTACGATTACACACTCATCCATACGTGCGCGAATACCCATCTCCAACGCTGCCGATGCGATATTGTAGCTGGTCATATACATATCTACAATCGATGTTGTCCCACCGAGGAGCATCTCTGCCATGCCGAGCTTCGCTCCTGCGACAATATCATCGTTGGTCTGCTTTGCCTCAAAAACCCATATATAGTCATTGAGCCACTCTTGAATAGGCTTATTGTCGGCGTAGTTGCGCATAAGCGTCATCGAGACGTGGGTGTGGGTGTTGATTAGTCCCGGCATAACCACCCTGCCTCGACAGTTTATAACCTCAGCCTCTGGGTGTTTAGAGATAAATGCATCACTGTCGGCAACATCGTAGCTAACCATATCTATTCGGTTGTTAACAATGCCAACATAACCCCTCTGGGGTTGCTCTTCGTTTAGCATGGTCACTATTAGACCTTCGCTTAGTAGTATCGCCATTATTTTAGTATATGTTCTGGTTAAATGGGTTCTTTGAACCCACCGCCCTCAATGCGATTTTTTATTGAAAAACCGCTTTTATTGAGTGAGGGCGGTCGTCTGGGGCTGCCCTGCGCGGGCGGCGGCGGGTTGCCACCCGCGGGGCTGGAGAAACTTTGTTTCTCCTATTTGCCGTGCGTAATTCCTTTAGGTTCTCTACATCATCTTAAAGATGTAGGTTATTGTGCCGCTCTGCAAAAAATCTTTGCTGTCGGTAAACCTCGCCTTCATCGCTGCATCTCGTGCCGCCTTAATCAGCGTAGCGTCGTTAGTTGTCGACTTCGCAACGTTGGGGCTAGCCGAGGTGACTCGCCCTAACTCATCAACCGTAATCGTTATCACCACTCGACCCTCCGAATTGCTCCTATAGCTCGGTATAGGAAGTGCGACAATCAGCGATCGACCAGTGAGCGAGTAGTTACCAAC
>JBCQTG010000079.1:0-9731 GCA_047178765.1 Rikenellaceae bacterium | reverse complement strand
TTCTCACCTAGTAAAAAACAAAAATAGAACATTGTAAAGTTTGTCGATAGCGAAAAGATCGCTATCTTTGTGTTCGACAACAATTTTAAAGAATACTGAATGGAGTAAAAAATAAGATATAACATACTGCTGTTTAATCTCCCTAAAGCGACCAACTATTTGAGTTTTTCAGCAACAAGCCTTCAACAGTGGCGTGCGTTTTGCACGGCACTGAATAGAGGGCTTGTGGGTTGCTTGGTCGCACCTTGGGAGGTTTTATTGGTGTCGTGCATTTTTTGTGTCGACACAAAGTTGCACATTTAACAACCACGCATCATGAAGAGAGAGTCGATAAATTTTTTAGAGGGTAGATGGGATATTATCCAGTCCGAATACTACGATAAGGATAACGGATGGATAGTTGAGAGACAATATGAACAGGGTGAGTATTGGTGGGAGTTCCTACCGGCTGAGAGGATAGAGATCGGGCAAATAGTTACATTTACAGGCACACACATTACGCATATTGAGAGCGAATATAGAACAAAATATAGCCTTGACTTTGACGAGAACAACGAGACTCTAATTATAGATTGCTCAATCTATCTAGAGGATGGATTTCTCGACATATGTATAGAGGAGTGGTACAGACCCGAACCCCGCAGCAATCAAGAGAGTAGCTACTACTTGAACCTCATAAATGAACCCGACTATCCACCACCATTTTTTCGACATCTAATCAGAAGAGTCGCACCACCTTTACCGCCGCAAACAGAGTAGAGAGCAGAAAAATTATCGTTGCACTAGGTGGAATATCAAACTGATAGCTAAGATAGAGACCTATAACATTACTAAGTACAGCGATAATAGGGGCTAAGACAACCATCCTCCTATAGGAGCGTGAGAACATATCGGCTATAACCACCGGCAGAGAGAGCATAGATATTAACAACACAATACCCATAATCCTAATTGAGAGAACAATAGCGAGTGCCGTAACCACCGCCATAGCGTAGGAGACAAAGGAGGTATGCAGCCCCTGACTACGAGAGTAGTCGCGATCAAAAGCGATCAGCATAATTGGTCGTAACCACAACAGCGCACCGACAACAACCACTACACACATAACTGCCAAAGCAACCACATCGCCATCAGTAACGGTGATGATACTCCCAAAGAGATAGCTAGCAAGGTCACCCGAGTTATACCCCGGACGCAGCGACATAAAGAGCGCCCCCGTAGCCATACCCAAAGCCCAGATAATACCGATCGCAGAGTCCTCGCGCAACCGCGCTCGGCTACTAGCCCACTCACAAGCCACCGAGGAGCCAACTGCAAAGAGACTCGCCCCAAGGATTGGATTAAACCCACAAAAGAGGGCTATACCCAGACCGCCAAAGGATGAGTGGGTAATTCCACCAGCTAAGAAGAGCGAACGCTTAGCCACGATATAGCAGCCTACAACACCACAGATAACCCCCGAAAGGATCGCCGCAATAATCGCATTACGTAGATAACCGTAACTTATTATATCATTTAAAAATTCCATATCGCAAATCTACATAAAATTTCCCTAAATCAAATTATTTTTGTACTTTTGTTTCATCATGTCATTAAGAGTATCATTTCATACACTAGGTTGTAAACTCAACTTCTCGGAGAGTTCAACCCTCGCCCGCCACTTTGAACAGGGTGGATTTACTCGTGTAGAGAGTGCTGAGGAGTCAGATATATGCGTAATCAATAGCTGCTCGGTCACCGAGACATCCGACAAAAAGTGTCGCTACCTGATCCGCCGTCTACATCGCAACAATCCCAATGCAATAATTGCAGTGACAGGATGTTACGCTCAACTACGCCCCGACGCACTATCAGAGATCGAGGGGGTCGATATTGTACTAAGCAACAACGACAAAGCGGAGATGGTACGTGCCGTAGAGCAGATAATCAGAGATGGCAGAGGATCGAAAGTGGTCACCAGCTGCACCACCGATGAGCTGAAAAACTTCTTCTCTGCCTTTTCGAGTGGCGACCGCACACGAGCATTCCTAAAGGTTCAAGATGGCTGCGACTACAAATGCGCCTACTGCACAATACACTACGCCCGCGGTGCTAGTCGCAACGCCCCGATAACCGATCTGGTTGAGCAGGCTCGCAAAATAGCGGAATCGGGACAGCGTGAGGTCGTCATCACGGGGATCAATACAGGCGACTTCGGTCGCTCAACAGGGGAGCGGTTTATCGATCTTCTGCGGGCATTGGCTCAGGTGGAGGGGATAGAGAGGTATCGAATATCCTCTATCGAACCCAATCTGCTGAGCGATGAGATAATAGAGTTTTGCGCCAAGACAAAGAGCTTCCAGCACCATTTTCACATCCCGCTCCAAAGCGGATCAGACTATATCCTCGGGCGTATGCGTCGTCGCTACCGTGCCGAGAAGTTTGCAGATAGAGTTGAGCAGGTACGTAAATTTATGCCCGACACCTTCTTCGGGGTAGATGTGATTGTCGGCTTCCCGGGCGAGAGCGAGGAGCATTTTATGCAGACATACAACCTACTAGAGAGGTTGAAACCAGCCTTTCTACACATATTCCCCTACTCAGAGAGGAGAGGGACACCAGCAGTTGAGCTAGACCAAAAGGTCCCACACAACATCGCCAACGAACGGGTAAAACGACTCGAAGAGCTGAGCGACAAGCTACACAGAGAGTTCTGCTCACAAGCTATTGGAGCCATAGATGAGGTTCTATTCGAGAGTACAGTGAGGGGTGGATCGATCTTTGGATATACGGGAGAGTATCGTCGCGTGCGCGTACCCTACCAAAAGGAGCTAATCAACAGAGTTGTGAGGGTACATATAGAGGGGATAGATGAGAGCGGAGCGGCTGATCTCATTGGTGTAGTGGCTGCTTATCACTAGATTTCCACCACTGGTCACCTATCAGCAAAAAATAGTTGCACAAAAAAAAATTTTTATATAAATTCGCACTATCGAAAGATGTATAACAAAAAAGATTAAAAAGATGAATGTCAAAAGATTTTTAGTAGCAGCAGTTACAATGATAGCCCTAGCTATCGGTACAGTAGATGCACAACCCGGCGGCGGCTGCATGGGTGGTGGCGGCGGCATGGGAGGTCCCGGCGGTGGCATGGGCGGTCCCGGCGGTGGTGGTCCCGGTGGCGAGCGTCAATCTATGGGGGCGATAGACCCTATAGCATCGAGCGGTCTATTTATGATCGACTCAGGAAAGGCTATCAAGTCGCTAAAGATCAAGGATAAGGAGAAGTTAGCCTCAGTGACTGAGCTTCTAAGCACATTCCAGACTACATACGACAACCTAACCGTTGAGTTCAGCGCAGAGATTGCATCGGTGAACGAGGTTAAGGATCAGATGGCAGCGATGATGGAGAGTGGCGACAGAGAGAGCATGCGCAGTGTAATGACCTCTATGCGTACCAATATGGAGAAGATTCGCCCCAAAGCGCGCGAGATGCAGAAGAGCCTTGACGATGGCATGAAGGCACTCCTTAGCGAGGATGAGCTAAAGAAGTGGACTAAGTACTATGCATTGGTTTGCGAGGATAACAACTACTCAACTCAGGAGCGTCGTGGCGGTCGTGACGGTCAAGAGGGTGAAGGCGGCGAAGGGGGTCAGAGAGGTCCCGGCGGTCAAGGCGGTGGCTATGGCAGATAATAATGGTTGACGAATAGTTCACAACTAGATAAATATCAGCACAGCTGAGCAGAGTAAAGTATCTCACAATGTCGACATAAGATGTTGCGAGATACTTTGTTTGCGCTCAGTAATTTTTATTAAATATAATGAACCGAAAGATAGCATCATTAGCAATACCCAATACACTATCAAACATCACCGTTCCACTGCTGGGGGTGGTTGATACCGCTATTGCTGGTCGACTTAGCGAGGGTGAACAGGCGATAGGTGCTATAGCAATTGGAGCGGCGATCTTCAATCTTATCTACTGGAACTGCGCCTTTCTACGAATGGGTAGCAGCGGAGTGACAGCACAGGCTTTCGGTGCTAGGAGACTAGCTGAGTGTGGGAATATCTTAGTCCGATCGCTCGCCATCTCTGCCCTTCTTGCGATAATTCTACTCGCAATCCAACGCCCACTATCTGAGATTTGCTTCTCTCTAATGTTTGGCAGCGAGCAGGTGGAGGCGATGGCACGGAGCTACTTCAATATTAGGATCTGGGCTGCCCCAGCAACCATCTCACTCTACGCTCTCTACGGCTGGTTTATCGGAATGCAGAACTCTCGCACACCGATGCTCTGTTCATTCCTGCTCAATATTGTCAATATCGCAGTTGGGCTGTGGTTGGTCTTTGGCTCAGGATTTGGGATAGAGGGTATCGCTTGGGCTACGGTAGCTGCACAGTACTCGGGAGTGCTATTTATGGGTATCGTAGTTGCGATAGGCTACCGACCAATAATCAAACGCATAGAGTGGCATAGGGTGCTTATGCTGCAACCTATGCTCAGCTTCTTCAACCTCAACAAGAATATCTTTCTACGAAATCTACTACTTGTAGCAGTCTACACATTTTTCACCTCAGCCTCCACATCTATGGGTGATAACACACTGGCACTCAATGCCATACTCATGCACCTATTCACCCTATACTCATATATGTCAGATGGGATGGCGCTAGCAGCAGAGTCGTTGGTAGGCAGATATATAGGGGCGCAAAGCATGACGCTGCTCCGCCGTGCAGTGAGGAGCCTCACCCTTTGGAGCGCCTGCTTTAGTCTACTATTCGTGGCTATCTACATCATAGGATGGCGAGAGATTCTGGCAATATTTAGCGACTCGGCAGAGATTATTAACCTTGCAAGCGACTACATATGGTGGATAATCCTCATCCCTCTCTTTGGCTGCGCACCATTTCTACTCGATGGAATTCTCATAGGGGCGACAGATAGCAAGACCATGCGTAACGCCATGCTACTATCTACCACAACATTCTTTGTCACCTATTTTGCCACCTACTCCATTATGGGTAATAACGCACTATGGCTATCATTCACCACATTCCTTATTGCACGTGGGGGTTATATCCTGTTACTCACTCGCGGTCTGCGAAGTGTCTACTCATGCGTAGAGTCAAAGATACCATAGATAGTCGAGCCACTACCAGACATAGAGGCGTATATAGCACCTCTATCGATAAACTGCTGCTTGATCTCACTAAGCTGGGGATATAATGGGAATAGCGACCTCTCGAAGTCATTCTTCACCACCCCCTGCCACTGCTCTATGGGAAGCCTAAGGTCATCGGAGAGTGGTGATGTAGGGATGGCTGGCTTCACACCTGCGTAGGCTTCACGAGTCGATATATTCACCCCATCAGGTTTGATTAATTCAATACGATAGCTCTTAAGATCAATATCAAGATCGCTCATCACCTCACCACGACCGGTGCATAGCTGTGGACGGTTACGAATAAAGAACGGCACATCGCTACCCAATTCTGCGGCATAATCAATCAGCTGCTGCTCGCAAAGAGAGAGGTTAAAGAGGTCATTTATAGCTAACAACACCGATGCAGCATCTGATGATCCACCACCCAACCCCGCACCAAATGGGATACGCTTATCGAGCGTTATCGAGACCCCATCAACACCATGCTCACGCTGCATCAATCGAAAAGCCTTGATGCAGATATTCTGCTCTTCGGGGCAATCGACTGCCAATCCGGCATTTTTGAACTGCACACCCCCGCACTCCATTCGTTGAATATCGAGAATATCATATAGATCTGATATAGGGTACATCAGAGTCTCCAGATCGTGAAACCCATCCTCTCGTCTAGCGGTGATGTTAAGACCGATATTTATTTTACAGTTTGCTTTTATTATCATAATTGTTAACCAAATGTCATTCGATTCTCAACCCTCTCACTCTACAGATCAAAAAAATAGGGTCGAAATAAAATTTCGACCCCTTGGTAGCGGGAGGAGGACTCGAACCTCCGACCTCCGGGTTATGAGCCCGACGAGCTGCCAACTGCTCTATCCCGCGTGTAGTGATGCAAAGATAAGGAGAATATTTTTCTTATGCAAATTAATTTAACTATTTTTTAATATTGGGGCTATTCCAGATATAATCCTCAACACAATTGATCTCAAATTTCTGATCGCCGCAGAGCAGTGTAAACGCCCCACTCTCCAGCCTCCAACGCCCATCATAGCCAACAAATGCAAGATCGCTAGCGGGAATTACCATAGTTACAACCCTACTCTCTCCCGCACCTAAAGCCACCTTAGTAAAGCTACGTAGACGACGATTATCAGGGGTTATCGAGGCGTAGTGATCCGACGAGTAGAGCAGAACAGCCTCGCTACCATCACGGTCGCTCCTATTTGTCACCTTAACCTTTATCTCCAACTCATCGCCCATATCAAACTGCTGGGGTGTTACACTCATCTGCGAATAGCTATATTTAGCATAGCTTAGACCGAAGCCAAAATCCCACTGAGTATCGATCTTAGCCTCATAGTTATATGCTCCCGCCATCTTCTTACGGCTCTCGCTAGGTTTGAAATCGTATGTCGAGAGGGAGTTAATCTCACGCGGGTATGTGTATGGCATCTTCGCTGTAAAGTCGCAATCGCCTGCAAGAAGGTTCGCCAATGCTCTACCGCCATAGTTGCTTGGCAACATCGCATTTACCACCGCCGATGATAGCGGTTCAATATCGCCTATTATTCGTGGTCGACCACTATTAATAATCAATACTATCGGCTTACCACTCTCCGAGAGTCGGCGAACCATCATCTTCTGATTAGCCGATAGGTTAAGATCGTTCATATTACCCACCGTCTCACAGTAGCTATTCTCACCTATGCAGGCTACTATAACATCATACTCCTCAGCCTTGTTAGCTATATCTTCTAAACCCTCAACCGTTTCATCCTGCCATGTTTTCTTAGCCCCTAGATCATACTCCACCGTAGGGACGTAGCTCACATTATCTGCTCCAAAACGCCCTGCCAAAGCCTCGTAGATAGTATCATAATCACCCGTATATGTATCTGCACCTATACCCTGCCAAGTATAACTCCACCCTCCATTGAGCGAACGCATAGAGTTGGCATTCGGTCCTGTGACAAGTATTTTGGTCCCCTCCTTAAGAGGTAGGAGATTATCAATGTTCTTAAGGAGAACCTGTGAATTTTGCGCCGCTTTAAGTGCCACCGCAGCAAACTCCTCACTGGCAAATTTAGGGTACTCCGATGCACTCCAACTAGCACGATCGAAGAGACCTATGCGATATTTAAGACGCAGAATACGGCTTACAGCATCGTCAATACGCTTTATCGATACCTCACCCTCCTTGACCAACTCGATAAGATCGGTACAAAAGGCGAAGTCATAAGGCTCCATAACCATATCTATACCAGCATTAATAGCCAAACGAGCAGCATCCTTTGGGGACTCAGCAATACGATCGCGAGTATAGAGATTTTTAATATCCGCCCAGTCACTTACAACCATTCCATCCCAGTTGAGATCGCGTTTTAACCACTCTGTAATCAGCTCATAGTTGGCATGGAAAGGTAACCCATTATTAATTCCCGAGTTGACCATCAACGACAACGCCCCGCCCTGAATAGACTCCTTAAAAGGGGCGAAGTATCTCTCACGCATATCTGTTGGGTTGATTGATGATGGTGTTCGATCCTTTCCAGAGACAGGGACACCATAACCCAGATAGTGTTTGATACATGCCGCTATACTCTCTCGTCCCAGATGATTAGGGTCATCACCTTGAAAACCCTCAACCATTGCCAACCCCATCTGAGCATTGACCAAGACATCCTCACCAAAGCTCTCCCACATACGCGACCAACGCGGATCACGCCCCAGATCCATCGTCGGAGAGAACGACCATGCGACATTGCTCGCACGCGTCTCATAGGCTGCAATAGTAGCCGCCTCATGCATCAATTCTCGGTCGAATGATGCCGCCATATTGATACCTTGAGGGAAGAATGTAGCCCCCATAGTATATGTTGCACCGTGGATCTGATCGAGACCATATAGTATAGGTATGATCCCCGCACTCTCAGCACGCCTCTGTATCTCACCTATAATCTCCTCCCACATCGCCGGCGTCTGTGCCACTCCAAAGGGGGTATTTAGAATAGAGCCTATCTGATAGTGAGTGATAGCACTATCGAGCTTATCATTAAACGAGAAGTTCAGACTCTTACTACGTTTGTCATGTAGCGCACCGATAGTGATCTGACACATCTGCCCCACCTTCTGTTCCAAGGTCATCTCCTTTAGGTGTGCGCGTATCTTACGCTCCACAACAGGATCTGTTGCGATCGCTGGCTCAACTCTACTCTTTGCAAAGAGCATCGTTGGCACAAGAAGTAAAAGTAGTAGTATTCTCATAATAATTGTTTTTTAGGGAGAAATTAGAACTCCCCTTTAGAACTTTAATACACCCTCCTCAACGGGTATCTCATAGCCCATATGTTTATACGCTAGCTCTGTAGCCTCCCTACCGCGAGGTGTCCTCTTTACAAAACCCTCCATAATCAAGAATGGTTCGTAGACCTCCTCCAATGTCCCTACATCCTCGCCCACAGCCGTTGCTATAGTTGTAACACCCACAGGACCACCCTTAAACTTACCAATAATAGTGTGTAGAATCTTATTATCCATAAGATCAAGACCGCGCGAATCGATATTCAGCGCAGCAAGGGCAACACGTGAAATATCGAGATCGATAGAGCCGCTACCCTTAACCATAGCGAAGTCTCTCACCCTACGCAGCAGAGCATTAGCAATACGCGGCGTACCACGTGAACGCATAGCTATCTCTTTTGCAGCACTGCTCGTAATACCAATACCCAGAATCTTTGCCGAACGTGTGATGATCTTCGCCAGTGTAGCTGAGTTATAGTACTCCAGATGGCAGTTAATACCAAAGCGCGCACGCAGAGGAGAGGTCAATAATCCGCTACGCGTAGTTGCCCCAATGAGGGTAAATGGCTCTAGCTCAATCTGTATCGAGCGAGCCGAAGGACCCTTATCAAGGACTATATCGATCTTAAAATCCTCCATAGCTGAGTACAAGTACTCCTCAACGATGGGACTTAGACGGTGTATCTCATCAATAAAGAGGATGTCACCACCCTCTAAACTAGTCAACAGACCCGCAAGATCACCCGGCTTATCCAATACAGGACCCGAGGTAACCCTCATCTGTGTATGCATCTCCTGCGCCACTATACCCGCTAGAGTTGTCTTTCCCAAACCGGGAGGTCCATGTAGCAGCACATGATCCAGCGACTCCCCACGCATGAGTGCCGCCTGAATAAATATCTTTAGATTCTCAACACACTTCTCCTGACCAGCAAAATCCGCTATCTCATGGGGACGTATGCGACTCTCAAACTCCGAATCACTCTCGGTATTTCTAACTATCGACATGTTAGATCCCCAACACTTTATTGTGAATAAGCATAGCTACACCCAGTGCATTACCTAACTCATTCATCGTTGAGACCCTAAACTTACTATCTTTATAGACTAGATTCAACGAATATTTATTTGTCGCTGATTTAAGTGGCAACATGATATAGTCACCCGCATCAGCAACCGCTCCACCCACAATCACACTCTCTGGGTTGAAGATATTAATCAAAAAGGCTATCGCCTTACCAATCTTCTCACCAACCTCCTCGATCAACTCAATAGAGAGGTTATCAT
>JBCQTG010000078.1:0-9933 GCA_047178765.1 Rikenellaceae bacterium | reverse complement strand
TATCGGCACTGTGCAGGGTGATCTACACTACATTGGCAAGAACCTAGTAGCTTCGATGCTAGAGGGTTGCGGATTCAACGTTGTCAACATCGGAGTAAATGTCACTAAGGAGCAGTTTATCGCAGCTATTAAGGAGCATAACGCAGATATAGTGTGTATGTCGGCTCTACTAACCACCACTATGACCTATATGGGGAGTGTGATCGAGGCTATCGAGGCTGAGGGGTTGCGCGATCAGGTGAAGATCATGGTTGGCGGAGCGCCACTAAGCGCAGAGTTTGCATCATCGATCAAGGCTGATGGATATAGCGAAAACGCCAACTCAGCAGTTGTATTGGCGCGTAGCTTAGTGGCTTAGATGCTTGTCGACATTGCTGAACTAACGCTCTCGCGCAGAGAGATCTATCGAGCTATGGGGTATGGATCAACCACCCCAGAGCAAGATATATGCGCACTTGTTGAGACTCTTTTAGAGGAGGTGATGACAATTGCACACCCCTCACTTCACTACTCAATTGCGAAGTGTCAGCTAAGCGGAACAACCCTCATAACCGGAGGGGAGAGTTTCGATGTGGGAGAGACAATAGCCAAGCTACTAAATGGATCGAATAGTGCCGCACTCTTTGTAGCTACGGCAGGTATTGAGGTTCAGCGGTGGCTAGACAGAATCACCAACTCAGGCGATACGTTAAATATGTTTATTGCCGACGCTATTGGCTCTACGCTTGTAGAGAGTGTTGGTGATTTGATGGAGCGTAAGATCGAGGCTGAGATTGGGAGTTTGCTACATACTAACCGCTTTAGCCCGGGATATTGCGGATGGCAAATTGAGCAGCAGCAGAGGCTATTCGCGGCAATGGCTGATGGGGTATGTGGAGTAGAGCTGAACGCCAACTCATTGATGTATCCTATAAAATCAATCAGCGGTGTTATCGGCATCGGAGAGAGCGTAGTGAGGAAAAAATATGGTTGCTCCATCTGCTCTAGAGCTGATTGCTATATGAGAAAAAAACACTAAAACCTATAACCACTATGAGCCAGATTAAAAAGTTCAAATTCATTGCGTTAACGCTAGTTGTTGTCATTGCAGCGTGTGTCGTTGTCCTAATGAGGAATAGACCATCACAGTTGCGATATGGTGTAGATAAATCAGCGATCAAGGTCGATGTGATAGTTAGCGAACATGGAATGTGCGATGCACACGCATGGGTCGAGGGTGATCGCGTCTATATCGGTTGCGGACACGATGAGTCGCCAGAGCCACACACCTCATTTAGCATCGATCGATGGGAGATATGGTCGACAAAGAACCTTATCGACTGGGAGTATCACACATCGATCCTACCAAAAGATACATATATCGGAGATAAGCCCGACTGCTTTGCGGGCGATATAACATCTCGCGATGGTAAGTACTATTGGTACTTCTCTGATAGAACCCGAAGCACAGGAGTTGCCGTTGCCGACAAGATCGATGGGGAGTACCGAGATATGTTGGGCAAACCACTTATCACACCCGAGAATGGATATAACAAACACCCCTACGACCCCGAGATCTTCGAGGAGGATGGTGTATACACAATATGTTATGGCGTAGGCACATACTACATGGCTACACTAGGCGATGATATGTGTTCATTGGCAACCGACCCACAACCAATACAGATCGTTGATAACGATGGTAAATCGGTGACAGCATCGGACAAATCAACCCTATTCAAACGCAACGATTGGTACTACTTGGTTTATGGTCACCGCTACGCTATGTCGCGCAACCTCTATGGACCATATCTCTTTAAGGGTCGCTTCCTCAATGGCGGTCACACCAGCTTCTTTGAGTGGAAAAATCAGCTCTATGTCCTACAGGAGAACCACGAGACATCGGCATTCTTCAGGGGTATAAGCCTTAAGCCGGTATTCTTTAATGAGGATGATACTATAATCATCCCCGATGATGATCGCTTCTTCCCCGGACCGGGACGAGCATGGCACTTCGACCAGAGTACAATGTTCTGGAGTGGAGTAGAGGGTACTGAGGTTGAGAGGAGAGATGGCGCTATTGGCGGAGAGATAGATGCATTGGGGGCAACTATCGAGAGTGCAGCATGGCTCTACACCCTAGGTAAGGAGTGTAACGAGATAACAATCAGGATAAAAAACAACACCCCAGCAACAACGCTACGTGTAGCGATCGACTCACGCAATGAGGGACGAGGATTCTGGAACACAGGCAAGGGGAAGAAGAACTGGAGCGAGGAGCAGTGGGCTGAGATAGAGATCAAGAGCAATAGCAATAGGTATCGCAGCTACACCATTCCACTCTCGAACTTAGAGATTAAAGATAGGATGATGCAGGTTGCCATTCAACCGGCAGCAGATGCCGATAGCGGCAGCTGGGAGATTGATAAGATCGTAATAGAATAAAAAATATATATCATGACAGGAAAAGAGTATATAAAGAGCGCCTTTGCTCTAGAGCAGACCGACCGCGCACCATGGGTGCCATTTGTTGGTGTTCACGCCGCTAAGTTGGTTGGCGTAGATGCTGAGACCTATCTCAAATCAGAGGATTTGATGTTTGAGGGACTCTGCAAGGCTATCGAGCTATATCAACCCGATGGAATACCAGTATCATTTGATCTACAGATGGAGGCTGAGTTGTTGGGATGTGATTTAGTATGGAGCAAGGATAATCCACCATCAGTCTCTACCCACCCAATGGGTGAGGGTGGAACAAAGACCTTGGCTGACGTCTCTATACCTCAGGCTAATGAGGGTCGTATTCCTATCACTTTAAATGTAGCTAGGAGACTTCGCGAAAAGTATCCTGATATAGCTCTTTACGGTTTGATTACCGGTCCATTCACACTAGCTCTCCACCTCTGCGGAACAGATATATTCATGAATATGTTTATGGATGAGGCGGGTGTAAACAAGACTATGGACTTCTGCGTAGATGTTTGTAAAGCGATGAGTCGCTATTATATCGATGCAGGGTGCGATGTAGTTGCAGTTGTTGACCCTATGTGTAGCCAGATCGGAGCAGATCAGTTTGAGCAGTTCATCCTTGATCCTTGCCAGAGGGTCTTTGAGAATATTCGCCAGCTAGGGGCATTGTCATCATTCTTCGTCTGTGGACATGCGCAGCACAATATCGAGGTGATGTGTCGTTGCAAACCAGATAACATCTCGATCGACGAGAATATTCCATTAGATTATGTACGTGACATCTGTTTGCAGCACAATATCTGCTACGGAGGAAATCTTAAGCTCACCGTTGTTCTATTGATGGGTGACGAAGATGATTCACGCAGAAATGTTGTTGAGTGCCTAGATATTGCAGCTGTGGCTGATCGCAAAGGTTTCATTCTTGCCCCCGGATGTGATCTCGCCTACGCTACACCTGAGGCGAACTTGATCGCTTGTGCAGAGTTGGTACGCGATGAGTATCAACAAGATATAGTTCGCGCCTTGGGGGAGAAGCAGGTTAATGTTGAGCCTCTCGATCTAACGACATATGTCGAGAAAGATGTTGTTAAGGTTGACTGCGTAACGTTGGATTCAGCAGGTTGTGCAGCGTGTCAATATATGTGGGAGGCGACAAAGCGCGGTGCTGAGCCATTTGGTGATAGGGCTATTGTCGTTGAACACTCGATAAAGACTCAGGAGGGTGTTGACTTTATGGTTGCCGCGGGAGTCGAGAAGATCCCAACATTGATGATCGATGGCGAGATTGCCTTTGTCTCAAATATCCCCCCTGTAGAGAAGATTACAGAGGCGATAGAGGCTGCAATAGAGAAAAAAGAGTAATGGACTTTGCACCTCTTAATCGACAACTGCCAATAGTTCTAGTTACCGGTTTTCTAGGCAGTGGTAAGACTACTCTTCTCAAGGAGCTTCTCAACCACTATGCATCAATCGGGAGACGCGTTGCTGTTGTCCAGAATGAGTTTGCACAGAGTTCAATCGATGGGGATATACTCCGCGAGGCGGAGAGTGATTTTACACTCCATGAACTCAATACCGGTTCAATCTTCTGTGCCTGCCTCTTCTCACAATTTAAGAGGGTGCTGGTCGATATTGCAGCTCGCGGAGGTGTTGATGTGGTTGTTGTCGAGGCTACGGGGATTGCCGATCCCATTGCGGTTGCACAGCTGTTGGAGGATCGCGAGGTGGCGGATAGATACTTTCTGTCGCAGATAGTTGCCGTTGTCGATGCCCCACGCTTTGAGTCGGTGCTGTCTAGGATCACAGGTGTTCGACACCAGATTCAGGTTGCCGATAGCGTACTTATTAATAAGGTTGACCTTGTTAATAATATAGAGGTGACTAAGCGATTGGTAGCAGAGATCAACCCACTTGCCAATATCCATTCGGCGAGCTACGCAAAGTTCGATCTTTCAGAGATCTTCACTCTAGCCAACAGAGCCGAGGCGAGTCGCAAAACGAAGCAGGGTGAGTTGACAAAGTGTGGCGAGGGAGGATTTATCTCTAAGAGCTATAAATCGACCACTCCAATTAGCCGCGAGCAGCTTGAAATCTTCATGGAGTCGCTAAACAGTGATGTGCTGAGGTTAAAGGGGTATGTAACCCTCGAAAGCGGTGAGTGTATGGTTGTGCAGTATGTACCGGGGCAGATAGAGATAGCTGAGAGCATAAATAGAATGCGCCAAACAGAGTTGGTTGCAATTGGATACCAGTTGCCTAATTTTGATTTGTTAAACTAAATTCTATGCCATGCTTCGCTTTGCTCAGCATGAGAGTAGAGAGTAAAAAATATATTAAACTAAAAAATAGATAATCATGACAAAGAGAGAGGTAATCAAATTGGTGCTAGATGGTGGCAAACCACCCTATGTACCATGGTCATTCAAATTTACCCAAGAGCCTAAGGAGATGCTTCAAGAGCATTATGGCGTTGAGGATCTAGATCCTGTTTTGGGCAACCACATACTACAATTGGGAAGCGATATTGGATTCTTTGAGAAGGTGGGCGAGGATCTCTATCAAGATGTATTTAAGGTGGTATGGGACCGCAGTATCGATAAGGATATTGGCGATGTTCGCGGTGTGATACTCTCAGAGTCAACACTGGAGGGGTATACGTTCCCTAACCCGCTCGATCCTCGTTTCTTCGCAAATATCGAGAGCGAGATAGCGGCAAAACCCGATATGTTCCGTTGCTTCCAGATCGGTTTTTCACTCTATGAGCGTGCTTGGTCATTGCGCGGAATAGAGAATCTTTTGATGGATTTCTTTATCAATCCTGAGTTTACCCACCAACTGCTCGATGCCATCTGTGACTACAATATTGCACAGATCGATGAGGCGTTGAAGTATGATATTGATGCTGTATACTTCGGTGATGACTGGGGTCAACAGAGCGGACTGATTATGGGTTACGACATCTGGAAGGAGTTCCTCTATCCACGCATCCAGCGCATGTATGGACGAGTACGCGAGGCGGGTAAGTATGTGATGATCCACAGCTGCGGTGATGTAGATGAGCTATTCCCCGATCTTATCGAGGCGGGACTGAACTGCTTCAACCCCTTCCAGCCCGAGGTGATGGATGTTGAGCAGATCATCAATGACTATCGCGGACGCCTCTGCTTCCACGGAGGTTTGTCGATGCAAAAGACCCTTCCATTCGGTAGTGTTGAGGATGTTATTACAGAGTCAAAGAGGTTGCTAGAGATAGGTGCTGATGGTAGCTATATCTTCTCACCATCACACTCCGTGGAGAGCGACACAAGCAAGGAGAATATCCTCGCCTTTATCGAGATTGCACAGAGCCAACAGGGTTGAGTTTGCTCCGTAGATAAAAAAAAAAGACGCTTTACAATAGATTATAATTTTTTTTTCTTAAATTTGCACGTTCCCTTATGACTAAACGAACAATTTATTAAATATAAAATTCATAAACATTATGGTATCTTACAAAGATTTGGGTCTTGTAAACTCAAAAGAGATCTTCCAGAAGGCATTTGAGGGTGGTTATGCTATCCCAGCTTTCAACTTCAACAACATGGAGCAGATGCAGGCAATCATCTCAGGATGTGTAGAGGCTTCTTCACCTGTTATTTTGCAGGTCTCTTCAGGTGCGCGTAACTACGCTAACCAGACACTTCTTCGCTACATGGCACAGGGAGCAGTTGAGTACGCAAAGGAGTTAGGAAAGAATATTCCAATCGTATTGCACCTTGACCACGGAAACTCATTCGAGTTGTGCAAGAGCTGTATCGACATGGGATTCTCTTCAGTAATGATCGATGGTTCACACCTTCCATATGAGGAGAACGTTGCTCTTACAAAGAAGGTAGTAGAGTATGCACACCAGTATGACGTAACTGTTGAGGGTGAGCTAGGAGTATTGGCAGGTGTTGAGGATGATGTAGTTGCTGAGCACCACACATACACACAGCCTGAGGAGGTTGAGGATTTCGTTAGCAAGACTGGCGTTGATTCATTGGCTATCTCAATCGGTACTTCACACGGTGCTAACAAGTTCAAGCCAGAGCAGTGTACTTTGAACGCTGACGGTATCTTGGTTCCACCAGCATTGCGTTTCGACATCCTTGAGGAGATCGAGAAGCGTATCCCCGGATTCCCAATCGTTCTTCACGGTGCATCATCTGTACCACAGGAGTATGTTGCTGAAA
Source organism: Rikenellaceae bacterium (assembly GCA_047178765.1). Taxonomy (GTDB): domain Bacteria; phylum Bacteroidota; class Bacteroidia; order Bacteroidales; family Rikenellaceae; genus Alistipes. The sequence goes on along the minus strand of JBCQTG010000078.1, from coordinate 3,271 downwards.
TTAACGCTAATGGCGGCGCTTTGAAGGATGCTATCGGTATTCCAGAGGAGCAGCTACGTTCTGCAGCTAAGAGCGCAGTATGTAAGATCAACATCGACTCAGACGGTCGTTTGGCTATGACTGCTGCTGTACGTCGTATCTTCAACAATGTTCCATCTGAGTTCGACCCACGTAAGTACCTCGGACCAGCTCGTGACGAGTTGAAGAAGTTGTACAAGCACAAGTGCGAGAACGTCCTAGGATCAGCTAACAAGGCGTAATCCAAACGTATCTGATTAAAGAGAAGAGGGTGGTAACCAACATTTAGTTGCGGTTACCACCCTCTCTTTTATGGCTCTATTCTACTCTCCCCTAGCAGCTGGGAGAAGATGATATGGAGAGTTTTCAGCTTTGATACAGTAATCATCATAAACATTCATGACATTACGCACATAAGCGAGTGTCGCTCCCGACCCTTTGAATCGTCCATAGCGCACCTCAGGACGGGTGTAAACATCCTCTTTACGCAACGAAAGCATGTGCCACTTCAACTCATCCCAGCGATTGGGATCATTACCTGCACTTCGCGCAAGTCGTTGAGCATCATAGACACGACCGATACCTCCATTATATGCGGCTAACGTTAGAGAGAGTTGATCGTGATAGTTAATACCCTCAGGGAGAGCTAACATCCTCTCTATCTCTAGAAGATAGCGGTTAGCAAGATCGATTGAGACTCGCGGATCGGTGAGTTGAGACTTGTCCACACCATAAATAGCCGCTGTAGAGGGCATGATCTGCATCAACCCTCTAGCACCTACATTGGATATAGCCTCATGGTTATAATGCGACTCTACATGCGCTATAGCACTAAGCAACAGCCAGTTATGACCATACATCAAACAGATCTCTCTAAACAATGCATCATAACAGGAGAAGGCACCAACGCCCCCTGAAAGAGATGACTCATCTACTGCTCGATCTAAGAAATTGGGGTAACCCATATCAACACTATCTAATGGTAGAACAGATGATTCGGGACGTGTAATAAAACCATACAACATAGAGACGATGCATATAAATAACACCGACAGAAGAAGAGCATTGTATCGCAGATGCGCCAACACCCTATCAAGAGATTATATTTGCTATTACGCGCTCCATCTTCTCCTTGATAAGGTCATTACATAGGTTGCCTATACTACCCTCATGGGTGTGGTTAACCTCTTTGGTTGGGGTATATCGACTCTCCTGAACCTCCATTCCCACCTGCTTATACGCCTCGCGGAATGGTACTCCTGACATCACCAGTTTATTGACATCCTCTACTGTGAAGAGGTAGTTATAGCGGCTATCCTCCAAGATCGAATCCTTGATCTGGATGTGTTGAAGCATAAAGTCGCACATCACCATTGATCGGCGTAGCTCCTCCGTTGCAGGGAACAGAATATCCTTCAACAGCTGTAGATCACGATGATAGCCTAGGGGAAGATTTGTAGTCATCATTGAGATCTCATTTGGCAACGACTGTAGTCGGTTGCAACGACCCCTCATCAACTCAAAGACATCTGGGTTCTTCTTATGTGGCATGATGCTCGACCCTGTTGTATACTTGTCGGGGAAGCTCACAAAACCGAAATTCTGACTATTGAAGAGACATACATCCATTGCAAATTTAGCAATTGTTGAGGCGATAGCGGCAATAGCATAGGCTAGTGCACGCTCACTCTTTCCGCGGCTCATCTGTGCCGCAACAACATTATAGTGCATAGTCTCAAAACCCAACAACTCGGTGGTCATCGTTCTATTGAGGGGGAATGACGAGCCGTAGCCCGCTGCCGATCCCAATGGGTTCTGGTTCACCACATCATAGGCTGCCGAAAGTAGTCGCATATCATCTACCAGACTCTCAGCATAGGCGCCAAACCACAAGCCGAAAGATGATGGCATAGCGACCTGAAGGTGTGTATAGCCCGGCATCAACACCCCACTATGCTCACTGCTTAGACTCTGCAACCTCTCGAAGAGGGTGTTCAGCTCCGCGGCGATCTCCTTGATCTCGTTGCGCATAAAGAGTTTAAGATCAACCAACACCTGATCGTTACGCGAGCGACCCGAGTGGATCTTCTTACCCACATCACCTAGTCTACGAGTGAGCAACATCTCCACCTGAGAGTGAATATCCTCTACCCCCTCCTCAATGGTGAACTCTCCACGCTCTATCTCAGCTGCAATACTCTTCAGCTCCGCAACAAGTATCGTCAGCTCCTCACTCTCCAATAACCCGATGCTCTCCAACATGGTGATATGGGCTATCGACCCCTCCACATCGTAGCGCGCCAGACGCATATCCAACTCCCTATCGCGACCAACTGTATAGCTCTCGATCATCTCATCGGGTTCAAACCCTTTACTCCACAACTTCATAATATCTTGATAATTTTTCTATATACTCTATATAATACTCTACCCCACGCTCCACCTCGCTCAACAATATATACTCATCGGCAGTGTGTGAACGTGCGGAGTCTCCGATCCCCAATTTCAGTGTCGGGCAGCTCAGCAGAGCCATATCCGATGTTGTCGGTGAGACGTAGGATGTCGACCCTAGCTCTTTGGCAGCCTTTAAAAGTGGGTGTTGCTCCGACAGTGCCGAAGCACCGATTCTTGTTGAGCGGGGTGTCACCTCTGACTCCAACGCACCCTTTATAATCTCCACGAACTCCACATTTGTGTAGGCATCGGTAGTTCGGCAATCGACCACAAAGTGGCAGCTCTCGGGGACTACATTGTGTTGTGTTCCACACTCAATCATTGTTGTTGTCATGCGGATAGCTCCCAACAGCTCCGAACTCTTTTCAAAGCTGAAATTTTGTAGCTCTGTTATATCTCTCACCGCTTTGTAGAGGGCATTCTCCCCCTCATCTCTTGCGGCATGTCCGCTCCTGCCTTTAGCTATGCAATCGAGGACTACCAGCCCCCTCTCACCAATAGCGGCATCGAGCTGTGTAGGCTCTCCAACGATAGCCATATCTACCCCACTCACCTCATCGGTGAGCGATCGTAAGCCACCCTCACCCATCACCTCCTCCTCGGCGACTATCGCCAACATAAGGTTGAAAGGCAATTTTGAACATCTATGCTCAACAAAGGTAACTAGCAACCCAACAACAGATGCCCCAGCATCATTACTACCCAGACCATACAACCTATCACCCTCAATAGTTGGGGTGAATGGGTCACGTGTGTAGCTTGCTGATGGCTTTACGGTGTCGTGGTGTGAGCATAGCAA
>JBCQTG010000077.1:0-9961 GCA_047178765.1 Rikenellaceae bacterium | reverse complement strand
GGTAGCGTGGTGTGAGAGGGGGGGGTGAGCATGAGTGAGGGCGAGTGCTTTGCGAGAACCTTGACAAAATTAACAATAAAATAACACTCTTAGCACAATGTTATTAGTTTATTTTTATATAAATGCCTTTTTTTAGTACTTTTTAACAAAAATTAATTATATTTGCAACTGTATTCGCGTAAAAGAAATTAACCTTAACTTGATATGGATATATTAAGAGGAGAGGAGAGGAGAGGAGAGGAGAGGAGAGGAGAGGAGAACCAATAAGACTCAATCTATGAAGATGTACAACGTGTCATTGACTGAGGGGAGGGATATATTTCATTATCCACGCTATAGAGATGCCCTCTCTTCGCGTGCGATGTTTTGTGTATGTGTATGCCACAATCAGAGGCAAACATCTCTATTAACGTCATTACTCTTCCCTTTATATTGCGAGATACTTCGCTTCGCTCAGCATGACAACACTCTAGCGGGCAGGCTCAAGCAGCACAGCGGGTAGGCTCAAGCAGTGTAGTAGGAGGGGTGAATAGTTGCGAAATGTTACCTCAAGCAGTGTAGTAGGAGAGTGAATAGTTGCGAAATGTTACCTCCGAAAGGTAACTACTCAGCCCCTAAATACCACTATACAACGCACTAAAGATCATCCAGAGGCTGTCCTGAGCGTAGCGAAGTATCTCGCAAGATCCTCGCAAGATCCTCGCAAGACCCTGCGAGATACTTCGCTTCGCTCAGCATGACAGGGGTGAGGTTGAGGGAGTGAATAGTTGCGGAATGTTACTCCGAAAGTTGTATCATTTAATATTTAAAATTTAATTAAAAAAACAATAAAACTATGAAAACAAGTTATGAAGCGCCTCAAATAGAGGTGATTGAAATTGAAATTGAGGATGCAGTTCTTGAAGCAAGTACTGACAATGTGAATGATGACGGTGAGGCATGGTAAACTAAAAGTAAAAAATCATGAAATTATTTTTTAAAAAGCTAGTCTACACGGTAGTAGCTAGCTTATGTCTGGTGGCATGTAGTGAGGATAGCGTCGATGACCCTACGCCAGTTGTTACGGGTGGAACAGGGACTACTCTAACTGCCGTTGCTCCGAGTGATGATTCAGGCTCTAAGGTTACATTCACAGATAATGACACTAGTGGCATCTCACTTGATTGGGAGGTGGATAATGATTCATTCTCAGTGTATGATGAATATGGTGATTATGTTTGTGATTTTAAATGTACTGAGGTCACAGCTAATCTGGGTACATTTAGCTCTACATCTACCACCTTAGAGAGTGGTGATTACACTGCGATCTTCCCAGCTTCGACTAATACTGAGTTGAGCTACGCTGAGGCTGTTGCGGCAGATTTAACCTCTTCGCAAAATGGTGATGCAATCAGCAGTCTCAACGCTGCGTGTATGATGACTGCATCCTTCACCTACTCAAAAGATGATGGCGATGTATCGATGCACTTTAGCCATGAAAAGGCTGTTATGACACTTGTTTATCAGAGTGATATTGAGGTTACAAAGGTCGTTTTTGAGAATGGTAGTGATAGTTATACGGTGAATTACACAACAGCAGTCTCTACTTCTTCTGATGATGATTATATAACATCATATATCATGATTGAGCCATGTGCTGCTTATACACGTGACTTGACCTTTACCTTCTATAATGGTGATAATATCATTGCTTATCGTGAGGTCGAGAGTAGCAAGGAGTATAAAAAAGGTTCTCGCTACACCTCTAAAATATATAGTCTCACTGCGGATATTGTATACAATGATGATGGTTATGGTGTCTACGAAATATATTCAGGTAAGGGTCTTCAAGCGTTTGAGGAGCTGGTGAATGGTGGAAGTAATCCCGGGGCTAATTATATTGATTATGGCACTGGTAACTTTGCGTTTGCGAGTGAAAAACTTACTACAATAGATGGTAAATTGATGAATGACATTGACCTTGGCGATGTATGTAGTTCGACACTAGGTAACTGGGAGCCGATTGGTATGTTGGATGGGAACAGATATGCAGGTACTTTTGATGGTAATGGTCATGTTGTGAAGAGTCTTTATATCAATTATGATGAAGTGAAAAGCTAACAGGGTCTCTTCGGATATTTGGCTGCTAATGGTGTTGTAAAAAATCTTGGTGTTACTGGATCGATATATTGTAAAATATATGGTGTCACTACTGATATTAGTGGTAGTGGTTGGGAGATGGGAGGTATCGTGTCATATAACTACGGTACAGTGAGCAACTGCTACAATAGCGCAACTATCTCTGGTGACTATAATGTAGGTGGTGTCGTTGGTCATAATGCAGCTGGTGCTTTGATTGAGAACTGCTACAATCGAGGAGATATAAGTGGATGTAGGAATATCGGAGGTATCTGTGGACAGAATGAGGGCGATGTTGAATACTGTTATAGTACAGGAGAGATGACTGGCAATTTTACGGGGCAAAGCGACGTTTCCTCTGACTACACTGCTCGTGTAGGAGGTGTCGTTGGGTTTTTATACACTAGTACTACTGGCGTAATCCCAACAACTATTGGTAGTTTTTGCTTAAATAACACTACCTATTCTGTTGGAACAGGTTCATCAACATCTGTTAAAGATAATCTTATGGAGACTATAACGTTATCAACATGTTCAGGCTTGAATAATAACAATGCCTACCAAGATGATAGCGATAGTAAACCCATCAATGATGGCTACCCTGTCTTGAACTGGCAGGTTGAGTAGACAGCTGACTAAAGGCTACAAGGGTTTGATCGCCCTTGTAGTTGCAAATTTATAAGATATATGAAGATAGTAGATGGGTTCGTGCTGCGTAGTGTCGCTGGCGAGATGATAGTTAGCGGTGAGTCGGTTGCGCAGATAAATTTCAATAAGCTGATCGCACTTAATGAGTCAGCTGCATATTTATGGGGCGAGATCATCGGGTGCGATTTCACCGTGGAGAGACTCGCGGAGCTTTTGGTAGCAAAGTATGAGATCGATCCTCAGAGGGCTATGGCTGATGCAGAGGCTGTGGCGCAGAGTTGGAGTGAGGTGGGATTAGTTGAGTAGATGAGTAGATGATGAGGTCCAAACAACAACTACTAGAGTTGATACGTAGCTCATTGTGGGGTAGCGAGGCTGATATAAACCTCTTTGAAAAGGGGGTTGATTGGGCTGAGGTGTTACAACTTGCAAAGGAGCAGACTCTATTAGGTGTGGTTTCAGCGGCAATCGAGAGGTTGCCGTTATCGTTGCATCCATCGCGGGGTGATAGGTTGAGACTCCACCAGAAGGTTGCGCTAAACAGGATATATCGTGGGCATCAGGTGGAGATATTAGCGGAGATGATCGAGATGGTCAAGCGTGCTGGGGTCGAAAAACCGGTGCTGCTCAAGGGGCTTGGCGCGGGGCTGAACTACCCCGATCCCGGGCTGAGGCAGTGTGGCGATATTGACCTATATGTGGGTGATCGAAACTACATTGCGGTGTGTGAGTTTATCCGCAAAGAGCTATCTCTAAAGGAGGAGAAGAACTACTCAGAACACCACTTTACATTTACATTTAGGGGTAATATAGTCGAGATACATCGCTATGCAACGGCACCTAACAGTGTAGCATTCCGAAGTGGCGAATTTATTGAGTGGAGCATGGAGCAGCTAGAGGGCGAGGAGCTGCGCGAGGTCTCGATAGAGGGGGTGAGGGTATATCTACCTCCATACAACTTCGACTTTATATATATTTTTTACCACACTTGGCGACACTTCCTAACGGGTGGGGTAGGGCTGAGGCAGATGTGTGATTGGGCGTGTTACACCTCAGCACTCTACAACAATATCGACCGTGAGGAGATAATGAGATTAGTCACGCTATTTAGGCTGGAGAGAGCAGTTGCTCTATTTGCATCGATCGCCGTGAGGGCATTGGGCGTAGCGCCGGAAAAGATCTTCGGCTATGACAAGATAGATGACCAACTATACCAGAGCGCAATGGAGCGGATATGGAGTAGAGGGAATTTCGGATATTACAATGTCGATAATCAAAGGCGTACAAAGGGCGTTGTCGCTCGTAAGTACTTAGGGACAATTGCAATGGCGCGAGATATGAAATACCTAATGAGGATTGATTGGAGGTATGCTCTCCGATTCTACTCTATGAGCTTCGTTCGTAGTGTTCGTTTGGCAATGAAGGGGTTATGACGTTACGAGAGAGTATATTATGGATCGCTGAGCGTTCACGGGGCTATCGTGGCGCAATCACATTAGCTATTGTGCTGGGTGTGGCATCGGTGGGTACATCTATGCTATTTGTCTTTTTGTGTAAGTCGCTAATCGATAGTGCCGTTGGGGGAGGTGAGGTGAGTATATTGACTCCCGCCTTGCAGATCATCACCGTCTTGATCGTTCAGGTTATATGCAACTTCTTTCGAGGGCGGATAGAGAGCGCCACATCGGTAGCGATGATGAACGAACTGCGCGAGAGGCTATTCTACAGGGTTATGTTGAGCCGATGGAGCGGTAGAGAGCAGTTTCATACGGGCGATGTCACATCTCGACTTGAGGGGGATGTGCGTAGGGTGAGTGAGTCGCTCTGCACTACACTCCCCGCGATGGCGATTACCGTTGCCGAGTTTCTATTCTCATTCATATTTATGCTTACTATGGATAGCAGGCTGGCGTGGCTGATATTTGCAATTATGCCCATTGCTCTGATATGCAGCAAACGGTATCTGGTCAGGATGAGGTCGTTAACCCACTCAATACGTGAGGTGGATAGCTCCGTGCAGGCACATATTCAGGAGCAGGTGCAGAGTAGGTGTGTTATAAACTCAATGGGTAGTGTCGAGGGGTCGTTTGACTCGCTGCGTATGCTCTCTGGTGAGATATTTACAAAGACGCTGCGTCGTAGTGATTACACCCTCTACTCTAGGGCTGTCGTTCGACTTGGATTTACTGCGGGCTATCTAACCGCATTCCTTTGGGGTGTCGTGGGGTTGAATAGTGGGGCTATATCATTTGGCGTGATGACCGCATTTCTGCAACTTGTCGCTAAGGTCCAGACACCTATTGTCGCTATAAGTTCGTATATGTCGACTATTGCGCAGACCGCTACATCTATCGATAGATTATCGGAGTTGGAGGGGTTGGAGATAGAGGTGCAGGGTGAACAGCAGATTGTCACTGGAGATGTTGGAGTGCGATTCCGCGGGGTGTCGTTTGACTATGGAAAGCAGAGTGTAATATCCAACTTTGTCTCCGATTTCAGAGCTAATGATCTGCATGTTATCGTCGGCGAGACTGGTAGCGGAAAGAGTACCTTATTGAGGTTGATGCTTGGCTTCTTGACCCCCTCAGAGGGTGTTGTGGAGTTATATAATGAGGATGAGGCTGTTGAGTGTTCGCCTCTTACTCGTGCGAACTTTGTCTATGTGCCTCAGGGTAATACGCTCATTAGCGGAACAATAAGAGAGAATATTTTGCGTGGAGATCATCGGGCAACGGAGGAGGAGATAGAGGCGGTTATACACACCGCCGTAGCTGAGTTTGTCTATCGACTGCCCGATGGTCTCGATACACTATGTGGTGAGCGCGGAGCGGGACTTAGCGAGGGTGAGGCGCAGCGTATTGCGATAGCTCGTGGGCTGCTACGTAGAGGAGGGGTGATGCTGCTCGATGAGCCAACATCTGCCTTAGATAGTGCAACAGAGGAGCTGCTGCTGAGGAGACTCATGGAGTATGCTAGGGGTAGAACAGTGATAATGGTGACACATCGCGAGCGTACTAGCGAGAGGTGTAACTCAGTAATAAATCTTACAAAATAATGAATTTTAAGATCGCAGAACATATATTTAGCCTCTCTATACCTGAGAGATACAGCAATTTGCTTGGTGCTTATCGACCATTTGAGGCTCCGCATAGTGGGGAGGTGTTGTATCGTGTCGAGGTGGTGGAGGGTGTGTCGTATGAGGTTACCGAGACGCTGCTCGAAGATGTTGAACTGAGTGATGAGGGGATGGTGAGAGTGAATATCTATAGGACGACAGCGGGGTTGTTATATAACATTACCCTGCCGCGTAGCAGTGAGGTAGATGCGCAACTTCATATTGTGGAGTCGTTGGCAACAATATCATTGAATGATAGGTGTAACCATCAACAGGCTCTATTTGCATTTAATAATGCAATGATCCTTAGCTATATAACATATACAGTTCACCACAATACTCTGCTGCTTCATGCGTCTGCTATCCTTAAGGATGGTTGCGCACATCTATTCATAGGTAAGAGCGGAACTGGGAAGAGTACACATTCGCGAATGTGGCAAGAGAGCTTCGCTGATGCCGAGCTGTTAAATGATGACCACCCCATAGTGCGCTATCATGAGGGTGGTGAGGTGATTGCTTATGGCTCGCCATGGAGCGGTAAGAGACATTGCTATCGTAACCTCTCTGCTCCATTGAGAGCAATCGTGAGGATCAAACGCGCGGAGTACAATAGACTCACTCGACTAAAGGCTATTCGTGGATATGCCTCAGTGATGACGAGCTGTTCGGGATTTCAATGGAGTCGGAGTCTCTTGAATGCTAAAGCTGCGAGCCTAGAGAGTGTAATAACTAGGGTTGGGTGCTATGAGATGGAGTGCCTGCCAAATAATGAGGCGGCGCAATGTTGCTATGAGAGTCTATGTCTAGAAAGGTTATAGTTCAAAATAACCTACTGCTCGATAGTGTGGCAGCGATGGTAGCCTCTGGCGAGCGTGTCGTTCTACTCACCAAAGGTCAAAGTATGTTGCCATTTATCGTTGGGGGGCGGGATAGTGTAGAGCTATGTCGAGTTGATGGCGAGATCTGTGTGGGCGATATTGCTCTTGCTAAAATCGGCTCACAGAGACCTCGTTACATCATCCATCGAGTTATAAAAATAGAGGGTGATGTAGTGACTCTAATGGGTGATGGTAACCTAAAAGGGAGAGAGCAGTCTCTTAAGAGCAATATTGTAGCGCGAGTTACCGCTATTATCAAACCTCATAAAACGATCAACCCCAACTCAAAACGGGAGCAGAGATGTGCTAAAATATGGCAATCTCTACTCCCGATAAGAGGCTATTTATTGGCTATCCTACGACGCACCAGATACTACTCTAATCTATTATAAAGCGCTGATCTCGCCAATCTCCCCGATAAATCGCTCAGCTAGCGCCTCCGCCTCAGCAGAGCTTTTTGCCTCTGTATAGATCCTTATTATTGGCTCTGTATTTGACTTGCGTAGATGAACCCAACTATCAGCAAAATCAATCTTTACACCATCGATTGTATTCACCTGCTCATTAGAGTATCGACCCTCAATAGTAGCAAGAACTCTATCAACATCAATATCTGGTGTTAACTCAATTTTATTCTTTGAGGCGAAATATTCAGGGTATGTTGCACGCAGCTCACTGACAGAGCAATCTTTTGAGGCAAGCAATGAGAGAAACAGCGCAACACCAACAAGGGCATCTCGACCATAGTGTGACTCGGGGTAGATCACACCTCCATTACCCTCGCCACCAATAACAGCTCCAACACTCTTCATCTTCTCGACAACATTAACCTCACCCACAGCGGCAGCATAGTACTCACAACCATGAGAGTGTGTCAAATCACGCAACGCACGCGATGAGCTAAGGTTAGAGACTGTTGACCCTTTGGTCATAGATAGGATGTAATCAGCCACTGCAACCAATGTATACTCCTCACCAAACATATCTCCATTCTCACATATCAAAGCCAACCTATCTACATCGGGATCTACCACCACCCCTAGATCAGCACCATGCTGAGGTACAGCGGCAGCAATCTGAGTGAGATTCTCCGCCAACGGCTCTGGAGAGTGCGCAAAGCGTCCTGTAGGCTCACAATTAAGCTCGATTACCTCGCAACCAAGCTCTCTCAACAGCGCTGGAATAACTACTCCGCCAACTGAATTTACGGCATCTACAACTACCTTAAATTTACGCTTACTAACCGCCTCTCGATCAACAGTTGGTAGAGATAGCACCTGCTCTATGTGAGTGCGGTTGAAGTCCTCTACTAACGCAATTTTGCCAATAGCATCGATCTCTGGATAACTATAGTCAATCTGCTCTGAGAGCGATAGAACCTCTTTGCCCTCAGCATCATTGAGGAACTCACCCTTTGAATTTAGCAACTTTAGTGCATTCCACTGAGTTGGGTTATGTGACGCTGTAATGATGATTCCGCCATCAGCAACGTAGTGAGTAACAGCCAGCTCAACACCGGGGGTGGTACACAATCCAAGATCAATAACCTCTGCTCCACAAGCGATCAACGTGCCGACAATAATACTACGCACCATCTCGCCCGATAGTCGAGCATCACGTCCAACAACTATACACAATGGCTTATCATTTGAACTTCGCTGCTCAGCAATAACACGAGTATAGGCAGTGGTGAATTTTACAATATCTAATGGAGTGAGATTCTCAGACTGCACACCACCGATTGTACCGCGGATTCCGGAGATAGATTTTATAAGTGTCATTTTTTTATCTTTATTATTTTGAATTTCGCTGTAAATATATTACTTTTATGCCAATAAACAAAATATTCTTCGATGAACGAGAGAGTTATTCCACCTTCAGAGCTGATAATCAACGATGACGGCTCGATTTTCCACCTACACCTCAGACCTGAGGAGTTGGCGGAGACGGTTGTGCTGGTAGGTGATCCGGGACGTGTAAATCTTATCGCTGAGTTTTTTGACTCGATTGAGTTTAGGCGTGAGAGCCGAGAGTTTAACTCATTCACTGGCTGCTATTGTGGCAAGAGAATGACCGTTCTCTCGACTGGAATAGGGTTGGGAAATATTGACATCACCATGAGTGAGCTGGATGCATTGGCAAATATTGACTTAACAAGCAGGACTGTAAAGGGTGAAGTCAAGCAGTTGACGATCGTTCGTTTCGGCACATCTGGGGCTTTACAAGAGGATTTGCAGATAGGAGATCTACTCTTTGCTCGCACCTCCATCGGTTTCGATGGCGTATTGAGCTACTATGCTGGTAGTGAGAAGATATGTGATGCAGAGATGATGAGTGCTTTTGAGCAGCATGTATGCTGGAGTAGAAGATTCCCCCCGGTCTATGCTGTAGATGCAGATGAGGAGCTGCTAAAGCTCTTCGCTGATAGCACCAAGGAGGGTATCACAATCGCCTCACCGGGGTTCTATGCACCTCAGGGACGATCACTACGTATCAATCCAGCTGACATGGAGTTGAACAATAAAATAGAGAGCTTTAAGTTCAACGATCGCCGAGTGACTAACTACGAGATGGAGAGTTCACTAATTGCGGGGCTAGCAAAGTTGATGGGACATAGGGCAGCGACCATCTGTACGATAATAGCTCAACGAACAAAGGGGGAGGCAAATGTCGATTATAAAGAGTCCATCATAAGGGGTATAAAAGTTGTCCTAGATAAATTGGCAAAATAAATTAAAACAAGAGTATAAAATGAAATTCACAACATCAAGCGGATCGTTACAACACCTACTCGCTAATACAGGAAAGGTTATAAATAGCAAAAATACATATCCTATTTTGGACTATTTTCTGCTCGATCTCAAGGGTGAGCAGCTAACAGTCACTGCATCTGATGTGGAGACAACCATTGTGTCATCGATAACAATAGAGAGTGTAGAGCGTGACGGTGTGATAGCGGCACCATCAAAACTGCTGATGGATACACTTAAGGAGTTTGCAGATATGCCTATAACCATCGATGTAAATACCAATACATGGGAGATCGGTATAAGTTGGAAGAGTGGCAAGCTATCTATCCCCGGGGCTGACCCAAGCAGCTATCCAACAATAACCGAACTTGCTGATGAGCGCAGGGAGTTGGAGGTTAGTGCGAATATGTTTATTGGAGGTATAAACAGTTCTCTATTTGCCACTGCCGATG
>JBCQTG010000076.1:0-10032 GCA_047178765.1 Rikenellaceae bacterium | reverse complement strand
CCTTACCCTCAGCAACGCTCTTATCATAAGCCTCTTCGTTCATATAGCCAACCATCAAAACCTCCAATGAGCGGTCATCTTGGATAACCACTGGAACTAGCCCATCTGGGCATTTCTCTAGTTTTAAATCACTGAATTTCATATCTTTACTCTTTTATCTTACACAAACTCCTTGCTCTTTCAATGCCTTTTTCAACACTGGGATAGGTATCTCATTGTAGTGGAAGATGCTCGCTGCCAACGCGGCATCTGCCTTTCCATGTGTCAGCACATCGGCGATATGCCCAACTGTACCCGCACCCCCCGAGGCGATAATCGGGATTGGCAACTCCGCTAACCTCGCAAAATCCTCATTCGGATAGCCGCTCTTTGTCCCATCGTGGTCCATTGAGGTGAATAGGATCTCACCCGCTCCGCGGTTATAAGCCTCCTCAGCCCATGAGAATAGCTCCCCCTCGGTAGGTCGTTTACCTCCGTGGGTGCATACTCTCCACACCCCATCGATCTTCTTTGCATCGATCGCCACAACGATAAATTGAGAGCCATACTTCGAGGCGATCTCATCGATCAGCGATGGGTTAGCCACTGCTGCTGAGTTTACTGTGATCTTATCAGCTCCTGCACTCAGTAACCTCTCGGCATCTGCCAGCGTGCTGATCCCTCCGCCAACGGTAAAGGGGATGTTGATCCTCTCGGCAATGCGACTCACCAGATCGGTGAATGTATTTCGACCCTCTAGCGTAGCGCTAATATCTAGATAGACCAGCTCGTCAGCACCCTCAGCGGCATATTTTGCCCCTAGCTCAATGGGGTCACCAACCTGCTGCAACTCCAAAAAGTTGATACCTTTAACTGTCTGCCCCTCCTTAATATCTAGGCAGGGGATTATTCTCTTTGCAAGCATCGCTCCAACTCTTTTAGTGTAATTCCACCCTCATACAACGCCTTGCCGACAATCACACTCTTCACACCAGCAGCCTCCAGCTCCTCGATGTCTGCCATCTTGCTAACACCTCCGCTAGCGATGATCTCAACATCGGGATATTTGGCATTTAGTCCAGTATAGAGCTGTGTCGCCGCTCCGCACATCATGCCATCACGCGAGATGTCGGTGCAGATAACATGCTTCAATCCATCCAATAGGAAGAGGTTCATCAACTCCTCGATAGTGACTGTAGACTCCTCTAGCCACCCTTGGATAGCCACCTTATCGCCCTTAATATCTGCTCCTAGAACCATCCTATCTCCGCCAAACTCCTCCAACCACTCGATAAACTTTGCAGGTTCGCGAACAGCCAGACTACCTACGATCGCACGTGCTGCACCGGCATTAAAGACATCGGTCAACGCCTGCGATGACTTGATACCTCCGCCATACTGCAAAATCAATGAGGTGTGTGTAGCTACCCTCTCCAAAACCTTAAGGTTCATCGGGTTAGCCGCTTTAGCTCCATCTAGATCAACGATGTGTAGCCTCTTGACTCCTGCCCCCTCAAACGCCTTTGCCGCCTCTAAGGGGTCGCTAAAGTACTTTGTCTTGCGGTCGTAGTCGCCCTGAGAGAGTCTAACACACTCTCCTCCAATTATATCTGTTGCTGGAATAATCTCTATCATCTTATAACTTTAAAAAATTATCTAATATTCTCTCGCCTACTCCGCCGCTCTTCTCGGGGTGGAACTGTGTTCCATAGAAGTTGTCGCGGTGTAGAGCGGCGCTAAATGGCACACCATACTCAGTTGTTGCGATGGTCTGGTCGCACACCTTAGCGGCGTATGAGTGTACATAATATATATGTAACCCCTCCTCTATACCATCGAATAGTGGAGTTTTTAAACTCTCAATAGTATCCCAACCAACATGTGGAACCTTAAGCATCTCGCCATTTGTTGTCTCGCTAGGCAGCTTAACCACCTCAGTATCAAAGATCCCGAGGCATGTTGCATCACCCTCCTCGCTACTCTTACACATCAGCTGCATACCGATACAGATACCCAAAAGCGGCTGTGTAAGTGTAGGAATAAGCTCAACTAAACCCCTCTCGCGCAACTTCTCCATCGCTGAAGAAGCCTCACCAACACCCGGCATGATGATCTTATCCGCTGCACGCAGAAGAGCATGGTCGCTAGTGACTACATACTCTGCACCTGCACGGCTCAGCGCATTCATTACCGAACGCAAATTGCCTGTATCATAATCTATTATTGCTATCATCTATATATATTTTTCTCTGTTCAGCATGACAGACAAGTGTTATAATATTCCTTTGCTCGATGGAACCTCATTTGATAATGGCTCTCTCTTGATCGCCATCTTCAACGCCCTAGCAAATGCTTTAAACACACCCTCAATCTTGTGGTGTTCATTCTCCCCCTTAGCTGAGATCTGCAAATTGCACCTCGCAGCTGCACACAACGACTGGAAGAAGTGTTTGAACATCTCCGTAGGGACATCTCCGACATATTCGCGTTTGAACTCAACATCCCACGAGAAGTCGATCCTACCCCCAAAATCCAGCAGCACCAAAGCGCTGCAATCATCCATCGGAAGGGCAAAGCCGTAGCGTCCGATACCAGCCTTATCACCCAATGCAGCGTTGATCGCCTCGCCAATAACAATCGCTGTATCCTCAATCGTATGGTGTTCATCAACCTGTAGATCACCCTCAACAGCCACCTGCAACTCAACTCCTCCGTGGTGCGAGATCTGATCTAACATATGGTCGAAGAAGTGCAGCCCTGTCTCCACTTTCGAGACAACACCTGCTCTACGGTCGAGATCTAGCGTCACTGCGATCTTTGTCTCTTTAGTCCCCCTCTCGATGGTCACTCTGCGATCGGCACACCTAATCTCCTCCGCTATCTCACCCCACGACTCACTTATCAAGACGCATACATCCTCAACACCAGCCTCGCGTAACATCTCAACACCCTTAGACTCCTCAGCGATGAGTATACCCTTAGCACCTAGATTCTTAGCCAAAATAATATCGGTCACCCTATCGCCAATGACATAGCTTTTCGACATATCGTAATCTCCAGATAGGTACTTTCCGAACATCCCCGTGCGAGGTTTTCTAGTCTCAGCCCCCTCATGCTCAAATGTTCTGTCGATCAGTTGATCGTCAAATGTCACACCCTCAGATGCCAAAACATCCAACATCATATTGTGTGCTGGATGGAAGGTCTCCTCAGGGAACGACTCTGTCCCCAGACCATCTTGGTTTGTCGCCATAACCAACTCATAGTCGAGTGTCGAGAGCTGCTTCATCGCTGAGATCGCTCCACTGCGGAACGCCAACTTCTCGTAGCTATCAACCTGATAATCAACTGGTGGCTCTAGGATGATCGTTCCATCCCTATCTATAAAAAGTGCCTTCTTCATTACTCTAAAACCTTTAACATACGGTCATTCTCCTCTGCCGTTCCTATTGTTATACGTAGTGTATTCTCACACATCACAACCTTTGTGCGGTTGCGAACTATCACCCCTGCCGCTATCATCCTGTCGTATAGGTCATTAGCATTCTCGACCTCCACCAACACAAAGTTGGCATCGGTAGGGTAGACCCTCTTAACAGTTGCGAAGTGTGGCAGTGCCGCCAAGACCCTCTCGCGTTCAGCGATGATCTCAGCAACCTCAGAGGCTACATCCCTCTTCAACTCCTCGGCAACTCTCGCCTGAGTCAATACATTTATATTGTATGGGTACTTAACCCTATTCATCAATGAGATAACCTCCTCAGAGCCAAATGCCAAACCAAACCTCAGACCAGCCATTCCCCACGCCTTAGAGAGTGTCTGCAACACAACAAGATTGGGGTAGCTACCTAGCTTAGGTAGGAATCCCTCACCCTCGGCAAAGTCGATATATGCCTCGTCAACAACAACAACACCCTGAAACTCCTCTAAGAGGCGGATAATATCACCCTCCGCAAAGGCATTTCCTGTTGGGTTGTTAGGCGAGCAGATCCAGATAACCTTGCTTCTCTCATCCACTGCTGAGAGAAGTTTGTCAACTGGAAGAGAGAAATTTTCACCTAGCTGAACCTCGCGAACCTCGATGTCATTTGTCGCCGCTGCCACCTTATACATTCCATAGGTTGGAGCGATAGAGATAACGTTGTCAACCCCCGGACGCGCAAAGACTCTAAATATTAGATCTATCGCTTCATCGCTTCCATTGCCGATAAAGATCTGCTTAGGGTCAACCCCTTTGATTCCGCCCAAAACCCTCTTTAGCTCCACTTGGTGTGGATCAGGATACCTATTAATCCCATTATCAAATGGATTCTCATTTGCATCCAACCACACATCTATATCCCCACCCTCATACTCATCGCGAGCTGTTGAGTAGGGTTCTAATGCCAATATGTTTGGTCTCACTAGACCCAATACATCCTCTCTTGTCATAACCTCACTTTTACTGCATTTGCGTGTGCATCCAACCCCTCGGCAGCTGCCATTGCAATTATCGTTGGTGCTAGGGATTTGATACCATCATGTGTCAACTCCTGATATGTCTGTTTGCGGGTGAAGCTATCTAGGCTCACACCGCTATATGACCTCGCCCAGCCACCTGTGGGTAGTGTGTGGTTTGTTCCCGAGGCGTAGTCTCCTGCACTCTCAGGTGAGTAGTTACCCACAAAGATACTCCCCGCCGAGGTGATCTCATTCGCCACCGACCACGCATCATCCATCGAGATGATAAGGTGTTCAGGGGCATACTCCTCGCTAAACTCAACCATCTTAGCTCTATCGCTAAAGATAACTATTCTCGACTGCTCCAGAGACTTTGCAATAGCCTCTCCGCGGCTTAGCTGCGCTGTCTGCTCTATCACTGCCTCTTGGACAGCAATAGCAAATGCCTCTGAGTTACAGACCAAAATAGACTGGCTATCAGCGCCATGCTCCGCCTGAGAGAGCAGATCAGAGGCTACAAACTCAGCCCTCGCACTCTCATCAGCCATCACCAGCACCTCTGAAGGTCCCGCCGGCATATCGATGGCAACCCTGTTGGTGCTGACGATCTGCTTCGCCTTAGTGACATATCTATTCCCCGGACCAAAGATCTTATCGACCTTAGGTACACTCTCTGTGCCATAAGCCATGGCAGCAACAGCCTGTGCGCCACCCAGAGCAAAGATCCTATCGACACCGCACAGCTTAGCAGCGTAGAGAATCTCTGCCGAGACCTCGCCACTCTTCGATGGTGGGGTGCAGAGAACAACCTCCTTGCAACCTGCGATAACCGCTGGAATAGCCAACATCAATACCGTAGATACCAATGGTGCTGTACCCCCCGGAACATAGATACCCACTCTGCGGATAGCCACAGCACGCTGGATACATCTCACTCCGCTCATCACCTCCAACTCAATGGGGGTATGGCGCTGTGCTGAGTGAAACCTCTCGATATTCTGCTTAGCCTGCTTTAGAGCCTCTTTCAACTCCTCGCTAACGCTCTGCTCGGCAGCTGCAATCACCTCTGCGCTGATCTCAAAGCTCTCCGGTGCTGAGCCATCGATGCTCTCAACAACTGCACGTAGAGCCTCATCGCCACCCTTAGCTATCGAGTCGATGATACCCTCAACCCTCGCTCCAATCTCATCATCCTGAGGGATATTGCGCTGGCATAGCTCAGACCACTCACCCCTCGCTGGCTCTATATATGTCGCAATTTTTATCATTATTTAATCCTCTCTCTGTCATGCAGAGCGAAGCGAAGTATCTCGCAAGATAAGCGAAAGACCTTGCGAGATACTTCGCTTCGCTCTGCATGACAGTCTGTTACAAATCTCTATTTAATCATGTTCTCTAGCGAAAGAACTAAAATTCCCTCAGCTCCCAACGACTTAAGCTGCTCAACGCTACTCCACAACGACTTCTCGCTGATAACAGAGTGGATTGAACACCAACCCTCCTGAGCCAATGGCAGGATCGTTGGGCTACGCATAGCTGGCAAAAGAGCCGATGCCTCCTCAACCTTAGCAACGGGGATATTCATCAAGACATACTTCATGTCGCGGCTCTCAAGGATCGTTGTGAATCTAAACTTCAACTGATCCAAAATAGCCTGCTTCTCCTCGTTCAACTCCTTGTTAGCGATCAATACAGCCTCAGAGTAGAAGATCTTCTCCACCTCAACAAGTCCATTAGAGACTAGTGTACCTCCCGAAGAGACAATATCGAAGATTGCATCTGCCATGCCTACAGCTGGAGCAACCTCCACCGAACCCTCGATAGTGTGTATCTCTGCGTTGATACCCTTCTCGTTGAAGAAGTTCTGCAGAATGCGTGGGTAAGAGGTAGCTACACGCTTACCCTCGAAGTACTCCAACCCCTGATAGTCAACACTCTTAGCAACAGCCAATGAGATACGGCAGCCTCCGAAGCCCAGTCCCAATACCTCCTCGACATCGAAACCCTTCTCGGCAGTCTCGTTCTGACCCACGATACCTATATCGGCAACACCCATCGATACCGCCTGTGGAATATCATCATCACGAAGATACAACACCTCCAATGGGAAGCCCTCAGCCTTTGAGATCAGCTTGCGCTTGCTCTCAACAACTCCAATACCCGCCTCTTTCAACATCGAGACACACTGCTCATTTAATCGACCTTTAGCCTGAATCGCTATCCTTAGCATAATATTATATTTTTAATTATTTACAACAAATAAAAAAGCTCACCCAACAACCACTGGGATGAGCCTTATTGCATATCATCGTCTAGAGACACAACAAACTTACCCCTCATATCGAGTGGTGATGATGGTGATGGTTGCTATATGTCGCTAATACTCTCATTTTTACGCTTCAAATTTACTATATTAATCTCTATTATCAAAATTTTAGCCCTAATTTTTCACTATCAGGCAAAAAAATAGCTGTAAAGATTGTGTAAATAAAATTATATTACTACCTTTGCCCCGCTTAGTAAGTATTAAATTAAACACAAGGAACAATGAAACAAGGAATTCATCCAGAGGGTTATCGTGTCGTGGCATTCAAAGATATGTCAAACGACCATGTTTTTTTGTGTCGGTCCGCTGTTCAGACAAAGGAGACTATTGAAGTGAATGGCGAAACCTATCCCGTCTATAAGATGGAGATCTCTAACACATCTCACCCATTCTACACAGGTAAGATGAAGTTGGTAGATACCGCTGGTCGCGTTGATAAGTTCATGAGCCGATACTCAAAGAAATACGATAAGAAGAAGTAAATTTTACTTCACTCGAAAATTAAAGCAGCTAGTTTAGCTGCTTTTTTTTATGGCTCTACTGCCTCTCCCCCTCTCTGTAGCTCTCCCCCTCTTTGCACCTCTCGCCCTACTTGATTCTCTTTGGGTTGCTCTTTGCGAACTGCTCCCATGATGAGCTGCCTTTGCGCGATAGCTCCACTCTGCTCCCCCCTAGCCCCTTGCTCTTCACCCCGCTGAAGTGTCCATTTAGGGGGTTGGTGATGGTGTAGAAGTGGCATAGGGCTACAGCCATAGCATCGGTTGCATCGAGGCGTTCATTGCCAATATTTATCTTTAGCGTAGTGGCTATTATGCGTGCTAGCGACTCCTTGCTTACTGAGCCGTTGCCTGCGACTGACTGTTTGACCTTTGTCGGGGCGTACTCAAAGACATCTATTCCGCGTGAGAGTGCAGCGCTCATCGCTACACCCTGCGCACGTCCTAGCTTAAGCATCGATTGGACATTCTCCCCAAAGAATGGTGACTCTAGAGCCATCTCATCAATACCATACTCATCGATCACTACCCCTAAGCGCTTAAATATCTCACTTAGTTTTTGATATGGATCGTTCAGTCTGTGAAGATCAACGACCCCCATAACGACGCTATGGGGCTTCGATCCGCGGATCTCAATCACCCCATAGCCCATATAGTTTGTCCCCGGGTCGATACCCAGAACTCTATAACCGTCGTTACAGCGCACTCAGCACTACTTCTTGTTGTTAATCAACCACTCTGCAATCTGAACTGCATTCAACGCTGCACCCTTCTTGATCTGGTCGCTAACACACCAGAAAGTCAATCCATTCTCAGATGTGATGTCCTTACGGATACGTCCTACATATACAGGATCTTTACCTGCGATAAACAATGGCATTGGGTATACCTTATCTTGTGGCTCATCCATCAAGATAACTCCATCAGCCTTTGCAAACGCCTCGCGTGCCTGCTCAACAGATACAGGCTGCTCAGTCTCCAACCAGATAGACTCTGAGTGTGCGCGCATAACTGGTACACGTACACATGTCGATGATACCTTAATATCTGAGTGCATGATCTTACGAGTCTCGTTATACATCTTCATCTCCTCCTTAGTATATCCATTCTCCATGAATACATCTACCTGAGGGATAACGTTATATGCCAACTGGAATGCAAACTTGTTGATCGTTGGCTCCTCGCCACGGCTCAACTGTCCCTGCTGCTCAACCAACTCATCCATCGCTGCTGCTCCCGCACCACTTGCTGACTGATATGTTGATACGTGTACACGCTTGATGTGTGATAGCTCCTCGATAGCCTTCAACGCTACAACCATCTGGATAGTTGTACAGTTAGGGTTCGCAATAACGTTACGTGGTGCATTGAGTGCATCCTCAGCATTAACCTCAGGTACTACCAACGGCACATCATCATCCATACGGAATGCGCTAGAGTTGTCGATCATCAATGCACCATGTTTAGTGATTGTTGTCTCGAACTCCTTCGATGCGCTTGCACCTGCCGAAACCAAGGCGATGTCGATACCCTTGAAGTCATCGCCATGCTGCAACAACTTTACAGTCAACTCCTCACCCTTAAACATATATGTGCTTCCTGCACTACGTGGTGATCCAAACAATACCAACTCATCGATCGGGAGATTTCTCTGCTCCAAAATCTGTAGGAACTCCTGTCCTACCGCGCCACTTGCGCCTACTACTGCTACTCTCATTTTTAATTATTATTTTGCTTTTTGTTCTATTTTCTACTCTTCTGTCATGCTGAGCGAAGCGAAGTATCTCTTAATATCATCTAAAGAGCTTGCGAGATGCTTCGCTACGCTCAGCATGACAGGTGTGGAGTGTTTAGAAGAAATCCAGCTCTATCTCCTCCTCTTTTTTTACCTCTCTCTCCTCACTCTCAGTGGTTTTTGCTGTCGGTTCATCACAGTTAAAATCCTCCATGCCGAAGGGCTTCTCAAACTTATCCTGTTTAGTTACCCCCAATGTCTTATCCTTAAAGACCGCGTTGAAGAACTCAGCCACGATAGGTAGAGCCATCACGCTACCCTCACCTCTGCTCCTCGGGTGGATATATTGATCCTCTCCTCCGACCCATGCTCCCGCAACCAGCTTAGGCAGAACACCAATGAACCATGCGTCACGTCCCCTCTGCGATGTACCTGTCTTACCTCCAATATCCATTCTATACATTCCGTAAGCCCATGTCAAGCGGATCGCTGTACCCTCATAGACAACATTTTTCAACATCTGTAACATTGTGTAGGCTGTCTCGGCGCTGATCTGATCCTGACTGTTGGGGGTGAAGTTTGCGATCACATTTCCGTGGCGATCCTCGATCCTCGTCACAAAGATTGGTTCGGTGTAGACTCCCTTATTTGCAAATGTCGAGTAGGTGCTAACCATCTCATATACATTAGACTCCGATGATCCTAGAGCTAGCGATGGCACAGGTGCGATATAACTCTTAACACCTATATTGTGGATGAACTCCGCCACAGCACGCGGCTGCTTCGCCTCCTTCATGATCCATGCCGAGTAGTTGTTGCGGCTCTTCGCCAGACCCCACTTCAGAGGATGCATAGCGCCATCATATACCACATTTCCCGACTCCTTAGGTGACCATACACTTCCTCCGGCATCGATAGTCACCGGTAGGTTTGCAACAGGTGTACATGGGCTATATCCCAAGTGGTCAATGGCAAAGGTGTAGAGCAGCGGCTTGATGGTCGATCCAATCTGACGCTTACCCTGCTTAGCCATATCATACTTAAAGTACCTAAAG
>JBCQTG010000075.1:0-10055 GCA_047178765.1 Rikenellaceae bacterium | reverse complement strand
CGTGTTCTTATGTGGGAGCTATACAATGAACCCGGACACGGAATAGGCGAAAATGGTGATATGGGTAGTTCGAAAAAGACACGTACAGCGATCGGTGACAAATCGGCTCAACTGGTCTATGATTCGTGGGTGTGGGCGCGTGAGGTTAACCCATCACAACCGATTACATCTTGCACAGCAGGGGCTATTGGTCTAAACAACAAGGCTATCAATCGCCTGAATAGCGATGTTCACTCGATTCACTGCTACAAAAAAGCAGATGAATTTAAGGCTCTGATTGAGGATTTTCAGCGAGATGGTCGCCCTGTTATTATGACTGAGTGGTTGGCTCGCACCGAGGGTAATACTCCAGAGGCGGTCTTGCCAATGATGAAAGAGATGAATGTAGGAGCTGTTTGTTGGGGCTTTGTCTCTGGCAAGTCAGGGACTATATGGGCGTGGAGCAGTCGACTAGTGGATGGAAAACGTCGTAGCTTGATTCAAGAGCGTAAAGATGGAAATGTAGTTCGTGAGGGTGAGGCTATGCCTGAGCCTGAGTTATGGTTTCACGACCTCTTTAGGGCGGATGGAACACCATATAAGAGTTCTGAGGTGGAGTTATTTCAGAAGTTGACAGATAAATAATAAGAGGTTAACAAGTTAGAAGTAACGACTAAGGAGGGTCATGTTGATCGAAGTGCGACAAGCCTCCGCTCAATGGGATAGGTTTTTTATTATCCAAAACGGAGGTTAGTAGTGCTGTAAAATGTAAATAGGTAATAACCTGAGCAAAAAATCAAATCTTAATTCGTATGAATAGATACCTTTTAAGTGGAGTGCTTATTTTAAGTACCACTGTAACATGGGCTGCTAAGAATAATCAGCCAAATATCTTGGTATTTCTATCAGATGACCATGGCTATGAGGATAGTGAACCATATGGGTCAGAAGCTGTCTACACACCGAACCTTGAGATGTTGGCAAAGGGAGGTCTTGTATTCGACCGTGCATATGTAGCCTCGCCATCATCAGGTCCTAGTCGTGCTGCTCTGTTGAGTGGTAATGGACCTTGTCGCAACGGAGCTGTGATGAACCACCAAGATCCACCAAAGGAGACACAGACGATGGTGCGTGAGTTGCAGGCGGCTGGCTATGAGGTTGTCGCCATCGGCAAGATCGCTAGCGGCAAGAACCACCCGCTGGTGTGTGGTTTCGACTATCTGGATAGTCAGGTGTTTAATGATAGCATTGGCAAGAGTGTGCAGAGATACCTCGATGGTCGTACATCTGATAAGCCACTCTGTTTGATGGTTGGTGACCATCGCCCTCACGTGCCGTGGTTGAAGATTGATGGCTACGATCCTAAGAGTATAGAGATTCCAGACTACTTGATCGATACGCCAAAGACACGTGAGCATATGGCGGGATATTATAGTGATGTTACGGGTATGGACGCCCTTTTGGGAGATGTTATCAATAGTTATATAGAGTATCTTGGTAATGATGATTTTTTGACACTCTACTCGTCGGATCATGGTGCGCAGTGGGCATTTGGAAAGTGGAATCTCTATGAGCGTGGTGTGCGTACTCCACTCATCGTGCGTTGGAATGGGTATATCAAGCCTAATACACGTACTGATGCGATGGTTAGCTGGATCGACATTATGCCAACGTTGATCGACATCGCAGGCGGTGAGGTCTCTACAGATATTGATGGACGTTCGTTTGCCAATGTATTAATGAATCCAAAGGAGAGGTGTCGTGATGCAGTGTTTACTACCCACACCTCTGATGGCTCAGTTAATATCTACCCAATACGTGCGGTGTGTGATAGGGAGTTTAAGTATATTCGCAACCTGCGTTCAGATTGCTATCACTCAAATCACTCAGATATTATGCGAGTAGAGGGCGCTGGTTCATATTGGGATGAGTGGGATGAACTAGCTAAAACAGATGCCCATGCAAAAGATGTTATTAGCCGCTACTATGCACGCCCAGCCGAGGAGCTTTACGACCTTAAGAGAGACCCATTCGAGAGCAAAAACCTAGCGCAAGATCCTAAATACAGGGCAAAGTTAAAGGAGTTAAGCGCTAAGTTAGATGAGTGGATAGAGCAGCAGGGTGATACCTTCAAACTATCACGCAAGCCATTCCCATTGAGCGGTCCAGCGCCTCACACCTTTGTGGAGTACAAGCTGAAGGATAAGCAGAAGAATACAAAGATAACATATATCTCAACAGAGAATAAGCGATTACACAGCGATAAACTACAAACGGATGAATAGAAAGATCTACTGCGCTATACTCCTTATGATGACGGTTGTCTCATCATTTGCAATGAACAAACAGGATGATATTGCACTTATCAAGAGGCGATATAGCGACTACTACGCCTCAATAGCACCAAGCGAACAATCTATCCGACACTACCTCGATAGTCTCAATCTCGAAAGTGGTGGATGGTGTGATATTGACTACGAGAGTACAATTGGATCGGGGTGGCGCACAAAGGAGCATACGCGACGGACAATGTGCATGGCGCAATACTATGCTAAAGGTGATGATTTCAAGGACGAACTATTTTCACGCAAAGAGCTATCAACAGCCATCCATAGCGCATGGAGCTATTGGTTTCGTGAAAAACCCCATTGCCCAACAAATTGGTATCCTAATATGCTATCATGTCCACATGAGTTGGGAATATCATTTATGTTGATGCAAGATGAGATGTCGCAAGAGGAGTGTGAGAATGCGGTGAAATTGGTTTATAACAAATCAAAGCTAGCTAAGACCGGCTCAAACCTCATATATGTAGCAAATACAGCCCTTATGCAGGGTATATTTCAGAGAGATACGCTGCTAATACAGCGCGCCATTGATGCTATCTCAAGCACTATATTTATAGCAACTGAGGGCGAGGAGGGTATTCAAAGTGACTACAGCTATCATCTGCATGGAGCGCAACAACAGATGGGTAACTATGGTCGTGAGGCGATAAAGATTCTATCCCCATTTTGCGAAGTGCTATCCGACACCTCTTTCGATTTTACTCTAGAGCAGAAGGATATTCTACTCAATCTGATAACCAAAGGTTTTCGATGGTTCATGTGGCGAGGCTATATGGATATGATCGCCTCAGGGAGGCAGTATGGTCCAGATATGTTTAAATTTAAGGGTGATAATATCTTGGAGTCATCGCAGCGAATAGCTTTAGCCGGAACAGCAGAGCAGAGGGCAGAGGTTGCAGCGATGGTAGCTGAGAATATCTACGGTAACCCTATAACACTTGTCGGTCAAAAATATTTCGATAAATCAGATTGCTTTATTCATCGATGTGAGGGGTGGTCGGCATCTCTAAAGATGCATTCCACACGAGTGAGTGGAACGGAGATGTCTAACAACGACAACAGACGTGGTTTCTACTCCCCCGATGGCGCACTATATATCTATGTCGATGGTGGTGATTATGAGAATGCCCCTGCACTATGGGATTGGAGCAGAGTTCCCGGTATAACATGTCACCAAACACCGAAGTCGAGAGAGCGAACAGTTCAGGGTGGCATAATTGAGGGGGGAGGAATCAACAATGGTAGTAACTTTGTTGGGGCATGTAGCAATGGCACGCAGGGTATGGCGGCAATGATTCTCGATAAAGATAACCAGCACTATCGTAAGAGTTGGCTCTTGACATCTGAGTTTGTCCTCTGTTTAGGCGGTGATCTCTATGATGTCGAAGGTGCTACACTTACAACATCTATAGAGCAGAGATTGCTCGATGGGGAGTTGACGATTTTGCGTAGAGGTGAGTGGCACAATGTAGAGGGTAGGGTAGTGCAATGCAAGTCGGGTGTGCGCCTACACCACCATAAGTGCGGATATATTACCCTCGATGATAATGAGTGTGAGGCATCTGTAGAGGAGCGAGCGGGGAATTGGAATGATGTCACATTTGGTGTTGACCCCATGAGTGTCAACGGTAAGATGGTCTCTATATTCTTGCGACATACAAAACAACACGGAGGCTATAAGTATCTCATTCTGCCAAATAAAACGCAGGAGGAGGTTGCTAAATTTGACGTAGATCAAATAAAAATTCTTGCTAACGATAGAGATTTGCAGCTTGTATATTATGATGGTCAATACTATGCAACAGCATATACCTCAGGGGAATATAAAATCAGCAAAGGGGTGTTCATCGATATTAAACAACCGGGAATATTTATCTTCAGCAGAGGGGGGAGCGGCTGGTCTGTGATTGCGCATGACCCAACGCAGCAGCTAACCAATGAGGAGATGAGATCTCAAATGAGCATCATTGAGAGATAGGATTATCCTATCATATTTGTTATGCTGGGCGGATTGTTGTATGAGAATTTTTCTTCTTCATGATCTCTCCCTTCTCTTAGTGATAAAAAAGCATGTCAGATTATGTATAACTCAAAATTAATGTTACCTTTGTGGGATATATGCAATTTATGAGACCTAACCCAAGTTATATATTGAATATGGATGCTCTTAGGGGCAACCTTGCTGTCGTTGATAGAGTTAGGGGGGAGAGTGGCGCAGAGGTTATTGTCGCCCTTAAGGCGTGTGCAATGTGGAGCATATTCCCCGTTTTGGCTGAACACTCTGATGGCGCTACAGCTAGCTCATTGAGTGAGGCGATGTTGGTGCGCGAGGAGTTTAGGCGTGAGGATGTATTGATTGGCTCGCTCTCACATACCTACGCACCTATCTATACCGATGGCGAGATCAACCAAATTCTAGATCTTAGTAGCCATATCACATTTAATTCATTGGGACAGTATGAGCGTTTTGCGACAAGGGCTGAACGTAAGGGGGTGTCGTGTGGTTTGAGGGTTAATATTGGCTACTCACCTGTGGAGACCGATCTATATAACCCCTGTGTTGCGGGGTCGAGATTGGGGGTTACACGTGAGCAGCTTATAGAGCTGCCAGAGGGTATTGAGGGGTTGCATTTTCATGTGTTGTGTGAGTCGGAGGCTGAGCATCTTGAGCTAGCGCTAGAGGCGTTGGAGGAGAAGTTTGGCGATCTCCTGCTTCGGCTTAAATGGGTCAATTGTGGCGGTGGTCACCTCATGACTCGTGAGGGATATGATGTCGACAAGCTAATAGATACGATAAAGAGTTTTAAATTGCGCCATCCACATTTGCGACTCATTTTAGAGCCGGGGAGTGCATTCACTTGGCGCACAGGGGTGTTAACTGCTCGTGTCGAGGATGTGGTGCGCAATGGTGATGTCACTACCGCGATGCTCAATGTCTCGTTTGCATGCCATATGCCCGATTGTTTGGAGATGCCCTATAAACCTGCAATCATCGGAGCTAGAGATCCGAAGGAGGGTGAGACGGGGTGGCGTCTGGGAGGATGCAGCTGTCTGGCTGGTGACTATATGGGTGAGTGGCTCTTTGAGGATGGTCACGAACCACAGGTCGGCGAGGAGATAGTTTTTGAGGATATGATACACTACACGATGGTCAAGACAACAACATTTAATGGAGTCTCACACCCATCGATTGCAATTGAACACGAGGGTGGAGAGATAGAGGTTGTGCGAGAGTTTGGATATGAGGATTACCGGAGAAGTAATGGATAAAAAATATATTATGGATAATTTCAAAGCGACAAAGTATACACTTGAGAGTGTAGCTACAGGGAGAGAGTTTGAGGATACAGGGTGGATATTGGATGATTTTCAGAGCAAGAGTCCAACGTTGGTGCGTGCAAAGTACGAGAAGCAGCAGATTGAGGTGGGTGACGAGCGTCTTGGACTCTATAAGTTTGCCGATTGGTTGCCTGTTCAGAGGATTCTCAAAGGGTCGTCAGCACCGGTGACATATAAGAGCGAGGGGTTGGCTAAACACCTAGGGTTGGAGAGTCTCTATATCACCTTTAGTGGCTACTACCCTGAGATCGGAGCTACGATGAAGAGCTGCTCATTCAAGGAGACTGAGGCGTATAGCGTCTGTGGTCGTATGGGTAGTGATGAGAGTAAAGTTTTGGTTGTTGCATCGGCTGGAAACACCGCTCGTGCCTTTGCTCAGGTATGTTCAGATAATGACATAAACCTCTTGCTTTCAGTGCCGGCGGATAACCTCGATGCTATGTGGTTCGAGGCGCCATTGAAACCATGTGTTAAGTTGATCGCTGCAGCAAAGGGGGGGGACTATTTCGATGCTATCCACCTTAGTAACCTTGCTCTATCATCAAGGATGTTCTTTGCTGAGGGTGGTGCGAAAAATATTGCGCGTAGAGATGGAATGGCTACAACGATGTTGTCGGCTGCAACTACAATAGGTCAGATCCCAGATTACTACTTTCAGGCTGTAGGTTCGGGAACAGGTGCTATCGCTGCGTGGGAGGCTAATATGCGTTTGATTGCCGATGGGCGATTTGGTGATAAGATCTGTAAGTTGATGGTTTCACAGAATGCCCCCTTTGTACCTATGTATGATGCATGGAGGATAGATTCTCGTGAGATGCTACCATATGAGGATAATAAGGCTCGCCGTGATGTGGAGATTATCGATGCTAAGGTGTTGTCGAATAGACGCCCTCCATATGGAATTATTGGAGGTCTCTATGATGCACTGAAGGCTACAAACGGTGAGATTCTGGTCACTACAAATGCTAAGCTACGCAAGGCAGCGGAGCTGTTCGAGCAGTTGGAGGGGGTAGATATTCACCCAGCAGCAGCTGTAGCTACGGCAACATTGATTAAGGCGGTTGCTGATGGTAAGGTTGAGAAGGATGCTGTTGTGATGCTCAATATCACCGGTGGTGGCGAGGAGTACCTAAAGAGGAAAAAGAGTGTTTGGATGCTTGAGCCTAGTATTATCTTCCCACTCGATGCTGAGAAGGATGAGGTTGCTGAGCGTTGCGAGCAGCTGTTTGTACCACCAGTGGAGGAGTAAATATGTTCTCAAATAGTGAAGCGCAGGAGTTGTCGCTAAGGTGGGATAAGACAAAGGCGATGATGGAGAGTTGTGGGGTAGAGTCGATGATCGTTAGCGATAATACTTCGATCTGCTACCTTGCGGGACGTATCTTTGCGGGGGTTGTCTATATTACACTCGACAGAGAGCCGATCTTTTTTATTCGTCGTCCGGTAGGTCTAAGTGGCGATAGGGTGGTCTATATCCGCAAGGTGGAGCAGATTCCTGAGATGCTGGTTGAGAGGGGCTATCCAATGCCGACGATGATAGCGTTGGAGGGTGATACGGCGACATATAACGACTATCTGAGGATGCAGAAGATCTTCAATCTCTCGCCTCAGAGTGTACTCTCTTCGGCAACTACAATTATGAGACGTACGCGAAGTCGCAAGACTCCGCACGAGATTGAGCAGGTACGTTACTCGGGTGTTATGCACTCTAAATTATATGATCTTATACCATCTATTTTCAAGTATGGAATGAGGGATATTGATCTAGTTGCTGAGTTGGAGTACCATGCTAGATTGTTGGGTAGTCTAGGTAGTATGAGGGTCTTTGGGACGACTATGGAGTCGCTGGCGGGTAGTCTGCTGGTTGGTGATAATGCCGATGCTCCCTCTCCATATGACTTTGCTTTGGGGGGTGCAGGTCTCGATGGGTCGCTACCTGTGGGGTGTAACGGTACCCAAATCGTTGGTGATATGGCTATTATGGTCGATCAAGGTGGTACATTCACTCGCTATATGACAGATATGACGCGCACCTACTCAATTGGTAAACTCCCCGAGATAGCCTATCGTGCGCATCAACTATCGATAGAAATGCACGAGATGTTGATGAGTCGTGCTAGGGTGGGTGTTCCAACGGCTGATATATATAATGAGGCGCTAGAGATGGCTCGCAAAGCCTCGTTAGAGGGGTACTTTATGGGACATACTCAACAGGTTGGTTTTGTTGGTCACGGTGTGGGGCTTGAGGTTAATGAGATGCCGGTTATTGCCCCTCGTTCGCGAGAGCTATTTGAGGAGGGTAATATCATCGCGTTAGAGCCTAAGTTTGTGATCCCCGGTGTTGGCGCTGTCGGAATTGAGAATACATATGTTGTCACGGAGTGTGGCATAGAGAAATTAACTATTCATGAGGAGTCATTGATTGCTCTTGACTAATAACTATAACCTAATATGAAAAAATTACTACCTATCTTGGCGGCTATCTTGTGTAGCTGTGGCGCTGATAACAACGCTATCTATGTAAGCTCTATTGCACCCGATAGGGGGTTAGCAGATCCTCACACGGTGATTGTGAATGATACGCTCTATACAATCTGTGGTCATGACCTCTCGTGGGATACTACCGATGCTTGTGAGATGGATAGGTGGGAGATATGGTCAACAACGAACCTTACGGACTGGGAGTATAGGGGTGCAATCCTGCCCGAGCAGAACTATATGGGTGATGTAGATGATTGCTTTGCTGGTGATATAGTGCATAAAGGGGATACCTTCTACTGGTTCTTCTCAAATAGAGTTAAGGATATTGGCGTGATGACTGCGCCACACCCTACAGGTCCGTGGGTAGATGCTCTGGGTAAGCCATTGATCCCTGAGAAGCTGGCTCCGGTGAAGTCATACGATCCCGATGTGTGGGAGGAGAATGGTGAGTATACCATCTTCTGGGGTGCTGGACGCTACTACTGCGCTACACTTAGCGATGATCTGCTATCGCTAACATCGAAGCCACAGAAGGTCGCTGTGATGGATAATGGAAAGGAGATCGGGCATGGTGATAAACCTCATATCTTCAAACGTGGCGAGTGGTACTACCTCTCGTGGGGTGATTACTACTCGATGTCAAAGGAGCTGAAGGGTCCATATGAGTATAAGGGAGAGATCACCAATGGCGGTCACGGAACGATGTTTGTGTGGAGAGGGCAGGAGTACTATATTCAAGAGAACCATGAGACAAATGCATTCTATAGAGGTGTACAGTTGCAGCCGCTCTATTTCAATGAGGATGGTACGATTAAGTTGCCAGAGTATAACTTTGAGTACCCTCTCCCTGAGCGCCACTACACCTTTGAACACTCAACAATGGGCTGGAGTGGTAAAGGGGGGACAACACTTAGCCGCGAGGGGCAGAGAATCGTAGGTGAGGTGAGTGAAGAGGGTGCAATAATCGCCTCTGTACCCCATCTGCATACACCTATTCACCTCTGTAAAGATATTACCATCAGGGTTAAAAATAGCTCGGCAGCGAAGGGGTTAAAGATCGCTCTCTATACATACGACTTTGATAAAGGGTTTACTAAACTCAATCCAAATGTTGTGGATTGGTCGACACAGGAGTGGGTCTCTGCATCGATAAATAGTGGATGGCAGGAGATTACTATACCTATATCACAATTTAAAAACTGTCAGAAGAATTTGCACCAGATTGCTATTCAACCTATTGCGGATGTGGCAGAGGGTGAGTGGGAGATTGACTATATCAAACTCAATAGTGATATTAGCACTACATGGGTTAGGTAAGTAGCAGCGCAAAGATCTTTCGCGATAGCTCTTGGGTGTGGAAACTCAACTCGGGGTGCCACTGTACTGCTATAATATTACTCTTTGTCGGCATATAGATAGCCTCAATTAATCCATCTTCGCTTATAGCCATAGCCTTTAGTGTTGGGGCGAGGGTGCGGATTGCTTGGTGGTGGTAGCTATTTACCGCTATATCTAAGCTCTCAGAGAGAGCTGCGAGGGGGGTATCCTCTGTGATTCTTGCTCTATGCCACTCACGGTCGTATGGGGCATCCATCTGGTGGTTCTGCTCACTATCATACTCTGTTGGTAGATCCTGATAGAGGGTTCCTCCCAATAGTGCGTTGATGATCTGAATACCGCGACAGATGCCGAGTAGCGGTTTGTCGTTTGCAATGGCGTAGTCGAGTATTACTCTCTCCATTGAGTCGCGATCTTCATTCGGTACTCCACATCTCTCCCTCTTTGCCTCCCCATAGATTGTCGGATTAACATCCTCTCCACCAGTAAAGAGAAATCCATCGCACATATCGCATAGCTGGATTATATCCTCGTGGCTAGCCTTTAAGGGAAAGATTATTGGTAGTGCGC
>JBCQTG010000074.1:0-10280 GCA_047178765.1 Rikenellaceae bacterium | reverse complement strand
GGGCGGTCGTCTGGGGCTGCCCTGCGCGGGCGGCGGCGGGGTGCTCCCCGCTGAGCTGGAGAAACTTTGTTTCTCCTTATTCTGTGTTTGATTGCTTTAGTTCTGAATTTACTCTTTTTAGATAGCCATAGTGTTTTTGTATGAATAGCCTGATTTGACTTATGACAAGATTCTTTGAACCCACCGCCCTCAATGCGATTTTTTAATGAAAAATCGCTTTTATTGAGTGAGGGTGGTCGTCTGGGGCTGCCCTGCGCGGGCGGCGGCGGGGTGCTCCCCGCTGAGCTGGAGAAACTTTGTTTCTCCTTTTTTTGCGGTTTGTTTGTTTTTTACTATATTGCATTATTCCTTATAAAGATATGGCTATTATGAAGAGACTCTTATTATCGACTTTACTGCCCCTTATTGTTCTTAATGGATTTGCTGTTACCTCATTTACTTCACAGAAACAGATTTTGAAGTGGTTAGATACAACTATTTTATTCCCTAAGAGAGCCTATGATGATAGACTTACTGATGTTGTACATTTCTCTATTCACTATGATCTATCTACAGGTGTAATAACTGATATTGACTTTGAGGAGGAGTATTATCATCTCTTTACAGATCCCATTAGAGAGACTTTATTATCCAGTGATGCACCAAGGATTAATTTTAAGAGGGAGAGTAGCGGAGTGATTAAGCTCTCATTTGACTACTTCAAATTGATCCCCGTGGAGAGAAGAGACAGCTATCCATACAATAATTTTATAAATATTCAGAGTATAATTTACCCAACATATATGGGTGATAGCAGTGGTCAGCGCTGGATCTATGATATTGTTAACCCCTCTAACCTTATTGAACTATATGGTTGCGGAGCAGATACTCTAACTGTTTCAGTTAAACTCACAAATGCAGGTAAGGTTGTTCATACGAAGGTTCGATATAATAATAAGGTTGTTGATACATATCCGTTGGATGCTATTCACCTTAAGCCGTGGTCTCCATTTGTGATTAATGGCGAGCGACGTGCTGCATCGATGTACACATTTGATGTAGCTATCAGTGGAGCTTTAGCTGAGGATGAACTTCAGTTGGCTAATCAGATACGTTCTAGTGGAGGAGATATAGAGTCTTACGCAACACAGATTGCATCTTTTGATCGATCGGCGGAACGGATCTCTCGACCTGCTACTGAACCACTTTTTAATGGTGGTGGTTTAGATACTTTTCGTTCATGGGTATTAAGAAATATACGCTACCCCAATCTTGCTCAGCACTCTTTCGTTGAGGATAATATCGTGATCTCTTTTGATGTCGATACCGATGGCTCGTTGGTTGATATAAAGGTTCTTGAGGGGGAGAATAAGGTACTTATCAATGAGGTTTTACGAGTTGTTTCGCAAAGTCCAAAGTGGTCTCCACTTGGCGAGAAGATCACAGTAACGTTGCCGTTTAGCTTTATGAACAGAACTAAATAGTGATGCTCTAGCCTCTTGTATGGTGATTCTTTAACTATATCTCTCTGTGAACAACTCTCTATTATGAGTCAATTTAGAAAAGTTTATTATAATTTTGCATAATAGGAAAAATAGAGTAATTTTGTGCGAAGATAAAATTACTATTATGAGAACAACTAAATTATTGCTGCTAGTGCTATTATTGCCTGCAGTTTGTTTCGCTAAGAGTCCTAAATTGGAGAAGGAGACGTTATCAGTTGAGTTTATGGGTGTTGACTATTCATTTGTTGATGTCGTTGGTGCAGAGGAGAGTAAAGAGGAGTTTTCTAGAGCTTTTGTAGGGATCAATACACTCTTTCATACCGAACCGCGTAAATATGTGGAGAACATGAAACGTCTTCATTTCACTACTGAGCAGAAGGATTACTATGTTGATGTTCAGGCTGTTAATAATGATTATGCCATTGAGAGGGTAGCACTCTTTGATGATAATCCAATTACACTTAATAGACGTGACATATCTATCGAGGAGCTTATAGGTCTCTATCCTACTGGTAGTGGGTATAAAGTTTTGTTCATCGCTAAGGAGCTTAACAAGGCTAGTAAGAGAGGTGTATATATCGCTGTTCTATATGATGGAGAGAGCAAGCGGATAATATCATCAAAGGAGGTGTCTGGTCTGGCAAAAGGTATTGGACTAAGAAATTATTGGGCATATTCTGTGTATTTGTCCATTTTATATAATGGATCTGCAACTAAATTTTAAGTACTCAATTGATAATGGTGAGTATTTAGTAATTGGGTTATCGTTTTTTAAACAATGTATGTATGAATGGCTAATTTATTATTGGAAAAGTGAAGAATTATACTAGATTTATGAAAGAGTTAAAATGTTGGAGCAGGATGCTCCTAATGGTCGCGCTACTCTTTGCTATCAGTTCATGTAATATTGAGGATGGCGGAGTGCGAACAGCAGGATTAGTCAGCGGGGGCTATCCCGGATTAATTAAGACAATTGATGGTGCTACTATTACCTATGATTCGCAGCAAAGGGTTAGTCAGGTGACGTATATTGAGGATGGTTATATGGAGACATATAGTTATTCATATTCATCTGATTCAATAATACTCACTATTGAGTGTCGTGATGATGAGGATTCATATAGTGGAAAATTCTGTGCTTATTTAGATGAGAGTGGATATATTACTCGCGTTGATGAGTATGATGATGGTATATTTTACGACCGCTTCATCTTTACATATAGTAATGGTCTGGTGGCATCAGCTAATAGTGATATAGCAACATGGGATGTAAACTGTAATATGACAAATGTTGGTGATGATGAGTTTACATATAATACTGCTCTTCTGAACAATGCGAATCTAGATATTAATATGTTTTTGACAAACTCAGAGGAGTTGAGTTTCCCGCTTCTTGGTACTACCTTAACATACCTTAGTAATGTGAAGGGTTTTCGCTCGACAAATATGATTGATTCATGCAATGAAGAGGGGCGCAACTATAATGTTTATTACCAAACCGATTCGCAAGGTCGAGTGGTCGAGGCTTCGTGGTCTAAATATGGTACTGGGTCTAGCTCTATAAGTGTTACATACTATTAATTAGCAGATAAATGAAAAGAATAATACTATCAATAACGGCGACCATGGCGGTTGTGCTATCGGCAAAAGCAATCGATCTTAACTCTGTTCAGGTGTGGGGTTATGATGTTCAGTTTGGTGCTAAGTTCGGAATGAATATAACCAATGTTACAAACTTTGAGGATACAAGGGCTAAGACCGGATTGACCTTTGGTGTGACAGGAGAGATTGACCTTAATGAGATCTCGGGTGTGGCGGTAGAGATGCTCTTCTCGCGTCAAGGATATTCATATAAGGCGGATGATTATAAGTTCAAGGAGCGATATTCATACCTTAACTTCCCAATTCTTTATCAATATAATTTAAAGGATATTGTTACATTTGAGGCGGGTCTACAGCCCGGACTGAAGGTGGCGGCAAACTATCGTGAGAAGGTTGGTGATACTAAGTATAAGGGTAAGCTCGTAGGTGTTAGGACCTTAGATCTTGCTATCCCTATTGGTGCATCATACCTCTTCGAGGATTATAATGTGGCGATAGACCTTAGATATAACATCGGATTAACTAATATATATAATACTGGAGGCGGAGATAAACATCGAAATAGTAACTTTACTATCTCTGCTCAGTATCTGTTCTAAGTATTCCCCTCCCACCTATAAATCTCCCTCAAGCTGTTGTGGGAGATTTTTTTTAGGTGTTTGGGATGAGAAAATCTTATTCCAAACTAAGCCTCCTAGTCAAAATGTATACTCAAGTTTTACGGCGTCTCTATTTTCTTGAATCGATATGACTATGATTATTTAAAAATATCATTAGCTGAAATGTTAATCTATCGATATTTTTTTTGTATATTTGTCGGTGTAATACCTATTTTTGAGGTGAATAATGTGTGATAATAGCCTCTTATGACCATGGCGACAGATGATAGGGTATGTAATTTTTATAATTTATCCTTTAATGTTGTAGGTTGACTGAAATAAATAGAAAAAATTCTAAATATCATGAAGTTATCCTCTGTACTTGTGCATAGACGATTAATTGTTACAATGCTATTTTTGGGACTCTTCGCACCAGCTATTGCCGGCGAGCAGGAGGTGGCGGTCAGGTGTGATACAGTGGTTTACCAAACAACATTTCTCTTTAAGAAGAATCTAGGAGAGTGGATCGATCCCTCGGAGTATCGTAATGCAGGGTGTCTGGTTCGTTGGGCTAATCAGAACCCCGAGACAACGATCAGGATTGAGGGGTGGGCTGATGTCTCAGGACCGTTGAAGTTTAACGAGCGCCTATCGACCATGCGCGCTAGGACAATAATGAGGTATATAACCAGAAATGGTGTTGATAGGTGTAGAGTGAGCTATGAGGGTATGGGGGTCGATTATCTTAGCGATACCACCTATGCGCGTAGAGCAAGTGTAACAGCTTTTATGACTAAGGAGTGTGTTGTGCAGGACGATACAGAGCAGGAGTCTGAACCCCAGTCATTGGCGGAGGAGCAGGTGCAACAGAGCGATCCAAAGATGGCGCAACAAAGGGTCTCGTTCTTCTCTCTAAGAACAAATCTTCTCTACTGGTTGGTAGGTATGACAAATCTAGGTGTGGAGTTTAAACACCCAAACTCTTCGTTTGCGCTCCTAATAAATGGAGGTTACTCACCCTTTGGAAGTGAGAATGGGGAGTATAATCTTGGCGGGTGGTTTGTTGCGCCTGAGGTTAGGCTCTATATCCCATCAAATACAAAGTGGTTTGTAGGGGCGCAGTTCCTATATTCGGGGTATAATATCAAACTCACTGAGACCGGTTCGCAGGGGACAGTAGCCGCAGGAGGGGTGACGGGAGGATATAGGATGCAGCTATCTAGATGCTTTGATATGGACTTCTCACTCGGCATAGGTTATGGCAGGGCGGAGTATGTAACATACACCCATGAGGAGGGGTATAATGTCTATAAGGAGCGCGATATGGTTAAGTCGAGCATCTTCCCAATCCAAGCAGGGGTCAATCTAATCTGGAAAATTCAATAAGTGATGAGAAGAATATTAACAATTATATTTTCTGTAATAATACTCGTTGGGTGCTATAAATCGGATATTCACAATACGAGCCATCCCGATATGGTACAGGTGACATTTGTCATTAGCTATAGCGGTGAGTACACTGTTATCTTTGATGGGTATGAGTACTCTTTGTCGAAGAATGATCCGTTGGAGATACCCTATCTGCTTGAACCGGGTAGCTACACATACTGCATCTATAATAATACAGGTAGCTCAGCAAAGGTCTCAACCAATAATACTTCCGATGCCGAGATCACATACGATAGCGATAGTGGTGAGATCATAGCATCTGTAGAGTTGGAGAGGGATGGGACAATATTTAGCGCTGCTAGTGACCTCTATTTCAATTCGGATACCTCAACCTTTGTCGAGGATACTGACTACACTATCGTAACTACTCTATATCCTATCACGAGGGATCTAAATATAGCGTTAGAGCTTGATGGAGACTCAAACGATCAGCTGAGTAGTGTGACTGCAACGCTATCGGGGGTGGCATCAAAGTGGGATTGCATTAATGGTGTTCCGTATGGTGGTAGTGTTACCTCTCGACCGGAGTTTGAGATTGTAGAGGATGATGGTCTCTACTATATAAAGAGTAGTATCAAGCTGCTAGGTGTAGATGGTGGTGAGCAGATTCTCTCTTTGGAGATGAATTATCTGGATGGGAACCCCGCTACCCACACCATAACCAGTGATCTATCTGCCTACCTAGTGGACTTTAACTCAGATAAGACTGCTCCACTTGAACTAAGTAATAGATATAATGTTCCAGATGAGACCGCTATTGGCGGAGTCATTACCGGATGGAGTAGTGAGGATGGAGTAGATGTAGATGTAAAATAGAAAAATGGAGTAATATGAAGAGAGTAATATATCTTTTAATGTGTGTATTTGCAGTGAGTAGCTGTACCAGTAATCTTGAAGAGATCGAAATATCTACGATGGAGGGGGAGATGATGAAGTTCTCGGTTGGAGCAAGTACTCGTCTCAATACTAAGGAGAGCTGGGTCGTGGGCGATGAGGTTGCTGTATATAGAAAAGGTACAGATGCTCCTAAGTTCTATACTATAGCGGATGAGTCTGGAAATTTAGCCTCTGATGATGGGTGGGAGTATAACACTGATTACTACACCTACGCTGCTATCTGCCCCTATGAAAGTGGGATGAGTTATAGTGATTATATTAGTCAGCTCTCGATATTCTCAGATACTGATATTATTAAGACAGGTTATACGGATGCAGATAATCAGGTGCTTAAATTTAGCTTCTCTCACGCCTATGCAATAATTAAGATCACAAATACTGCGGTTAACTCGAGTGATAACTCAACCATCGAGTTTACGGCAACCATTAAAGTTAATGAGGATACGATAGATAGAAGTGGCTCTAGTATAGAATTTTTCATTCTAGGGGGTAACTATACAGATAAATTCTCGATATATGCAACGGTCGAGGAGTCTATATATGACTACACAATTGGTCTATCTGATTATATCTTTGTTGGTGGTATAATATATGAGATTGGGATAAATATAAAATAAAATATTGAGAATGAAAAAGATATTAACAATATTGTATAGCTTCGCGATACTCTTTGTCGGCTCATGTGTCAAGGATGGTGGTGGTCTTGATGGCAATATAGATGGTAGTGTTGTTAGCTTTAATGTTGGAGATAATATTGCAGCACGAGCGGTGGAGACCAAAGATAGCTTCGTTGGTGGTGAGGGTATTGGTATCTTCATGGAGTCTGTTATTGATAAAACTCTCCTCTCAACCAATGTTGAGTATAAGGTGACAACAGACTCAGGGTTAGTATACTCCTCTGGAGGTAAGATCTACTACCCGAGTAGTGGAGAGGTGAGATTTTATGCCTATTCGCCATTTAATTCAGATGTTAAGAGTAATGTAATAGATATAGATATAATTAACGATAGTGATGAGCTGCTCGTTTCGGATATACTTACAGGCTCTAACTCAACTGCATCTACGGCTGTCGAGTTTACCTTTGGTCATACCCTCACAAAGATCAATATCGAATATATATCTTCGCTTGAGATCCCTGAGCTATCAAATGTCTATGTTGTAGGTTCAACTAGAGCGAGTTATTCACTTGCTAGTGCTACTCTTGCCTTTACCGCCGACTCAAAAGCTGAGATCTCTGCGTCACTGAGCAAAAATACTCTTTCAGATGCAACTACAAGTCAAGATATAGAGGCGTTGATCCTTCCGACCAATGAGGGTGGCTCTGTCGATATATACTTTGAGTACTACAAGGAGGATGTAAAATACTCTAAAATGACAACGATAGACACATCTGCATTTGAGAGTGGTTATATCTATAGCTATAGACTCACAATTAGTGATCTGGTGACACTTACTGCGGGAAATATAGAAAAGTGGAGTAGTGACTCTACAATAAGTGCAAATATCAAAGCCACTGATGGAACAAAGGAATATCCATGGGCAATCTATACTGAGCAGGATCTAAATAATATTGGAGCTACAGATCATCCGTTTGAGCTAGATGATTACTACATTGTGATGAATGAT
The DNA here is from genome assembly GCA_047178765.1 of Rikenellaceae bacterium. Taxonomy (GTDB): domain Bacteria; phylum Bacteroidota; class Bacteroidia; order Bacteroidales; family Rikenellaceae; genus Alistipes. Next base: position 2,623 of record JBCQTG010000074.1, on the reverse strand, counting down.
ATAGAATTAAAGAGTGAGTGGACTCCGATAGGGGATAGTACTGATAAATTTACAGGCTCATTTGATGGTGATTACTATACAATCTCGGAGTTAACAGTCTCTAGCACCAGCTCTCAATATCAGGGTCTCTTTGGCTATACCGATGGTGCCATTATTAAGAATATCTCTGTTACGGGATCAATTAAATCATCTGGTAATTATGTTGGTGGTATAGTTGGGCGTGACTACTCTAGTGATGATGCAACAACAATCACCAACTGTAGCAGCTCGGTTGAGATAGAGGGGGGTAGTTATGTCGGAGGTATAATAGGATCTACACACAATACAAAGATAGATAGGTGCTATAACACCGGTAAGGTGACAGCTACATATGATAAGGTTGGCGGTATAGCGGGGTATAATAGCACCTCAATAATCAACTGTTACAACTCTGCTGAGGTCTCGGGATCGGGTAATGATGTAGGTGGTGTTGTGGGGTATAATATATCGGGGGCATCACTCCAAAACTCATATAACATCGGTAATGTGACAAATAAAGGCAGTGGATATTTGGGTGGCTTAATAGGGGCAAATTACGGCACTGTCTATAATTGCTACAATGCCGGTGGACTAGTCGTTATCACCGATGCTGTGGCAGGTGGATTGATTGGATATAATGACTCCTCAGCATACATCGCTACATGTTACTACTGTAATACAGCTGCATTAAGTATAGGTGAGAACGAGAGTACTAGCTCCACTGCCACGCTTGTGTCGATGAGTTCTAATAATATGATGACAGAGTCGTTCCGCACCCTACTTAGTAGCAATAAAAATACGATCACTGGAGCTGTTGACTGGACTTATCAGGAGGGGAGCTATGTAACACTAAAGTTAAACGAGTAATTATTTGAGATATGAAGAGAGTCGTTATATCATTTTTTGCTTTTGTCGCTATCTGTAGCTGTACAACAGATGATCCGATAGTGACTACTATTGATGATGGTAGGGTTCACTTCTCTACTCAGAGCGTTATCTCGCGAGTGAATAGTGCTGAGGAGTGGGAGTCTGGTGATGAGGTTGGTATCTCAATGAGTGGCGATGCTTCGGCAACAAATATCCTCTATAAGGCAGATAACGCGGGTAGCTCAACAAAGTTTACTGTGGCTAGTGGGGAGAGTGCTATCATCTACCCTCAAGGTGCGGTGAGCTTTAGTGCCTACTACCCCTATCAAAGTAGCGGATTCTACTCCGCTAACCTCTCCGATCAGAGCGAGGGTATTGGGGATCATGATTTTTTAGTAGCTAATGATGGCGAGGAGTATAATGCGGGTGATGTAGTGTCATTTGTGTTTAAACATATTTTTTCAAAGCTCTCCCTCTCTATCGGTGTACATGGTGATGTGACGAGCTTAGATGACTTGACTGTTAAACTCAGGGGTGTAGGGACAGAGGCGAAGTATAACCTTATAGGTGGTGATGAGAATGTAACCACCTCATCTGGTGTGATAACACTCTGTACAACATTTAAGGAGGGTAGTACTGCCAATGCAATTGCCGAGGCGATAATCCTTCCGCATGATATTTCAGAAGCGACATTAACATTTACCTTCATCTATGGAGGTAGTAGCAGGGAGTTTACAGCAGATCTAGATATTAAGGATGTTGTTGCGTCGACTATCTATAAGTATAGCCTTGATCTCGGTCTGGAGGGTGTTGTGTTTAACTCAACCATCCCCGATATTAAACCTTGGGCGAGTAGTGAAACAACTACAAATATAACAGATCTAAAGGATATTATTAATTAGCAATGAAAAGCACCAGATATATGAATAGAGTAATAGTACCCCTTTTAGCCCTTGTCGCGATGAGCAGCTGCTCAGAGAGTGAGCAGGGGAGAGAGGTAGTGGGTGATCTTAAAGCCACCTTTAGTAGCTCGGTTGTCTCGCGAGTCTATGATACGAGCTGGGAGGATGGCGATGAGGTTGGTATAGTCGTTCTTGATGAGGGCTTAGTTGTAAGTAGCTCACACCCCTTCAATGCGCGTCATGAGGTGAGTAGTAGTGGGGAGTTCACACCATATGATAATGCAAATACAATCTACTACTCGGTTGACCCTAATGAGCGGATAAATTTCTACGCTTACTACCCATATAGTGAGAGTCTCTCTACCCTTAACTACGCTGTAGATGTAGCCGACCAGAGTGTGCCTACAGAGATCGACTTTATGGAGGCGTATAGTGATGGTGGATATAACTGTTATAGCGGTACGGTCGCATTTACCCTCTTTAGACGACTATCGAAGTTCACTATCAAGCTAATTGCTGGGGAGGGGTTTGATGATTTAAGTTGTGTTACATCGGTTAGGTTTGAGGGGTTCTACACCACGGCTGATTATAGCTTTGAGAGTAGGCTCTTTAGCAATCTTGCAAAGATCGAGAGTATATCACCATATAACGAGGAGTCAAGCTATATCTACTCGGCGATCTTAATCCCAACGGATGCGGGGAGCTACTCGATGGGGGCAGACAATAGGGTAGTTATCACAACTACACTAGGTGAGGTCATATGGGAGCTATATTACACAGAGAATGACACCGATCTGGGCATAGAGTTAAAGGCGTGTTCGGAGCATACATATAAT
>JBCQTG010000073.1:0-10891 GCA_047178765.1 Rikenellaceae bacterium | reverse complement strand
CTCGTAAAACGATTATCTATCTCATCGACAATGGAACTTTCGGAAGCATTTTGGCTCTTCGCCTCAGCACCCTTACCCCAATTCAAACGACGTCGCAACACCTGCTCTATATCTAATTCTGTACCTTTCATTCTGAACGTAAAGATACTAAATTACAACGACTTATGCAACTAATTCGACCATTATAATCTTATTATTTGTGACGTTGTGATGTGACTTATAACAGAATTAGTGGGGGCGTGAGTAGTTACGATATTTTTCTCCTGAACAGTAGTGTCGATAAAGGCTACAACTCCTCCATTCTTGTCATCGTCGTTATGATTTCGATTGACTCTGATACTCTCCTTCAAAATAAGCTCGATACCTCTCTCTCCAATGCGATGACGAAAGTGTACAAGCTCTTACGGATTGCAGGGTACATCGGGCACGAAACTAATGCCGCCGCAAAAGTATTGATAATAAGAGTTTTCTGCCCATTGTTCGACAACGGACTCGTCGGAGATATTTCGTACGTGTTTCAAAATGAGCAATCCGACCATTAGGCGAATTGGCTTGGCTGGACGTGATGGCTTTGAGGAATATAAAGGCATAAATTCACGCTCAAACATCTGCTAATCAATTAGATGTGACAGTTTGTAAAGAGGGTGGTTATGACTTAACTGATCCTCAAAAGATGAAAATAGTGTCGTTTGATCTCGACGAATGGGGCTTGGTTTCATAAACAATATCTGCAAGTTTTACACCATAAAGATACTAAAACTTGCAGATATTTCAAAACTAATATACTCTTAATTTATTATAAGTCAAGGTGTTGGTTTGTATATAAGGGTCGACTAATTACTCAATATTTTTAAGCTACTCTGTAACAATTATAGCGTATATTTGTTACAGAATGAGTCGTTGTCTATGTGGAGTTACTATTGTTTTATGCTGTGGTGTTACTATTGTATAATGCAAATGTAGGTATTATTTCGCAATATACCAAGTCATTATGCTAAGCTGGTACTACAACTTTATAACTGATATTAACCCGCATCATCATCGCACTCTCGACTGAGTAGCTCTAGGATGCTGTGGCTGTCGATGGAGATGTTTAGTTTTGATTTGATGGAGCTGCGTAGGTTGTATATCGTGCGGTTATTTGTGTGGTCTAGGATTATGCGCATCGCACTATTCGATACCCCGAGAGCCACCATCGAGAGTATCTCTATCTCGTTGCTGTCGAGGTTGTATCGACTCTCTAAGGTTGAGAGGACTCCATTGTACTCTCTGTCGATAATCTGCGAAAATATTGTCCTTGAATCGCTTTGGGCGATCTTCTCACGGCGTATAAGGGTGACAAATTCGTTGATAAATCCTTGTGGATTGCTCTCATATTTGGGGATCTTCTCGATGAGTCTATTTAGCTTAATCATCATAAAGTTCAGGTTGTCGAGGCTTTCACACCCCAAAGCCCCACGGTCGCTGACACTCTCGATGATGCTCATTGAGTTGGCTACCGACTGAGCCAGATCCTGCGCTATGCCGAGACCCTCATCTAATCTACGCAACCTGCCTCTATAATATCGGACTAGCATATAGACCACACATATCGTCAATGCTAAGAGTGTGCCACCAATAATCAGCATATTATCCTGCTTCTGTTCAAGCCTAAGCGACCTCTCTTTATATATTTCACCTCTATATTTCTCAGTTAGTTTAGATGCCGAATATTTCAAATTGTCACTATACTCTCTGTCGATATGTGTCACAGCCTCTCTCAGCTGCCAATACGCTGCTCTGTATTTACCCGCTGATGCCGACATCTTTGAGCTATCCAAGTGATATGTCACCTTACCTCTATTTGTCGTTGTGTCAGTTAGTTGAAGCACTAAGCCGAGGTAGTAACGTGCAGAATCTGCCATATGGTCTCGACCATATAGCTGCGACAGTAGATCATACTCGTACTTTGTTTGTGGATAATTTTTATACTTTTCACGCTCTCTAAAAAACTCGTTGCGTACAGCAGAGATACTCTCTCCATTAAAACTTCGATAGCGGGTTATTGACAACTCGCAGAGCATGATATTTGCTGTATCTTTAAGTTCGTAGTATATCTGTCTCGACTCTTGTTGAAGCTTGATAGCTCGCTGGTAATTTTTTAGAATTGCATATTGCTTAGCTTGGTTGTAGAGGCTACTCGCTTGATTGGCTTTTATCTCTAGTTTGCTGAATATATCATATGCCTCTTCATTGCATCTTATCGCATTTGTATGGTCTAGCTGATCTGCATAGCACATCCCCATTAACGATGCTATAAGCCCTTTGAGGTATAAGCTATCGGGTGGGACTAACTCCTGAGCATAGGTGAGTTTCTGTACCGCCTCGGGTATCTCATCGCAGTTACTATTGACCCTTGCAGCGTAGAAATATGCCGATGCTCGGTGGTAATCAGATCCGTGATTTTGGTAGTAATCCAGAGCGATGCTAGTGAGTGAGTCGCTCTCCAACCTCATCTTCTGTTTATCTAGCGACTTGGTATATAGCAGGGCATAGCGGGCGCGATTTGCCCGACCTCGAATATCGTCTATGCTGATTGTCGAGAGCAGATGGTAGGCGCTGTCAGCATGCAGATCAACAAGGCTCTCCGCCTGATCTAATATTGCGACATCTCCCCTACACCCAAATAGGCATAGCGAAAATAGAGCTGCTAATATGGTTGGTATTTTCACTGATATTACTCTTTTGATAGTTCGATATTTGAGACCCACTTTCGGCACTTCCGAGCAGCAAAGGCTAGTGGGATGATATATAGATAGGGAATTACGATTGTAACAGGGACAAATGGCAAGGCAATAAGGAAAAAAACCAATGTTGCTCTATCAACCGCCCTTTTGCTTTTGGCTCTCCGTATTGCAATAATATATATGTACCCAATTATAATCCCACCTATAGGGAGGAGAAATAGAAAGGGAGCCACCGCACCTATAATAAGAGGGATAATAAGAGTTGCGGTATAACCATTAAAAAGGTTAATCCCCTCGATAGATTCTAACATAAAGAGTGAGTGGATCATAAAGAGCAACCCCATCACGAGGTATTGCACAACAAATGCCCATATTGGCAGTGTCCAGTAGATTATTTTTTTCATGTTTTTACTCTTCTTGTGGTTTAACTGCGCCTCTGTCATGCTGAGCGAAGCGAAGGTCGCAAGGTCTTTAGCTGATATTATGAGATACTTCGCTTCGCTCAGCATGACAATGGCGTTGATAGTGGCATGGGTATCAGCCTTACACAAAGATACAAAAATATATGTGATTTTCTATTGGTGAATGAGGTTATGAGAGCGTAGATGATATAATAAAAATATAATTACTTGATTTTCAATATGTTGACAAATTAAAATATGATATGTGAAAATTAGGTAGGTGAGTAATAATATGCTATCTTTGCAATAAGACGAATAATCCAAATCACTATGAAGAGATCTATTTTAACACTAGCAGCACTACTACTCTCTGTCGCAAGTTACGCCACGCAGTTGAGCCAGATAGATACGCTCATTAGTAAGAAGATGAACAGAGATGCTCTCGAACTCTCGCGCGATCTATATAACAGAGCTGCAAAAGATGGCGATAGATCGACTCAGCTATTGGCTCTCAATAAGGGTATCACCATTGAGCTAGCATTAGACTACTCGGCAAAGGATCAACTTATCGACTCGCTAATCGCTACAAAGAGTGAGTTTAGAGGTGATGAACTTAGTGTTGCACTTGTGAACTCAATCACTTATGACCTCGTAATGTTTCTGTTTCGTGATGTGAGGGCAAAGGAGATCCGTAGTGAGATTATCGAGGAGACTTTAAAGCAAAGAGATGCACTATCTGCGCTCTCAGCTGAGCCGTACTCTCAATTCACCACCCTCAAAGAAGATGATGAGATAGCATCGCCAAATCTCTATATCGCACTGCTGCGTAAATATACATGGTACTCTAAAATTTTTGGTGGTTCAAAGCTGGCAAAGAGGCTATATGAGGAGCTTATCTCGCTACCCGAGATGAGTGAAGAGTTGCAGATAGCCGTGCAGCTTGACTACATTAAATTTATGCGTGACGATGTGGCAGAGAAGATCAAAGAGCTGGAGAAAAAGTACAAACATTGCGATGCAGTGGTGATGGTCTCGGCAGAGGTAATCAATCGAGAGATGAGTGCAGAGCGTTATAAAGAGGAGCAGAACTACGAGAGAATAGAGAGGATGTGCAGTGAGGTAAAGCAGAGATACCCCAACTCAAAACATCTTAAATTGATTAATGAGATAGTTGCCGATCTGCATAGCCGCTCGGGAAAGATCATCCTACCAAGGCAGCTCTACCCAAATGTAGAGCGTGAGGTGGCGGTTGAGGTGCGCAATATTGAGCAGCTCACGGTGGAGATCTATCGACTCACAGCGGAGTTTGAGAGGAGTGAGACTATACCGGGGATCGAGATGTACAATAGGAATAGGATAGAGAAGCTAGACTCTCTAGCTAAGCAGAGTCAATTAATACAGACACATAAACTCTCGCTCAAACCCAGACTAAAGCAGGAGCTAAAGAGCGTTGTACCTATAAAGATTAAGGAGTTTGGTCGCTACCTCGCTGTGGTACGAGATGGCGAGGGGTATATTTTGAGTGGCGATGTAACCTCGGTGAGTAAGATTGGTGCTACCACCTCACTGACAAATGACAAGCTCACCGCCTACGTGGTAGACTTCAACAGTGGCGAACCTATCAAAAGGGCATCGTTCGACCTCTATATAGGCGATGAGTACCTCTTTACCCGAAAGTTGGAGAGTGAGGATGGTCGATATAATATCGTTGATCGCGATGATCTAAAGGACAACACATACTACAAAATTAAAATTGACGATGGTACTGGTGATGTACTCTCGATCACAAACAGCAACTACAATAGCAGATATAAATCAAGCAGCAATAAATACTCCATCAACTGCTACACCGACCGTGGAGCCTATCGACCTGGTGACACCATCCATATCCACACTGTTGTCTACTCACCATCAAAGGAGCTTATCGAGGGGCTACATGTCTGCAACCGCTTAGATTTCCCCTCGGGGAAGATCCTCAGCTACGACCACACAAAGACAGATAGTTGGGGTGGTGCATCATCCTCAATTGTCATCCCCGAAGATGTGAAGTCGGGACGATACCAGATCTACGCGTTTAGCAATAGCAACAAGGTATATACAGCACAGAAATATATCCGTATTGAGAGCTACACACAACCCACCTCTGAGATAACTTTAGAGCCGATGAAACCGATCTACTTCCCATCGGATAGTGTGGAGTTGCGTGGTCTGGTGACGGGCTACGATGGTCGAAGCATGGAGGGTGTTGAGGTTCACTATGAGGTGAAACAAGAGCTGAAATATGGGTATGAAGAGTATGAGACAATAGAGCAGAGCAGCGTTAAGACAAATAGTCTGGGAGAGTATAAAATTGAGTTTGTAGCCTCAGCGGCAGAGTACATAATCAACGCCCGAATGGTTGATAAAAATGGAGAGACACGAGAGGTTGAACAATCGCTGCGTATCAAGGAGAGACCATACTATTTAGAGATGACAACACCATACGAGATGCCCCGATCGCTAAAGAGACCATTAAGATTTAGTCGCAATAAAGAGAGAGATGAGCCGCTATTGTGGAGCTACACAATCATGAAAGATGGAGATGATAAGCCTCTGTTGAGCGGTGAGTTTAAGGATAATGAACCTCTCGAAATCCCCTACGACAAGTTGGCAAATGGAGTCTATAGAATCAAGTGGAACTCTCCGCAAGGTATTGGAGATGATGACTCTCGTAAATTCCTGATCTACAACGACACCCCATCAAAAAACCCTGCAAACAGTGATCTTCTCTTTGTTGATGCACCCCAAACAAAAATCACTGCGGGGAGACCTCTGCAATATGTCGTAAGCACCGCCGAGAGTGAGATCTACGCCTATGTAGCCCTCACACGTAACGATAGTTTGATCCACTCAGAGGTGAAGAGAGTACCCCGAGGAACACACCAATACTCAATTGACTATATCACCGCCCTTTCGCAAGATGTGGTGTTATATATCTCAACTGTAAAGGGTGGCAAGCACTACAATAAAGCTAAGAAACTTAATATCTCTAGACCAGAGGAGGAGATTGAGGTGGTGATCGATAGCCTGCCAAAGGAGCTAAAGGCATCAAGCACCTCTCAGCTGCGTGTAAAGGTTCAGGAGCAGGAGTCTAAGCTAGGTATTCCATCGAAGTTAATCGTAACGATATACGATAAGGCGAGCGATCAGATCCAGTCAAACAAACTCTCTCCGCTCGATACCAAGGTGAAGAGTAGCGGAAGTATGATCCGCGCATCTGCGCCATTCGCCTTCCACCATCTCATTTTCGACTTTTCACGTGGAGATGAGAATGTTCAGATACGTGGGATGGCAGATCTTGCATCATTTGCTGACGATGATCCCCGCCCGATCTCAGTAGGCTACGGAACATCCACAAACAAAGAGGTCACAGGATCGGTACAGACAAAGGTAAGAGATAACTTCAGCGGAACAGCACTCTTTAGCGGTGAGATCATCACCGATGAGAGCGGTGAGGCGGTGATCCCATTCACCCTATCGGATCTGCTCACCACATACAATGTTAAGGTCGTTGCAGTGGCTGGCGATGCACGCTCTGCCACCACCGAGAGCGAGTTTGTAGCGACAAAAAAGGTGATGGTATCGACACTACTACCCCAATTTATCAGAGTGGGGGATATGCTTAAATTCAAGACTATGGCGATAAATAGGCGCGACTACCCAATCAAAGCAACGATCAAGATGGAGTACTTCGACACCCGAACCAAGACCATCTTCAACAATGGTCTGCGAGTAGTTGAACTAGCGGCAAATAGCAGCCAGAGCATCGGGTGGGAGATCACTGCACCCGACTATGTCGATGAGCTAGGTGTTAAAATCTCGCTAGAGTCGGAGGGTGACAACGATGTCGAGCAGCACACTTTGAGGGTCGACACAGCTGTGGAGCGTGTGAAGATAGGGACAATAAATTATCTCGATGAGAGTTCGATAGCTTGCTTTATTACCCCCAATAAGATGCTTCAAGATGGAGCATTTAACGAGGAGCTAACACTCTCTTATGAGGCGATAATCCCAGCGATGATACGCACAATAGCGGCTCAGCGAAAAACAGAGCCTACAACAGCGATCGATTTCGCAAACAAACTCTACACCTCTCAGGCGACACACACCCTAGCCATGAGGTATAAACTATCGATATTGGAGTCATTCAGAGACCAAGAACGCGCCAATATCCCCAGTAGCAAGAGGTGGATGGAGTATCTAATAGATATGAGAGACCATTCAAAGGCACATAAAGAGGTGGGGTTAATTCGCTATCGTCTCGAAGAGTTCCGCTGTTCCGATGGTGGGTATAGTTGGCTTAGAGGTGGTAAGAGTTCGCTTATGGTCTCCCTCTATGTCGCACGTATGCAGCTAGGTGAAGTGGCGATAAAATGCAATAGCTACCCATCAAACGACCTTACCAAATCATTAGAGAGTATCATGAAGTATCTCGATAAGGAGATGGCAAAGGATAGCTCCAACCTAAACAGAGAGACTCTTGAATATCTCGAACTGCGCTCACGACAGATAGTAAACAGCGAACCGCCAACACCCAAATGGAGCAGCTACCTCGAGCTAATCGAAAAGGGGTGGCGCAACCTCAACACCTATCAGATGGCTCAGGCAGCATTGGTGCTACACAGATCGGGACGAGACAATAGCGAGATAATAGAGATAATCAAGCAGCAGGCTGTCACCTACCCCAAGGAGGGTGTGACATTCCCAAGTGGCTATGCCGATAACTTCGCCACTATCGTGGAGGGGAATATCGCTGCACATACACTCATTATGACACTTCTTAAGAGTACAGGCGAGGATGACCAGATGGTTCGAGATATGTTCAAATGGCTGATGTTGCAGCGCAAAAATCAGGTGTGGGTGAACTCTGCATCAACCCTTGAAGTTGTGAGTACGATGTACGATATTATCACCTCTAAGATCTTTGTAGATAATAGTAGGTTCAATATTAACTATCCACATGGGATGGTTAGATCAAAGGTATTCACCACCTCATACCTCAATATAAATATTGTTAGAGAGGGTAACCCAATACGTGTGGCGTATGATAAAAACAACTACCTAAGGGGGAAATTCCCAGCCTTTGCAACGCTCGATTATAGCTACGATGTATCGCTCAAAGATGTCACTACGAACAGCTCTGGTTTCACCGTCACCCGCGAGCTACTTACCAGCTCCTACCCAAATATAGGCGATATAGTTCGTGTGCGCTATACCATCAAGAGCGATCAGAATATCAACCTTGTAAAGCTACGCACCATGAAGTGTGGAGCCTATGAGCCACGAAACCTCATATCGGGCTACCAAAAAGGCTACTATCGAGAGGTGCGCTCGGGTGAGATAAACTACTACTTCGACCTCATAGAGCGAGGAACAACCACCATCGAGGAGGAGTTTATGGTGTGGTATGTCGGCTCATTTGTCGATGGCTACGCTGTGGTAGAGTCGATAATGAACCCCCACCTCAGCGGCAACACCACCGTTGAACGTATCGAGGTGGAGTGAAAAAATAAATTATGAAAAGCGATTTTATAGCCTTACCACTTACAATTACTCCTGTGTAAAGAGTTATCTCTATTTTGATCTGATATACTCTACAGCCTTGTAAAATGGAGTGTCGGTTGCATCTTTTATTCGTGTGTAACTCTCTCCATTAATAACAATATCCTCCACATCAAGAAGCTCGGAGTATATATCTGGCTCTATGCCATATCCCTCGTGGCTCTCCTTGTTGAGATCGACAACGGCAACACTCGCTTGTCGGAGTGTAATGTCAGAGTGGATTCCTCCTCCAAGAATGAAATGTTCAGTCAATGGAGAGGTTGCGCCATAGGTCTGCTCGCCAATAATTTGAACATTATCGGAAAACTCTCTCAGTGCCATTGGTGTTATCTCAGCCATACTTATTGAGTAACGATCGGTGATAATAGCTATGGGAAGATCACGGCGTGACACCCCTGTTGAGGAGGCTGGTATTGCCATCTCAATATAGGGTGAATAGTCTAAACGCCCCAATCCACTCTTTTGACGATAGTAGCCAAATGGAATGCTCTCACTCTCGTTTATAAGGCATCTGGTAAGCAGAGACAGATCACTTAAGCTACCCCCTGTGTTGGATCTCAAATCAATAATAAGCCCCTCTAATCCTTCGCGCGCCACTAGGTTATAGTAGTTATTTAGCACATCTCCTGTACAGCTCACCACCCCTGAATCTTCATTACTATACATATATGTACCTATAGAGAATTGCGAGAAGCGGAGATATGCAACTCCGTCATCGTATAGTGCCGAGTAGATATAAAAATCATCACCCGTATAGTAACATGATGGCTCGCTCATCAATGTATATTTTTTGTCAAGCTGTACTGTCAGGTCAGGATCTGATCCGGGAGTTGTAGAGGATATTGCCGATAGAACAGAGTTGTTATAGAGATCGAAATACTCCATCACCTTCATATAACCTAGCTCCTCTACTTTTCTGGTTTCTGATGGGCGAACAGTGATTGACACATCGTTAATCTGTGTAGATATATTAAAGTGATGATCGAGAATAGTTGAACACATCTCACTCAAGAGTTCACCACATTGCAACGCAAGCTCGTTTAGTCGATCATTCGCATTATTCCACTCTGTTGTATTAGAACTTGTAACAACTTCGGGCATGGAATTTGCTGTTTCTATATAGAGATCGTCGAGTTCGTCAAACTGGGGTTTATACACAGCATACACATTGTCCCAGTCGGTAGGGTCAATATCCCAAAATAGATAGTTTTGATTAACGGAGTGCCACACTTCATAGAAGAGGATAGAGATCTCTTCCCCTATTGTTAAGTTCAGATCTGCCGAATCAGTTATAATTGGAGACTCTTTGCGACACGAGGTTGCACTACACACTACAATAGCGAGTAGTATCTTGGCAATTATTGATTTTATATACATGACTCTCTTCTATTTATTGAATTTATAACTTACCCCTAACTCAAAGACGAAGGTTGTATTGTATCGGGGGTATTGATATAACATATACTCCTTTTGCATATCGGTAAGACCATACAACAGACGAGTCTCTGCATTGATGTATATATTATTACAAACAAGATATTCAATACCTAATCCACACAACACTCCACCATCGAAGCGGTTATCTCGGGTAGAGTTAAATTCATATTCAGCAGTAATAAAATCCATCCTGCCTGAGAATATATTATAGTACTCCCCTTGAGTTGATCCACCACTCCAATAACCGATATAGGCTCCCAGTGAGGTGTAACCTCGTAATTTCTCTCCACCAACTGAGAATTGCGCCATCGCTGGAAGTTGTAGAAAACCGTTTTTAGAGGTGATTTCAGCCCCCAAAGATTGGCGATAGTCAGTGTAGTTCTTTTTCATATAACTAGGCTCAACCTTTACGGAAAACCACTCTTTAAAGTCATACTGAACAGGTATTGCCACCGAAAAACCGCTAGCGGTTTGATACTCTCGATCGTAGTACCATCCACTACTACAGTCGAGATTATTAAGTGTCACTCCACTGCTCACTCCAACTCTAAGTTGAGCAAATAGTGATGTAGAGCTAAGTAGACATAGGGTTAGTAGTAATTTTTTAACCATATTTGTAAGGGGCATTAAACAAAATGTAACTTTACAGACTGGATAGGATTCAGCGAGATTGACACTTTAAGGCTTTATATATTAGCTGGTTGCGAGTATTGCGGAGGGTTTGGG
>JBCQTG010000072.1:0-10919 GCA_047178765.1 Rikenellaceae bacterium | reverse complement strand
CGCCCTCCCGCTCTCCCGCCCTCCACAATATTAAAAATAATTAGTTATGTTACATGCTTTTTTAGCCCAGCAATCTCCCGCCGCCCCACTAAGCTCCCCCGATATTCCCTTTTTTTCGCTACGTATGCCTCTGTTCAGCCAGAACGACCCTATTTAACCATCCCCCATCCCCTTGAACTTCTAATCACCCCGAACCATCTATTTCAATTTCAATTTTTTTAACAACCCAAACACGTCAATGCTAATTCAAAATGTATTTACCACCCGTCTTTTATACCATATATTATATTGATAAGTATTAAAAGTGCCTATAGCCCAATCGGTGCATCCATATTTTTAACAACCTATAAATAAATACTTTACCGTTTAGACTAGTAAAAAAGCATATTATTTCGCTAAAAAGCGTTAAATTCTTAGGTGAAAAGTTGCGAGTTGTAAACTTTATTTGTACATTTGCTGTGTCGTAGCTATATCTTTGCTCGTTAAGAGTGGTGCTGAAGGGGTGTTGATGGATGAGTTGAGGGGAAAATGTGGGGGTGATAGGGTATGAAATGGGGGTGATTAGGTGTGATGAGGGGGGGTGTTAGTGAGTGATTGGGGGTGTTAGTGAGTGATTGGGGGTGTTATTAGGGCGAAGAGGCGTAGATGCAAGGGTGAAGAGAGCGGATGTGAGTCAAAACAGCAATGATTTTAACCACAAAGAGGTGCAAGAGAGAGGGGTGCAGGAGAGAGGCAAGAGAGAGGCAAGAGAGAGGTGCAGGAGAGAGAGGTGCAAGAGAGAGGAGCAATGAGGCAAGAGGCACAAGATTTTGGCTGTTAAGGTATAGCCTATATTTGAATAGACCTATTTATTAAAGGGAAGATAGACCTATATTAAAGGATTGAGCCTATATTTATTAAAGGATTAGCCTATATTTTGAGGATACTGTAAAATAATTTGAGAATTACAATTACTAAATATTAATTTTTCTATGAGAACAAAACATTTCTATTTAAAAGTGCTGAGTGCATTTTTAGCGTGTGCGATGCTAGTTGTCTCATCGTGTACCGACTACGATGACGACATCTACGACATCAATGCGAGACTCGACAGTCTGGAGTCTGTGACTAAGGATCTACCTAGTCTTGATGCTCAGGTTCAGGTCCTTCAGGGCATCTCTGACCAGCTTGAGTGGATTATCAACTATGACGGTGTAGGTCTTGAGGCTAAGATCGACGCGTTGTTGGACACTGGCAGCTCTGTATGGGCTGATTTCATCACCGACCTTGAGGCGTACTACGTAACTCTTGAGAAGTACAACACAGAGATCGCTGATTACTATAAGTCGGCAGACCTAGAGGGTGATCTAGACGAGTACTGGAAGACAAACTTCACTGCGACAAACATCTTGGCTATCCTTGAGGCTGCTGAGATTTCAGACCAGTTGTATGAGTTGGTAAAGACTCCTGTTACTGATGCTATCGATGATGCTATCGATGCTATCAAGGCAGAGGACATCGATGGTATTGACGATGTGATCCAGAACTTCTTGGATACATTGGTATTCGAGGATCTTGCAGGTGACGGTGTTGACGTTACAGGTCTTACACAGGCTATCAATGCATTGAACAACGCATATAAAGATCTAAACACATCTCTCTCTGATGATATTACACAGGTAAGCGATGACTTGTCAGATTTGAGTGACTTGGTAAATGCTTACACTATCTTCAATGATGAGAATACAGGACTAGAGACAGTAGTATCTCTTAAGAATGTATACGAGGCGATCTACAACGATGCAACAGGTATCGCAGCTGTATGGTCAGCAATCGACGCTCTTGAAGATTTGGTAGGTGGTATTGACGTAGCTGAGCTTAGTGCTTTGGTAGGTGATGTTGACGTAGTAGCGCTTAAGGCTAGTTTCGATACTCTTTTTGATTCATACGACGCTATTGACGACACATTGTACGCGTTCTTCGTTAACAAGGATGAGGAGACTGGCATGACTGGTTTGGAGTCATTGCAGGATACTATCGTATTGTATGATGAGATTGTTGATATGATCGACGATGCTGTATCTGGTCTTAGAGAGGAGCTTTATGGAACAGATGAGGAGATGGGATCTATCGCATCGATCATCGAGGGTTACCTTACATATAACTGCTGCAGCGAGGAGTGGGCTACATTCACTAGCGCTGTTGAGACTTACCTATATGAGGTACTTTCAATCGAGAGCTTCGATGATGTTTTTACTGTTAACAACATTGATGTCTACTTGGCGACCTATTTGGAGGGTATCAAGAACACAACAGAGGCTAACCTAATGACTCAGTTGAACTCATTGATTACAGAGAATCTTCAGGATTTCATCGACAAGGTAAATGGTCAGATCACAGACTTGTACGCTAAGTATCAGCTAGCACAGGATCAGATCGACTTGATCTTGTCAGGAATCCAGACTATCTCGTTTGTACCTACAAACACTGCGAACACTATCCCAGTTAATGTAGTTGATACATATACCTTTATCTATGCAAATATCTTAGATAATGGTGATGGTTACGAGCGTGAGATCATTTCTAAGCCTATCTCTGCAAAGAACACATTCACTGCTAAGTATCTTGTTCAGCCAATCTCTGTTGCTGCTACTTTGGTAGAGGAGTTCAAGAGCAACCCTGAGAGATTCTCAATCTATGAGGAGAAGGTATCTAAGTCTTGTAGCACTAAGTTTGAGGTTACAGATGTTCAGTTGGTATGCTGCAGCTGCTGTGGTTCTGAGAAAGATGGACAGATCATTGTAACTATCGAGGCTCAGGATGGTGTATTCTCTTCGCTTACAGAGGCTGAGGCTTACATGATCGCATTTAGCTATACTGGTGCGCCTGTAACTGATGGTAATGAGAACGGAATCTCTGTAGCATCATCTTACAACGAGTTGGTTGAGTCTGAGATCTCTTCTGAGAATGTAAACATCCGTCTTGCTGCTGGTATCGAGAGTGCTGAGGCTCTTGACGATACTACTTACGAGTATGTTCGTTCACTTGTTCGCACAATCGTTTACGATATTGATCCTGATAACAAATTTACTGTAGCGGTTCCTTTCTCTGCATCTGCTGATACTAAAAAGGATGTAACAAGTTATGTATTGGTTGATGAGGATGGATCTGTTGGGCTTGAGGATATTGAGAAGACTGTTGTACCTCTCTTTGAGGTAGAGGGTGTACTTTATACCTACGCTGAGCTTGATCTGTTGCTTGCTGACGCTATCGAGATCGGTGATTACAAGCCTGCTTCTTCTGCTGTTAAGTTTGAGTTTGCTAAGGTTAATGGTGAGGCTGCTCCATCTACTGTCTTTAGTCAGGCTGATGGTGTGATGACTTTTGCTGATTCTAATCCAAACTATGAGAATATCGGTGAGGTTGCATACTTGGTTGACTTGACTCTTCTCTTCAACGAGGGTGGTTACTATGCTACTAACTCATTCGCTTTGGGTACTGCTGATTATCCTATCATCGATGTTACTGAGGATAAGGTTACAATCAATGGTGCTGATGCAACTCACACTTGGAACTATAGCATCAGAGATATGTACTATAATACTAATGGTGAGTCGGATAATGAACTCGCACTTACTACTGAGGCTGGAGATATTTTCTTCACTAATATCTTGGGTGCTTTGGATACTGATGCTGCTGCTGCTCTTGATGCTCTTGTTGATGGAACACTTAATACTGATTACTCTAATATAGTATTTGAGATCTATGGTGCTGATGGTACTGTTCTCTTCTCTTATGTTGAGGATGATATTGAGTTTGACTTCGCTGATGGAATTAAGGTAACTGTAGATGGTGGTGCTGCGCTATTCACTAATGGTGTTGCTGCTGAGGGTGAAACAGTTGATGACGGTAAGGCTACTTACTCTTACATGATGCAGGTTTACGGAGTGACTGATGGTTATCTATATACTGTTAATGGAGATTTGACTACTCAGTTCCTTCCTAAGACTATCTCATTCGATTCTGGTACAAAGGCATTGAACTATCAGAAGATTACTAAGTTGTTCGGTTATCACTTGACTGAGCCTTCAAATGCTGAATATTTGGCTCTTTCTCTTACAAGCAACTCTGACATCATTTCTACATACTTTGATGGTTCTGCTTCAGATTTCCGTAATTTTGTTGCGGCAACAAGTCAGATGGAGGTTGCTCAGCTTCGTAACAGCAAGCCAACGATAGAATATTCAGCCGCTCTAACTGAAGATGCTGCTTCTGAGGGCAAGTTGAGTTTTGCTTATCTTGATGAGAATACTATCAATGTATCTAATATCTACATTGATTGTTCTGAGATCTTGTCTGTTCAGAATAGTGATGGTTCAAAACCAGAGGCTTCTTGGACATACTATGGTAACACATTGTACCCATGGGAGGGCGCACCTCAGTCATCATTTACTTATGATCTAACTCTTCAGGTTAACTTCACGAATGTTCTATCTAAGATCAATGTAGTAAATGAGGGTAAGTTCTCACTTACTGGTTACTACTACACTAGCGAGGACGACTATAACAAAGAGGTGAATGGTTGGTTGAACCACGAGAATCCTTATGGATTTAAGGTTCCTTCATATGTTCTCTATGACGTTGTTGCTGATTCTAGTGATAGGAATATTACACACACTGGTACAGCTAATGCTCCTACAAGTACAACTTATCCTTATGTAAGCTATTCTTTCACTAAGACTACAGGTGATTCAACGGTTGAAACTGCTGATGGTAGTACAACTATTACATCTTACATTGATGAGGATGAGGATCTTAAGATTAGAGTGACAGCACTTTTGGATGGTGAGATCGATGCTACTGTTCTTATCGACTATCCTGAGCTTACATTCGTTCTTGAGAATCAGCCAATCACTGAGACTCCTGATGTAACTTCTATCCAGTTCACTAATGGTGTGAGTGCATATAGGTTTGTATCTAACTACGTTGTTTTGAATGACAACCGTGATCTTAAGTCTACTGATCTTAATGATGTATTCACTTACATTCAGGAGGAGGATGCAGACTTCTATCAGAGCTTGTCTTACCTTTCTGGTAGAACATCTGGATTGTGTTATGACCTTACTACTACCTTTACATGTGATGAATTGCCAAGTGGATTCTCTCTTGATGCGAATTATGGTACACTTACTTATGATGGTACTGATATTAGCGAACTTGATACATTCTACATCACTGTTACGGTATCTTCTCCATGGAAGTCAGGTTCGGCTCAAGTTGCTATAGTTGTTACTGAGTAATTATCGTAGAAAATAAATATTAATATCCTGAGGTTTGAGGGGTGGTCAATAGGACCATCCCTCAACTGTTTTATATATAACGTAACTACTCAGCATGACAAACCAAGAGAGAGGAGAGGGTAGAGAGGAGTGACCACACCCTCTAGCAGCGGTGGCAACATGAAAAATTATATCATTAGTGCCTATATTTACACAAAAAAATTTGTCTTTTTACATTATTATTCATATATTGCATATGATTTACAACGCTGGGGGGGGGCGAGAGCCGGGGCGAGAGCGTGCAATCTCGTGAAGCTCCAGCAAATCGAAAAATAAATTTAAAACATTAAAAACAATGAAGAAAAGTTTTCTAGTTTTGGCAAGCATGGCATTTGTAGCTGCGGTAGTTACAAGCTGTGCATCGGTAAAGACTCCACTTGGTGGCGCTTTTTACATGAATGTGAAGGATGGTTTAGCGGTTACTTCAAACACTGGATCTTCAAAGGTGGGTACGGCTACTGCGAAGGGTTATGTAGGTCTATATGCTGCGGGTGACGCAAGCATCGAGGCTGCTGCTAAGAATGGCGGTATCACTACTATCCACCACGTGGATTACCACTCAACCTCTCTATTGGGAATAATCAACACTTATACAACTGTTGTTTATGGTAAGTAACCTCTCGTTGAGGTCCACACTTCTATTTATATTCTTGACGCTCTCCCTAACACTTTTTGGGCAGAGCGTCAAGAATTATTATGTCTCTAAAATAGTTGACAACGGTACGCTATACCATCTATATCCGCAGGAGCTATTCCAATCCAGCGACGGAGACGACCTCGCGTATGACATTACATACAACTCGGTGAATGACTCAATAGCGTTGAACATAACCGTAGTCAACGACTCTGTATTAAAGCTAAAATCAATCGCTATAGAGTCGGAGAATATAAAGCTAAAGGGTGAGCTAGAGCGCCTTTTCGTAGAGCCAAAGGGTAAGCAGTGGCTACATAGATACTCCCTAAATACACAGGCAGAGCCACTATTCAGCCTCTACAACCTAGAGTCAAACCCTCAGATAACGCTCTACACCAGTGACAATGAGTATATCTACTCCGTTAAGCACTCAGCATGGAAGAAATACGCTCCGATAGGGAATCGTATCTTCGAGATGATTAAAATCCAGCGAAATAACTAGTTATATATAGAGCAGTATTGCAGTGAGATGAAGCAGAAGCGCAATGTTTATCATTAGATGCCACACTAGATGGTGGTATTTGAACCCTTTGCGTGCGTAGATGACTGCCCCCACTGTGTAGAAGAGACCCCCTGCAACGATCAGCGTGAGTAGGGTAGAGCTACCATTCCTAATCAATTCGGGTAGGTAGATAACAACGGACCACCCCATAGTGAGGTAGATAGTTAAGCTCAGCGCCGGAATAGAGCGGCGACACATCGTCTTATAGAGTACCCCAACAACAACCATCACCCATTGCAGAATGGTGATGGAGATGCCGCGCCAACCCCCAATGACAGACAGCGCAACGGGTGTGTAGCTCCCCGCAATAGCGACATAGATGAAGATATGATCTAGAACATGGAGAACCTCTTTATCTCGCGTGTCGCGACCCATAGAGTGGTAGAGCGTCGAGACAAGGGTCATAGCGAAGATAGAGATCATATAGATAGATACAGATAGGCTCATCACTGCGCCTCCCTGAAGATAGCTCAATACTGAGCCAAAGGGGATAAGCAGCAGCACTATGGCTGCCATAGCTCCGTGCGATATGGCGTTTGCTCGCTCCTCACCGATAGTGGGGATATATACCTTTTTCATCTTCATCTGCTATAAGGTTAAACTTTTGTGTCAAAAAAGTGGGGTAGTTGACCCAAGATGCTGCTCTCTGAGCAGATATGTCGCGCAACAGGGCAGTGGTTACATCGTCCGCGGAGACAATATTCATCACTCAGCTGTATGAGTGCCTGTGTGTCAAAGGCGTTGTGCGGTAGTAACCCCTTTTTACGCCAATTATTTATATATCCATTTGACTCTGCTGGGAGCGACTCTAAAAGAGCTATCGCTGAGCTAATCATCTCATCGTTATTGAAGTAGTAGCCATATGAGTAGAGCATTGTGACTACGAGATTGATAGCTACAAGATCACTCTTTATCACACCGACACTTGTCTGCTTCAAATTAAAGTATCGACACCACTCCTCTGAACTATATATATCTTTAAAGAGATTAAGCACATCGACTCGGTTACGACAATTGATAATAGTATTGAACAGCAGCTCATTGCGATGATAGAGATGGGCTACCTGAGATAGACGCAGAAGAGGGTGTATCGATGGTGATACAGCGGACCACCTTATCGGAGACATAAGCTCAAGGTTATATCGACGGTAGAGACGCTCGCCATTTTGACGTACAGACTCTACATAATCATCGTTGGGTAGTTTGTCCAGCAGACCTGAGGGGTAGATGAGTAGCGTCTCTAGGTTAAACAGCGACTCACGCTCATGCTCAAGGGTAGTGTCGTTAATCATAAAACCCAACTCAATGTAGTTCATCTTATTTAACCTGTCACTGAGCGATCGTAGAAGCTGCATCAGCATCACCTTATTCCAGTTCATCCGACGATGGGAGACCAGATCGGTAACCTCCTTAGCTTTGCGCTCTAGCCTCTCGCTCTCCAACTCCTCTAAGATCTTTGTGTAGCTAATTGGGTCCAGTGCATGGAGGTACTCTCCACATCGGTACTCTTTTGCTCCCCGACGTAGCAGATTACTCATCGACTCTGTGACCTCTCCCGTGGGTTTGGGGTGCATATAATCCATGTCATCAAACCACCTCATCTCTTTATCGTTTTGGGTTAGTAAAGCCATAAAAAAGAGTGGGGAGACCATCACTCTGATAGCCTCCCCGCTCTTTATAATATCCTCTCCATCCTTTCCCTCCCCATTCATTGGGGGAGAATGGCTAGAGCATTGTTACCTCTGAAGAGCCGATTAGATCGCTGTCTGTGTAGATCTTAACCTTGTATAGACCAGCCTCGAATCCCTCGCCATCAACGAAGATACTTACGTTAAGTGCCTCGTTGTTGTAATCTACCTTACGTGATGCTGAGTAGGTTACCTTCTCGCCTTTAACGTTGATTGATGGTAGGCTCTGTGTAGAGATTACATAACCGTCAGGTGAAGTTACCTGAGTATAGATAGTTACGTTACCCTTCTTTGCTAGTTTGTTTGCTGCCAATGCGAAGTCAACGCTCAACTTAGCTGCCTTCTTTACACGTGACTGCTCGCGACCCTTGCTGTTTACAGCTGTGATCTCAATCTGCTGTGCTACAAGTTTTGATCCTAGCTCAACCTGTGAGTTTAGCTTCTTTGCCTCTGTCTCTGCCTGCTCTGCACGCAACTCGCTCGAAGCAACCTTCTTCTTATATACTACGTTCTGATCGATAAGCTCACGGTTAAGTTTGTTCAATGAGTCGATCTGTGCCTGATAGTCCTTCATTACGGCACGAAGTGAACTCAACTCACGCTCATACTTACGCAACTTAGCGTAGTTAAGTGAACGCTCTTGCTGAAGAGCAGATGTAAGTGAATCTACGCGTAGACGCTCTGACTCAAGATTTAGGCTCAACTGTGCATTCTCTGACTTAAGTTTGTTGTAGTCTGAGTTTAGTGCTTTAAGGTTAGCCTCAAGTGTTGTACGCTCAGCATCTAGTAGAGCATACTCATCCTGCTGCTGCTTGTGAATGCTGTAGTATAGTACTGAAACAGCCACCAAAACCACAGTCAACACACCGATCACGATGCGATAGCCCATCATTGTTTTTTGTCCCTCTGCGACGTTCTTGTTGTTTTCCATTTTTTGTTCTTATATTTAATTTTACTTTTTTACTAACGGTTGAATAATTATCTCATGCTGTGCATACTAAATGCAAATATAATTATATTTCTTAGAATGTGAAAAAAAATAGGGCAAAAATTACAATTTACCTATGAAATAGTTGAAAAATCGTGTTCACCCCCTTGTTTAACTCGTCCAACTAGTAGTCGAAGAGGTGCATTTTGTGGGTGTGTGAGTTCTCTATCGGTTGTGGCGATCTTCTCTGCCACCTCTCTAACTAGACTCAGAATCTCAATATCGCGGGTAGGGTTGGCGACTCGTAGGTTCAGCGACTCGCCACTCTGTTGTGTCCCATTAATATCCCCAGCTCCACGCAATTTCAGATCAAACTCCGATAGGCGGAAGCCATCATTAGTCTCAACCATAAACTCCAACCTCTTACGTGAGGTGGTTGAGAGCTTATCTCCCGACATTAGTATGCAGTAGGATTGTAGGTCGGAGCGACCAACGCGTCCGCGAAGCTGATGCAGCTGTGCCAAGCCGAATCGCTCTGCCGACTCAATGATTATTAATGTTGCATTGGGTACATCGACACCAACCTCGATAACCGAGGTGGCAACCATGATATGCGCCTCGCCATCTTTGAAGCGTCGCATCTGCTCATCCTTATCCGCTGGTTTCATCTTACCGTGGCAGATTGCTATCTGATACTTTGGTAGGGGGAAGTTACGTGACAGCTCCTCGAAACCCTCGGTGAGGTTGTGGTAATCCATACTCTCCGACTCGCTGATAAGAGGATAGACAACATATATCTGACGTCCCGCAGCGATCTGTTCGCGCATAAAGCCAAATACTCGTAGTCGGCTGGCATTGGTTCGGCGGCTAGTGATTATTGGTTTACGTCCTGCTGGTAGCTCATCGATGATCGAGACATCGAGATCACCGTAGAGGGTCATTGCCAGAGTTCGCGGAATAGGGGTGGCGGTCATAACCAATATATGTGGTTTCACATCTCTCTTATTCCATAGCCTTGCGCGCTGTTCAACGCCAAAGCGGTGCTGCTCATCTATAATGGCAAAGCCTAGTGCTTTGAACTGCACGGGATCCTCGATAAGTGCATGTGTGCCGACCAATATATCTATATCGCCCGATGCTGCACCCTCAACCGCCTCGCGCCTCTCCTTGCTCCCTGAGGAGCCGGTGAGGATGGCTATACGTAGATTCAGCCCCGCAGTCATTCGCACCATCGAGGCGTAGTGTTGGCGTGCGAGGATCTCTGTTGGTGCCATGATTGTCGACTGCAAACCGTTGTCTACAGCTAGCAGCATTGCAGCTAATGCAACTACAGTCTTGCCACTACCCACATCGCCCTGCAATAGCCTATTCATCTGATAGCCACTCGTTGTATCTTGGCGAATCTCCTTGATTACCCTCTTCTGCGCGCCTGTAAGGGGGAAATTAAGATTTTGATAGAAGTTATTGAAGCAATCACCTACACGGTTAAATACAAACCCCTCTAATCGAGCGTGTCTATCTGCTCTGATCTGTTGCAGATAGAGCTGGTGGGGTAGTAGATCCTCGAACTTTAATCTGAACTGTGCCGCTGCTAGCAGCTCATTTGACTGTGGGAAATGGACGTTAAAGAGTGCTTCACGCAGCGAGATTAGATTGTAACTCTCCCTAAGATATTGGGGGAGGGGGTCGGGGATGCTCTCCCTCTCAAGCATCGTCCAGAGGGTTGTGATAAGGTTATACAACCACTTTGTCCCCATCGAGGTGGCTATCCTCTCGGGGGTTGAGTAGA
>JBCQTG010000071.1:0-11037 GCA_047178765.1 Rikenellaceae bacterium | reverse complement strand
TAAATAATCGCCAAACCCCGTCTATGCGTATCTCTGTAATGCGCTGTATTTTATATCGTTACAAAGATTTAGTGTATAAGTATGAAAAACACTGTCTAAAGATACAATTTTGAAAGCAATTCACAACAAGGGTCTGCATCATCTTGATAGCTGCCTGGCTGTATTTCAATGAGCAAAGATACAATTTTGAAAGCAATTCACAACACAATCCACGTTGAAGAGCCTCGAATAACGCTGTATTTCAATGAGCAAAGATACAATTTTGAAAGCAATTCACAACTTCGATGGTGACGATGCTTCATCTGAGTCGGCTGTATTTCAATGAGCAAAGATACAATTTTGAAAGCAATTCACAACCTGTGACGACATCGGGATGTACATACAAGAGCTGTATTTCAATGAGCAAAGATACAATTTTGAAAGCAATTCACAACTTTGTTTCGTTCGTTCAAAAGGTGCATGAAGCTGTATTTCAATGAGCAAAGATACAATTTTGAAAGCAATTCACAACATAATTACTGCTGATCTGTCCGCACATCTGCTGTATTTCAATGAGCAAAGATACAATTTTGAAAGCAATTCACAACTTAGTGCTGTTGTTACAACAAAAGTATAATGCTGTATTTCAATGAGCAAAGATACAATTTTGAAAGCAATTCACAACCTGAGTAATCCTTGGGATTATCAATGAATTGCTGTATTTCAATGAGCAAAGATACAATTTTGAAAGCAATTCACAACAAGGTTACTGCTGATCTGTCCGCACATCTCGCTGTATTTCAATGAGCAAAGATACAATTTTGAAAGCAATTCACAACCTGAAACTCACAAAATCGCCATATTCTTAGATTATGTTGAAACTAATACAATATATGTATTCGATGTAACGTATTATATAAACTGTTGTGACATCAACAAACTCTTTTAGCACTTTATAACTCTAATTTTATATCGTTTATTAGGTTTAACAATAATCATTATGGTATGCAAAAGACATGGCGCTGGTTTGGCGAAAATGATAAAATAACGCTCTCTATGCTACGGCAAATTGGAGTTGAGGGAATTGTAACATCATTACATCACATTCCTAATGGGGAGGTGTGGAGTTGTAATGAGATATTGAAACGTAAAAAATTCATTGAAGAGTCTGGACTTATTTGGTCTGTTGTTGAGAGTCTTCCTGTATCGGAGGCGATAAAATATGGCGGTAAGCAGCGAGATCAACTAATAGATAATTACATTGTGAGTCTACGCAATTTAGGGGAGTGTGGGGTTAAAACTATATGTTATAATTTTATGCCTGTTATTGATTGGGTTAGAACTACACTTGACCACCCATTTGATGACGGTACATCATCGCTATATTTCAGTAGAATTGATTTCGCATATTTTGATCTTAAGATACTTAAACGAAAAAATGCAGGAAAAGATTATAGCAAGCAGGAGTTAGATGCCGTGGAAAGAGTAGCGTCGAGTTTTACTCAGGAGGATAAGGATCGTTTGGTCGATACGATCATTGTTAAAACTCAGGGTTTTGTGAATGGAAATATCTCGGAACAAGATCTTGATCCAGTATCAAAATTCAAAGAGTTACTTGCGTTGTATGACGATATTGACAGATCTATTTTGCGAGACAATATGAAATATTTTCTTCAGCGTATTATGCCCGTGTGTGAAGAGTATGGGATAAAAATGTGTGTTCATCCTGATGATCCGCCATTTGCGTTATTAGGGCTACCTCGTATTGTGACAAATGAACAAGATATTGAATGGATACTAACGTCTGTAGACAATCATTGTAACGGGTTAACATTTTGCGCAGGTTCATTAAGTGCAGGAGCGCATAATGATGTGGTTGCTTTAGCTGAAAAATTTGCATCACGAACCCATTTTGTTCACTTGCGAAGCACTAATATCCTTGACAATGGGGACTTTGTTGAGTCTTCTCATCTTGAGGGTAGAGGACATTTGATAGATTTAATTCGTATTTTCGAGCGAGAGAATCAAACTCTACCTATGCGTGTAGATCATGGGAGGATGATGCTTGGTGATGAGAATAAAGGGTATAATGCTGGTTACGCTTTTCATGGGCGAATGTTAGCGTTGGGACAAATCGATGGAGCAATGGCAGTTGTTAAGGATGAGATATATAGAGATATGATTTAATAATGTATAAGATATGAATAGTTTATTTAGTATAGATAAGAAGGTTGCAGTAATCACTGGAGCAGGTGGAGTTTTAGGAGGCAGCATTGCTAGACATTTCATTACTCATGGGGCAAGGGTAGTAGCTGTTGATATTAGGGAAGAGTCTTTGAGCGCATGTGTTAAACAGCTCGAAAAACTAGGAGGTGAGGTAATGGGTGTTGTTGGTAATGTGTTGGATGCAGAGAATCTAGCCGATGTCTCAAGGATGATTGTTGAGAAATTTGGAGGTATTGATATATTGGTGAATGTAGCTGGAGGAAATATGCCCGGTGCAACACTTACTGAGCAACAGACAATTTTCGATATGAAGATTGAAAATTGGGATAATGTTGTTAGTCTTAATCTGAATGGAACCGTATATCCATCGTTAATCTTTGGGAAGGTGATAGCAGATCAAGGATACGGCTCTATAATTAATATATCATCAATGGCTGCCTTCTCTGCGATTACTCGCGTAGCTGGCTACTCTGCGGCGAAAACAGCAGTGAGTAATTTCACACAATGGATGGCAATGGAGATGGCAATGAAATTTGGAGATAAAGTTCGTGTCAATGCAATTGCTCCGGGCTTTTTTATTGGAGATCAGAATAGAGCTGTGCTAATAAATCCAGATGGATCACTCACTAAGCGAAGTGAGCAGGTTCTAGCAAAGACACCGATGGGGCGTTTTGGGGATATAAATGAGCTCAATGGTGCTATACAGTTTTTGTGTTCTGATGCGGCATCGTTTATTACGGGTGTCGTACTACCTATTGATGGCGGATTCTCATCGTATAGTGGAGTCTAATCTAATATATGAACCTAAGAATCTGTTTAAGCAGAAAAACTTAAACAGATTCTTAATGGTTTAAATACTGGTTGCCAGTTATTTAATTGCTAATTTTTTTTGTGTCTTTATGGTCTCTACACTTATAAAGGATGGCAAGGAATTATCCAACAAACTTGACTGATAACCGATACAATAATTGGTGACTTCCGCAAACGGAAACACTCCTTGAGAGATATTTTTAAAGCAATCTTCTATTTTTTGAAGATGGGCTGGTTGGATTTCAACTTATTCTCTGGGTAAAATTAGGAGATCCATTTAATTGATTACCACCCTCTCGGTTGTTGGTTCGACATCGATCTGCCATAGGTTATCGCCGAGGCTAGTCACCTTTGAGCCATTTGCTTTAAGCTCTTTTGCGCTAGCATTCCATACAATAAGCTCTCCACCCTCACGCATATCGACTATGATTTGATCCTCGCTACTTGATATGAGTGTATAACCCGCTGGTGATAGGTATTTTGTAGCATCACCAATGATACCCCAGCCATTCTCGATCGGTACTAACATATATAATTCATCTCCAAATCCATCGATTGTGAAGTGATAACCATCGCCCAAGACAGCTGCCTTACGCCTATTCCAATCATAGCATAGAACTCCCTCGGTGGGTATCTCCCAGCTAGCCTCACCATTTTGCATCATAGCGGGTGCATCTCTGTATATATCAGCAGTGATTGTAGAGCTAGCTTTTGCCGACCCTGCAACATCAAACATCACACTTTTTACACTTCTCATATACTTTTTGAGTTTAGGATATTTTACCCCAAACTCCTTTAAGAATACCTCATACTCATCGTTATTGCGCATTGAGGTTACACCATAGCTCTTAAGTGCCTCTACGACCTCCTCGGGGATACGGTTTTTGAGTAGCGCATTGTAGAACGCATCATTCCAATCAATCTTTGCATATAGGTTATATGCAGCCACCGCCACCGAACGATTCTTTAGTGGTGCAAAGGCTGTATATATCTTAGCCTCGGTCTGTGCATTTGTGAAGAAGGACTCCTCTGTAGGGGCTGCTGGCGCTAGTGGACGTAGCAACTCACCATCGCTGTAACATAGTGGTTTGATAACATCTCCAACAAAGTGATCTGGCATATCTGATAAGTAGACTGGTCCTCCCGAGATAGCCTTCGAGATAGCCATCATACGCCCCGATATAGAGTCGCAAGAGTGGAACATATCGTGGTCACCCCACACCACCTGCCCCATGAATGGAATGGTCGCATATGAGTTATGGAGGTGGTTGCGAGCGCGCCCCTTGTCATAGACCCAATAATCCTCTGAGCAACGATTAACAACTGAGTTGTTGAGATTAAAGAGTGCGAAAGTCGCCAACGCATTACAGTTGATAACCCCTTTGCGACCATCTGCAAGGCTCTTTTCAAGGGCAATAGCCATATTAGATGCTGCTAGAAATGGATTCGCAAAAGCCCCCTCGTTGTTTTTTATTGGGTAGTTAGCAGCCTCTCCACCTGCATAGTGTGTCAAGGTGCGAGATTGGAAATCGATCTTCGAGAAGTCCCAACCCGGCTGGATGATATGCTCACCTATATAGGCATCGTAGAAGGTCTCGGCACTTTTGAGTGAACCGTTGGGAAGAAGTGCCTTCATATGGGTCATCACAAGTTCATCCTGCACCTCTTGTGGAAGGGTGTTCTCAGGGTAGATTCCATCTCGTCCACCAAGCCCCGCAAGCCATAACCCCATCCACTTGATCTTATCTTCGCGGCGATAGTTAAGTAGCTCCTCATAACCATTAGGGAAGATATTATCCATCGCTCCAAAACGGGTAATGGTGTTGTAGTCCCACGGATCACCCTCATGCTGTTGCTGGTGACCATCGTCAATGAGCATATAGCGTACAGGAATATCTGTAGCCTCGATCTTGTGGGCTACGTCAATCAACTTCTGGGCGGTGATATTACGTTTGAAGCCCTCCCATGAACACCAACCTAAGTATTTGAAATATTCGGGATACTCCTTATCATCTCTAAATTTAAATATGGTGGAGTTATATTCACTCTCTTTGTGCGCTCCCCAAGCCCTTTTGATTGCGCCATAGAGCGATGAATCTTCAGCTACGGTGTATAGGATTTTGTTCTCACCGCTATATGGCTTATTACCCAATGTACCTGTGTTAAGTGTAAAGCTAGTGCCATCCTCGGTGCTGAACCATGAGAATATATCATCGTTTACACCCGCTAGGTAACAGGTGTAATCACGGTCAGAGTGTTTCAGGACGATCATTGTTCCTCCAGTAAAACCATTTGCAAGATCTCCTGCACCGCCATTTCGAGGGTAGAGCCTATTACCTCCTCCGGGCCACCAGCTAGAGGCGAAGAACGAGACATCCTCAAAGTCTCTCACCTTTAGTTGCTCCTGCCTAACGATGCCGTGTGAATCGGGCTTAGCGTTGGTGAACGACTCAACCATTACACCATCTGTATACGAGCTGCATGATATAAAAGTCGCAGCTGTAAATAGTGATATTATTAATCTCTTCATCTCTCTTATCTAATTATTTTATAACAATATGCAAAACTGTCAGGTGTCCCTGTTGGAAGAGTAACTCTCAAACCCTCGGGAGTGTGACTCCACTCAATACTCTTGTTGCTGCCCAATAGCTCGACACCCTTGATCTCATCTGGATAGAGCATATACTTAGAGCCTAGTGCGGCAAAGGTGCTTACCCTATCAGCTGGCTTAGCCAATACAAAGGCGTAGATATTGCGACCCTTTGAGGTGTAACGCAGATCCTCCGATGTGAACTTCGCTATATCTCTACCTCTATTCTTTCCTTGACCGTGGTGTCCCGGGTATTTGATGTAGGTAGGTCCCTCACCATAAAACGACCACGGTGTAGAGCCATAGATACCCTCACCATTCACTTTTAACCAATCTCCAATAGCTAGCAACTCTTTTTTGACCCTCTCAGCAAAAGAGCCATCAGCCTGAGGAGGTGCATTGAGCAACATACGACCATTCTTAGAGGTGACATCAATCAACATATCGACCAACATATTGGCATCCTTTATCGGAGACTCATCATTGTAGAACCACCCTGTCCAATATCGAGGGTGCTGCATTATCATATTAATATCGGTCATCCATGGATCATACTGCGCCCCATCAAGATTGCCATTCTCAATGTCACGCATAGCGATATTGTGTGGAATATCGTATGACTTATATACAGCCTCCACCTCACGTCCACTCTTCAAACCGTTGTTGTAGTGGTTAGCAAGTATCTCTGCCTTGATCTCCTCGGTGAGTCCACCGACAGGTGTTTTGTCTCCATCAGGTATAAACTTACCCTGTTTGACATATCCCCTCATATCGCCGCCGATGGTCTTTCCGTAGCCAACATCGAACCACACCATATCCAATTCATACTTAGCCGAAGCCTCAGAGATGCGATCCCGAATACCATCCATCCAGCTAATATCATCACGCACGATGCTATCTTGTCTCATTGCAGGCTGGCAATATGTGCGATCACTCTTCGAGCGTTGTCCCCACACCCACGTAGCATGTGAGCCGTGGAATGATGCCATAAGTTTCATGTCTCGCTTGCGGATTTCACGTGCTAGCTCACCTAATATATCGACCTTTGGTCCTCTCTGTGTCGAATTCCAATCGGTAATATCTGAGTCCCAATTGACGCAGCCCGTGCAGTGTTGTGCTACTGGTCCGGCGAACTGCGCACCAGCATCTTTGAAGAGCTGCGCCCACTCAGCAGCATTGAATTTATCGCCCGTCCACAACTCGAATGCCTCCATCGTTGTAGGTTTTTGCTCGGCATCACGGTAGTTCTCCAAAACAGACTCAATGCCCCAATGTGAGTAGATTCCGAACTTTGCATCCA
This sequence comes from Rikenellaceae bacterium, assembly GCA_047178765.1. GTDB lineage: Bacteria > Bacteroidota > Bacteroidia > Bacteroidales > Rikenellaceae > Alistipes. Next base: position 4,132 of record JBCQTG010000071.1, on the reverse strand, counting down.
TCAGCCATTGTGGTATCTCGTGGCGACTAAGTGAACTCCAATCGGCGGTGTACTCCTCATTGTTTGATGAAGAGCAAGCCGCAAAAGAGATCGCTGCAGCAGCGGCTATTAATAGGTTCTTTTTCATAGTTATTAGTTGTTTTTTGTTAATTTAATTATTCTTTAAGAATGCCTTGAAAGCACTATTTGTAACCAACCTCTCCATTTCAATCTTTAGCTTATCGACAATCTCAGGCTCTTGATTTGTGTGTCTCATTATGTTATTGTTTGAAATTGCTAAAGTGGATAACAGGGAACTCTTTAGATATAAAAGACTCCAATTCGCACTCTGTTATAGAGTTAGGATATGTCATCACCATCAAATCAACAAATTCACCCTCGATCTGCTGATACGATGGGTGGCGGTATGGGTGGTCGTTAAGTACAAATCCCATACGCTCGTAGAAGCCAATTCGCCTACGAGAGATTTCATCTTCGGGGTGTTCTACCTCTAAAAGTATCGGTTTTTTGCTACACGAGATAAGATCACTAAGAATTTGATTGCCATAACCTTTACCCCTTACAGCAGGTATTGTGGCGAGATGTTCCACAAATGTAAACTCACTCAAATCCCACCAAAAGAGTATTCCGATTGGAGTATCAGAGTCAAGTACCACATCGCAATGAAACTCTCTCTTACTCATTGTTTCAGTGTGATAATCGAGATCTCTGCGCTCATTCTTTGGAAATGCAGCGAGGTACAACTCCCAACAGAATGGGAATAGAGCATCATTAATGGTCGATATGTTTTTACGTCGTGTCATAATTGTTGTAAATTTAGTCATTTTTGTCTTTTATACCAAAATATAATAGCTAAAAATGTTATCACCTCAGCCGTAGGAACTGCCAACCAGATACCGACCTTGCCAAACACCGCTGGCATCGCAAGAAAGAGGGCAATCAATAATACATACCCTCTCAGCACCGAGATGACATTTGCGATCTTGTAATCCTCAATCGACTGATAGTAACCCATAAACATCATATTTAGAGCAAAAAAGATATATCCCGTGGCAAAGAGCGGCATACCATACGATGCAATATCGTAGGCTGGGTAGCTACTATCCAAGAAGAACCCTACCATCTGAGGTGCAAAGAGCATCACCGCAGCCGTTATCACCGTTGCAAATCCCACTCCGTAGACAATCGTTAATCGGAAACTCTTGCGGACTCTATCCATCAGCCCTGCACCATAGTTGTAGCTGATGATCGGCTGTGCCGACTGCGAGATGGCGTTATTGACCATAAAGATAATCGGGAAGTAGTAGCAGATGATGCTATACGCAGCGATTCCATCCTCGCCATAGTGCTTCAAAAAGATATAGTTACCCACAAACATCATCACCGCAATAGCCATCTCACCCAAGAATGCTGCCGATCCGAGCCGCACCATATAACCGATATTTCGGCAGGTGAGCAGGAGGCTCTTGATCGACAACTTTAGGCGATATAGTTTCAACGTTTTCGAGAAGAATAACATATATACCAGCACCATAACACCCGCTATGATGATACTTCCCGAAGTGGCGATAACAGCTCCACGAATACCCATATCGTAGTGAGCAACAAGGATATAGTCACCCACGATATTCAATATCGAGGGGAACATAACGCACCACATCGCAATATTTGGCGAGCCATCCAATCGAATGACAAAGAGTCCGATATTCTCCAACATATAGAATACCATCGAGAGCGACAATATCCTAACATAGGTCTCAACCATAGGCAGCAACCTCTCCGTTGCACCAAGCATCACCGCCACGCTCTCACTATTAAAAAAGATGTATCCCGATATGACGCTAAACAAGAGGCTCGATACAACCACCGCCTGCGTGACGTTGATATTTGCCGCTTTAACCTTTCCCTTTGATAGATGAACCGAAGCAACCACCGAACACCCCACACCAAACATCAGCGCAAAGGCGGTCGAGAACAGGAACAGCGGGGCGGAGATATTCACCGCTGCCAAGGCATCACTACCCACATAACGACCCACAAAAAAGCCATCGGCAATGGTCACAAGGATTCCCGACACCATACTCAATAGCGTAGGTATAAGTATCTTAAGGTATAGTTTTCCGATGTCGGCTCTGCTCCAATCTATGCTGTCTCTGTGTGTCATAAATGTAAAATATTTCTGGTGCAAAGATAACAGATTTATCATTTCCTATATGAATTAAATATGGTGTATTATTGTGTAATTCGTGCAAAGCAATTATATTTGTAACTATGGAGCAGAATAGATGTGGATTTCAGATTATTAGGCATAAGTCGATGGGGCTACCTACGGGATATATCTTCATCGGTTCAATCTCGATGTTGAGGTGTGTGAGAGGATCGGCAACGGTTGATCGTGATGGGTCGCTACTCACCTTTGCAGCAGGGTCGCACATCTCTTTGTATGAGTCGTCGATGTATCGAATTTGCGTGGCTACTGAGGATTTTGAGTATATCGAGTGCCGAATGGATCTCGACTTTGCAACGGAGCTATATCCATATATCGACAATAGTGGGTGGAGCGTATTTGAGAATAATAACTCACTCATAGAGGGGGTATCGGAGGACGATATTTTGGGGCTATATTTCCAACAGCTATGCAATATATACGCAGACTTTCAGATGCAGTACAGCCGCCAAATTGCGCTCCATACAGCGGTGAGTTATATCCTGTCGCTCTACAATAGATTGCTAAAGTGTGGCACTCTCACCCAAGAGAGTACCACACCAATATCAGTTAATTACAGCTCGGTTGTAGATCACTTCTACTACCTCTGCTCGACACATCACACCTCGGAGCGTAATATGGATTTCTACGCTAAGAGGCTGAATATCAGCAAACGCCACCTATATAACATCATTCAGAACTCGACCAATATAAGCCCCAAACAGATATTAGATGGCTTCGTTATTGCAACGATAAAGAAGCTACTGCTCACCACCTCGTTAACAATTCAACAGATAGCCGAGCAACTACACTTCCCCGACCAATCGACACTCCGCCAATTCTTCCACCGCAAGATGGGGGTCTCGCCATCGGAGTATCGGGGTGGGGTGAAGTGAGCTATGCTATCATCTATTTTGTAATGAAGTTCTTGTACTTCACAGCTCGTGCGTGCCACTTCTCTCGTGCAAGTTGCTGCATATCTATAGTTGTATCTCGCTCGTCGATAATCTCAAGTCCCAATATCGACTCAACTATATCCTCCATGGTGACAATACCCTCAAACGAACCATAATCGTCCGTTACAAGGCATATATGCTCTCGCTCTTGGAGCATCCGCTCCCACACACTCGATAGCGAGTCGGAGAGGTTAACGGCAATTATAGGGCGCATAATATCTCGAACTTTTATCTCAAATTTATCGTCGGCAACCATCTCTAACAGATCTTTGAGTATTACGTAACCGACAATAATCTCTCGATCATTCTCATATATTGGCACTCGTGAGTAGGGCTTGTAATCCTCCACTTGATAGAACTCTCTGAGCGTCATCTCAGCTCCAGCGATTTGTGTTACGATATGAGGGGTCATAACCTCTCCAACCTTAACACTATCGAGCTTTGCGACATTCTGAAATATTCGGCTCTCATCACTCTCAATCACCCCCTCTTGAACTCCGGTATCAATCATTGCAATTACCTCTTCTCGACTTACGCTACTCTCCCTGTTTGGATTTGCAACGAGTTTTGTGATGAACTCCGATAGACACACGAGCGGATAGCAGAGAAATATCATCACCCTTATTATACGTGCAGCAGGGATTGAAAATGCTCGCCAATATGTCGCACCGATAGTCTTAGGGATAATCTCCGAAATGACAAGAATCAAAATTGTAAGCACAGCCGAGATTATTCCAAAGTAAGCCTCGCCAAAGAGCTTCACCGCCTCTGCTCCCACACCAGCAGCACCAATGGTGTGGGCTACCGTATTGAGTGACAATATAGCAGAGATTGGTCGATCTATATTTGTTTTAAGCTCTTTAAGTAGCTTAATGCCACGAGCACCCTCACGCTCCTTCATAGCAATATACGAGGAGGATGTTGAGAGTAGAATAGCCTCTAAGAAAGAGCATAGAAATGATATTCCAAG
>JBCQTG010000070.1:0-11318 GCA_047178765.1 Rikenellaceae bacterium | reverse complement strand
AGCCCCCGGCTTTTACCGAACTAAGGGGCTACCTACCGCCAGAGGCTTTTTTACGGTATTTTGCCCACTCCTCATGGTCGATATGCTGGTGCTTCTCGTGAGCGTCAGCCCAGCGAGGAGTCATCAACTGTGCATTCCATGCCTTGTAGTCAGCTGCCATATCCTTAACAATATCGGGGTTTGCAGCAGCGATGTTAACTCTCTCGATCATATCCTCTTTAACATTGTAGAGTTGGAGGTTATCATCGTAATATGTCTTAACAAGTTTATAGTCACCCTTACGAACTGCATACTCCTTGCCTCCAATTACTCGCCAGAAGAGAGTTGTATGAGGGTTGCCCTTATCTTTACCCGATAGGTATGGGATCAAATCAACTCCATCAAGAGGATTCTTAACCTTCGATACATCTACCCCTGCTGCTGTAGCTACGGTAGCGTAGATGTCAAGAGATGAGATGGTCTTATCGTAGACTGTTCCCGGATGTATAGCACCCTTCCAGTAGAATGCAAATGGGGTGTGGATACCACCATCGAACATATTACCCTTGAATGAGCGGTGAGGTAGGTTTGATGTCTGTCCATTGATTCCCACTCCTCCGTTGTCGCTAAGGAAGATAATCATTGTATTATCCTCTATTCCGTGGCGCTCTAGAGCCTCCCAGATCTCTCCTACACCATCGTCAACAGCCAAGATCATCGCGGCATATACCGAGCGATACTGGTTGTAGATATGCTCTGTACGATCGAGGTACTTCTGTGGTGCCTGAAGTGGTGCGTGGGGAGCATTGTATGCTAGGTAGACAAAGAATGGATCGCCATCCTTAGCGCTCTTGTCGATAAACTCAACTGCTTTGTTTGAGAAGTCATCAGTGAGATATGTAGTCTCGCTAGCGGGGATCATACGTCCATTCTCCTGAACGAATGCCGATGGATTTTTCTCTAAATTCTTCGCACCACCCCAGAAGTTATGTCCACCACCTGAGAAGCCGTAGAAGTAGTCGAAACCGCGATTTTGGGGCCAGAGATCGGGGTGGTCACCCAAGTGCCACTTTCCGATTGCTGCTGTCTTATAGCCATTCTCCTTAAGCAACTCGCCTAGAAGAACTTCAGACTCCAATACTCCCTGTTTCATATCCAATGCTGCCTGATCAGAGTCTGCATTTGCCTCAGCACCGAAGCGCTGCTGGTAGCGTCCAGTCATAAGACCGCAGCGTGATGGTCCAGAGTATGGTGCAGAGATATAGGCATCAGTGCAGTTTGCCCCCTCGTTAGCTATTCGGTCGATGTTGGGTGTGATGATGTCAACGCTCCCTCTAAATCCAACGTCATTTGATCCGAGGTCGTCTAGAAGAACCACTATGACATTGGGTTTTTCACCGCACTTTGTTGGTTGGTTCTCAGCGCAACTTGTTGATAGTATAGCTGCACTTGCTGCTGCACCTATCAATAATGTTTTGTTCATAGTTTTATTTTTAATTTGTTATTAGCTTACTCTCTATTCTCTTTTGCAATCCCCCCGCCCCTGTCATGCTGAGCGAAGCGAAGTATCTCGCAAGGTCTTTCGCTCATCTTGCGAGATACTTCGCTTCGCTCAGCATGACATTCGGGGGCTTTAGGGCGGGCGGTGATTACAGCTCTCTAACTAGTTCAAATCCATTGAGCCAGATTCCGGTATTCTGATCCTTGCTATTGAAGTGGATCGTTGCCTTGCCCTTTGACTTAGCATCTACTGTGAACTCAGCGAATGAGTTTGCAGCCCCTCCATACTGCTGCGATTTGCCGCTGCTAACTACAACACCGCAATCCTGAACCTTGCCATTGACAGATACCTCAATCGATTTTGAGTAGGGGAGTGTATGTATCCTCTCTTTGGTTAACCTCTCTAGGTTGGGGTCCATATCATTGGTGTTTGATGCTGGAGCATGGTGGTAACTCTTCAACTTATAGTCACCCTCTGTAAGCCCCTCGATGCAGAGGTCAAAGCCATCCTTGCTAATTACCAATACTCCATCGCCATAGACAAAGCCATCGCGTCCGATAACATTCATCTCTCCAAGCCACCTCAACACTGCATCCTTAGCGCGGGGTTTGATGCTAAGGGTATATGCGCCAGCTGTTGATGGATCAACAATCTCCGCAACATCGGCAATAGCTGGGGTGTCTCCCGCAGCATAGTTGCCCAATTTATTCTGCTTGATTGATATTGGTGTATTCTGTTGATCGGCAACATTCCATGCCGTCCAGCCGAATTGTACCAACTGACCATCGCCACCCATATCGACCAACATCGTCTCACGATCGTAGATTGGATAGGCGTTTGCAGCCACCATATCGCGGCAGTGATCTACACTCTCGAAGCTCACTGAGCCGCCCTTTAGCCTTGTGCTAGAGGCTGTGACGGTGATCTTACCCGCCTTTGTGCCGCTCTTAATAAGCGCACTTCCCTTGCCTAGAGCTACCGGAACGGGATTGGTACGGGCATCACTCTTATCTCCTACGATAGTAGCATCTCCCTCGACAGTGAAGCTGATCTCACCCTCGTAATCTCTCAATCGTGTTCCATTAGCATCGACAACCTCGGCATGAACAACCATAATATCGCTGCCATCGGCACGCATTGCAATACCCATGTCATCAGCGAAGAGTCTGAGTGATGTAGCTTTCTCTGGTGTGAAGTAGCTCTTTGTGAAGATCTCTAAACCATCTCTATACCCCTTGATAACAAGTTCATTGCTGCGGTATGGTAGGTTTTTAATAATGTATGGTGCAGCATCAAGCCCCTTATATATTAGGTTCTGTGATGGGTAGAATCTACCGCTCTTAGCACCCTCTTGGAAGATCTCAATATAGTCAGCATTGCTATAGATAGTTAGCTCACGACTCTCATCTGTCCAGTCGTTAGCCATGTGTATATATGGTGTAGATAGTAGCTCTGAGGGGTACCAGAGTGTAAGCTCTTGGCGTGGATAGCGGAATCCATCGAGGTTACCCGAACGCATGCGGTTTTCCCAGTTTCCAATGTCGTGGAATGTGTAGTAGGCGTGAGCAGTCCATGAGATCATACCCGGCATCATCGGATCGCGCTTATACTGCGCTATCACCTCAGGTCCCGATTTTCCCTCCATTGCAAAGAGAGGCTCTTCTCGTTCCCAGATCCCCGGTCCGTAGTTCATATTTGCAAAGATGTCTGTCCAGCCACTTGTCTGCCACCCTGTCCAGCGGCTACTCTGAGAGGCGGTCAACCTTGTGGGATCCTCCTGCTTGATGACAAACTGAACCTCGGGAACGGGTCCGCGGTGGTTGATTCCTGCACCCCAGATAAATACTGATGGGTGGTTCTTATGGTTGCGGATCATCGCTCTAGCTGCATCGGCTAGGTTGGCAAACCACTCCTTTTTATCCGATATAGAGATCCATGTTGGAGCCTCTTCATAGACCAAGATTCCTAACTCATCACACGCCTTGAGGAGTTCGTCATCCTGAGGGTAGTGAGCCGTACGCACACAGTTGAAACCAAAGGCTTTGAACTGTAGCATATCGCGGTAGTGGAGTGAGTTGGGTAGTGCATCTCCGATATATGGGTAGTGCTGGTGGCGGTTGAAACCGATGATCTCGGTCTCCTTGCCGTTGATGATGAAACCTCTCTCGTGGTTGTACTCTATCTTGCGTAGTCCCAACCGGTTGTCGACAACATCGATCTTCTCGCCTGCTGAGTTAACCAATACGGTATTGACCATATAGAGGTATGGTGAGTCTGGAGACCAGAACTTCACATCATCCTCGATGCCGCCAATCTGCGCAAAGCGGTGTGAGCCTCCGGCAGGGATGGTGGCATTCTGCTCCATCTTTAGAACAACATTGCCCTCTGCATCTACGACCCTCTGGATCAAGGTTGCACTCTCGCTCTTCTTGCTCTCGTTGCGGATCTCTGTCCTTATATCTATCGTTGCATTGCCATTGACATAGTCGACCGATGGGGTGGTGATTGTCACACCGCTCTCCATCGACTCTAGGTTCGAGGTGATATGCATCTGAGAGGTCTCGACTAAGTAGACATCTCTATATAGACCGCTGAACTTAACATAGTCGAACATTCCCGGATCGGGGGGTGCGACTTGGCTTACTCTATTGTCTGCCAATACGGTGATCTGGTTCTTCACCCCGCGTTTAACATAGGGGGTGATGTCGAATTGGAATGGGGTGTAGCCTCCAACACCATGTACTCCAACCTTGCGTCCATTAACCCAGAGTGTGGTCACTTGATGCACACCCTCGAAGTCGAGAACCACCCTCTTAGAACTCTTAGATGGGGTTATATCGCGTCTGTACCAACCCACTTCGCGGTGGAATGTAGTCTGTTTTTTGTCATCCCGACAACCATCGAGATCTATCGATGTTAGTTTAAGTGTGTGTGGGATTGATACACTCTCCCACTTAGAGTCATCTAGCGAGGTGGTGTAGTTTGCCTCATCTGCTCCACCTAGTTTGAAGCGCCAATTGTCGTTGATTTCGATCTTTGTTCGTTGTGTGATGGGGTATCCATCTGGCGTAGTTGCAGCCATACTCATAGGCGATAGCAGCATGATTGCCGATATTGCCGATAGTAGATTGATTCTTCTCATCGTTAGTTGTTTAGTTAGTTTAACGATGTAAAGATAGTAAAAAAAATATAAATAATCAGATAATCTTCTCAGATTTATTAAAAAGGCATATCTACACCAAATTGATATGCTGGACCTCTACCACTTGGTTTGTAGAGTCCGAAACGTACCCCGACAGTGCAGGCATCGGGCATGCGGAAGAGGTTCATATCGAGTGTTATACCACCTCCATAGGAGTCTATAAAGTAGGAGTTGTTGTAGAAGTCGTTGAAGCGTGCCGCTGAGTAGCTGGCATCGATACGAATACGTTTGAGGTAGATAAATCCATCTATACCACCCTCGGGAGACCATATAGGGGTGTAGAGGGTGAATGATCCCGCTAGATATTTATTGTTGATAATCTCCGATGAGGAGAATCCAGTCGGTAGCAGTCTCACCGATTGGAAGAGACTACCCTCCATACCCTCGATCCTCTCTCCTCCAACGGAGTTTTGGTAGTTTGCAGCTAGCGTGATATAACTTTGGGGGATAAATGTGCGTGTGGTAATAGAGCCATATAGGCTTATTAAATCTTTGAAGTAGCGATCGTTGGGTGATAGGGTATAGGCTGCTAGCAACGAGTAGCTAAATGGTGCGAGATAGTCGCGCTGTGCCGAACGTACCCACCCTGAGTAGCTTGCCCCAAAGGTCATGGCGTGAACACCCTCCTTGACAGCCACTGCCTTTTCGCCACTATTGGGGTCGATTGTGATCCTCTCAAAATCAGTGACCATACCATTGTTGTAGCTCCAGCTCACCCACGGTGTAACTCTTCTGAGGTGGTAGCCACCATCGAAGAGCAGAGGTAGCGAGAGCGATGACCCTACGGAGTAGTACTTTTTATCGAATGGCTCATCGCGATAGAGATAGCCGCTTGTGCCATCGAGGATAAAGGCGCTACCATTGAGGTAGTTCAGCTGATCTCCTCCATAGATCCCCGAGATAGCCAGATCAAGCCCTAGGATATTGCTATTGAGAGTACCCTCGACGGTTGACCCCTCAGAGGCTGAGTAGCCATAGGTGAAGTAGCCATCGGTGTTTGATAATAGGTTCTGCGTGAGTAGTGTCGTTCCCCATGTTATCTCCAGCACCTTCTCGTAGTTGAAGTTGTAGGGGGAGAATGAGAAGGGGTACCAACTATGTATATCGATCAACTTTAGCCCCTTGTTGTACTTTCTCTTGCGGTTGACCCTCTGCGACTCCATTGAGTCGGCGGGGGTGAAGCTCACTGTGTCTAGATTTACTACATCCCACTTTGTGGTCTCTGGATTGACTATATTCTTTGGCAGATTGGCTGGCTCTACCCGCTCTAAATCCTGCTCCTTAAGTCGCGAGAGGTGGTAGCCATATCTGTCGTAGGTGGTGGCATATAGGGTGCTATCCTGCGCTGCGCTGGGGCTGAATGAGCCAAACTCAGACTCCGAGATACGATACTCATTGCCTGTCGCTAGGTCAATACGGTGGATCTCGTCATAACCCGACTCTATAGAGCTGAAGTAGAGCGACCCATTGCCTGCGCGTAGGTTGCTAATGGTTATATATGCTCCATCTCTAAGTTGTCTATACTCACCTCGATCAAGATCAGCCTCGCCGATCCACATTCCCGAGTCATCGGTAGCGATGAAGTAGAGTCCATTTGTGGATGAGTCCCACGCTAGACCATGTACCTCCGTAGGCGAGGGTAGCTTAAGCCTGTTAAGCTCCTTTAGCTCTCGTTCGTTAACCTCGCAGAGTACAATGGAGTAGAAGCCTCGATAGTCATACTCTACATATGATACTCTGTCGCCCATAGGGGTGGGGTAGAGGGCGTTGTCTATCCCCTTGATGCTCTTTGGTCTGCCATCGTCAATGTCAAGGTAGCAGATCTTCGATCCTACCCTCTGGTCAAAGAGTTTGGAGTAGCGATACTCACTCCACCATACTCTTCCATCTTGATAGTTCAGCGGTGTAGAGAGGTTGCCGACATAGCTCAATCGCTGCTCCTCATTTGTCTCGGTATCAAACTTAACTATTCGGCGTGTTCGGTTATAGTCGCTCTTAAGTGCAATAACATCTCCCCCCTCCACGATCTGAGGGTAGGCGTATGTTGTGTAGTTTGTTGTATCGATAGTTGAGACTATCTCCATGCTATTCTCTCGTGCGGGTAGCGACTCGAAGTGGGTGTATAGATTATCAAAGGCATCTCTGATTAATCCCACCTTATTTACTCCATATGATCTCTCCAATGCATGAGAGGTACACCATGGGTCGATGAGTGTACGTACACCGTAGTTGGCAACTCTGCTCCACACATGTTCGTCGTAGCGCGTATATGAGTATGAGACCACCTGATAACCCAGTGAGTAGTGGTCGGGGATATACTCTCTATACGACCCACACATCCATCTGTCGAGCTTCTCCCTCTCAAAAGCCTCGCGCCCTACAGCGCGATAGTGCATCGTCATGCTCGGTTGTACACCACGTCCAAAGCTCGACATCTGTGTCTCCATCCACACTGCATCGCCCTCAATGGCAAAGAGGGGTAGGTAGAGGAAGCCAATCATCGCACCCTGTTGACCTAGAAGAAAGCGGAAGGGTTTGATTATCCCCTTGCTGAGAGTATTGTATTGAACAGCGTGTCTATATTCGTGTGCTACCAGCTGCTTTGTCCAGAGCATCGAGAAGTTCTCTGTTGCTGGGGTGGTGAGGAAGTCGATACGTTTCGGCATCCACATAACTAGTGCATTGGAGCTGAAATTCTGTGGGTGGAGAACAAAGGGGAGATTTAGTGGAGGGTAGTCATAACCAGTATATATATCCCCATGTACAGCATTGATATAGTGAAGTATACGGCGCGCCAACGGATCGATCGATGTTGGATAGACCACGCTCACGCTATCTTGTTTGATCTTGCTCCAACCTAGTCGGACATCGTCAGCACCCCACGAGTAGTATTGCGCTACAGATGGGGTCAATGTCATTAGTGCTAATAATGTGATGAGTGATCTGGTTAGTCGCTTCATCCGCCAGCCTTTTTCGAGCGGAAACCGCTCTTTGCTAAGAGTTCAATAACCTTATCGCGGTGGTCTCCTTGGATGATTATCTCCCCATCCTTGACCGCTCCGCCAACGCCACAGCGACTCTTTAGTATCTTTGCCAGCTCCTTAAGTTCGCTCTCTGGACCTCGAAAACCCTTGACCAATGTAGCAACCTTACCGCCACGGTGTTTGCGGTCGAGCCATACACGTAGATCCTGTTGCTGAGGGGCAACCTGCTCCTCAGCAACATCCTGCTCCTCGCTATATTGGTAGCTAGGATCGGTCGAAAAGACTACACCTAGCCTTGATTTCCAATCGTTGTTTGACATCTAATTTTTTTAACGATACAAACGTAGTTAAAATTGTGCAAATATCCAAATTACAACTCGTAGATAACTAGTCGGCTGTTGGGAAGATCGGGAATATAGAGTATATCATCCTCAATGGTTATGTCTGCGGGTCCCGAGAAGCTCAACTCACCCATATCGAGTAGGGTGACTGCGTTTGTCTTGAGATCGAGATAACCAACCTCGCCATCAACCCAGTTGGTGAAGTAGAGTCTGTCATCCTCTATTGCTAATCCATCATACTGCCCCATGCGGTTGAAGAGCTTACGTGGTGTTGGATTTCTCAGATTCTCAACTGTGTAGATCACATTATCGGCTGTTGTGTTTCCATCGGGTGGGTATGAGGCGATATACATCACGTCATCCTCGATCACCAATCCATTTGCTCCGGGGATGGTGGTGTATAGTTGCAGCGACTCAGATGATAGATTTGCTGGTGATGCTACATTTAACGTGTAGATATTTCCTGTGTTTGTAACGGAGATATAGGCTATGTCATCCTCTATAACTATGTCATTTACAAATAATTCGCCCTCAGGGAAGAGGATGGTCTGTGGTTTAGCCTTTAGCTTGTTGAGGTTGTAGACAACGACCTTACCCACATCGGCGATATAGAGGTAGTCATCCTCCTCTGCCATACCTTTAGGGGCGCTCAATGAGCCATCGGCAGGGATGAGCAGAGTCAAAGCACCATTGTTGAGCTGGGTGATATAACCCAATCCATCGGTGTTGAGAGGGTTGAGCGCTGAGCCTCCAAAGTTTGATATTAGTATTGTGTCGTCATAGCTTGTTGTACCCTCATTATAGGTCAGACCCTCGCTAATTACCTCGACACCGCAGACGCTACAGCAAGATGAGATCATCGCTGCAACTGCAAAAAATGGGAGTAATCTTTTAATCATATCTCTAAATTTTAATTTTATAATCCTCTCGCAACAGTTATACCGTTTATGCAAACATACGAAAAAAATACGAATTATTAAAATGAATTTTAGGGGCGCTCAAACTTAGATTGTTAAAATCCCCCAGCAGCCTCAAACTCAGCGATGGCAACTTTGAATCGCTCGATTGTCGCCTCTATCGACTCAAAGGATTTCCCTCCAGCGGCATTCTTATGCCCTCCGCCATTGAAGTATCTACGGGCAAAGAGGTTGACATCTACATCACCGCGTGAGCGCAATGAGACACGAACAAACTTACGATGCTCAACAAAGAGTGCAGAGATCTGCATCGAGGCGATGGTGAGCGGGTAGTTTACAAACCCCTCGCTATCACCCTGTTGGAAGTGGTAGCGGCGCATCTCCTTTTCGCTCATCGACATATAGGCAACCTTGCGATTATCCATTATCTCCATCTTGCGATTGATGATATAGCCGAAGAGTTTAGCCCTGTCGGCACTAAATGAGTTAAAGACCTTGCGGTTAATCATCGCTATATCTGCCCCTCGCTCAACTAGCACCGCTACGCCTCTGAATAGCTCTGGTGAGAGTTTAGCGAATGAGAAGTTGCCAGTGTCGGTCATCATCCCTGTGTAGAGATTGTTCGCTATATGCTCATCGATCACCTCGCTACCCCACATCGCCTCGATCAGTGAGTAGGTGACGAAGCATGCACTCGACTCCTCGGGGTATGAGAAGGTTATGTCAAACGATGGGTCGGGGGATAGGTGGTGGTCGATCAGCACCTTTTTAGCTGTTGTGTTTGCCACTAGCTGATCGGTGAGACCCTCTAGGCGTGAGGGGGTGTTGAAGTCCATGCAGAAGATTATCTCAGCCTCAGCGACAACCCTGTTCACCGCCTCCTCTTGGGTGCGGTGGATCATATATTTCTCTATCCCCTCCATCCAACTCATGAAGTAGGGGTAGTTATTGGGTGCTATGCACTGCACTGTGTGACCCTTTGAGCGTAGCACTCTCGACCATGCTAGGGTCGATCCTAAGGCGTCGCCATCGGGGTTTGTGTGTGCGATCACTGCGATCTTCTGGTTCTCAGCTCTGTTGAGTAGTGTGTGTAGTGCCTCTAAGCTACTTTGAATAAACTCCATTATCTTTTGTTCTTTTATTTAAATGAGTAGGTTGCATGAGTAGTTCGCAAACTTACATTGACAATGCTCTTTCGCCTGTCATGCTGAGCGAAGCGAAGTATCTCGCAAGGTCTTTCGCTGATATTGCGAGATACTTCGCTTCGCTCAGCATGACAGTCTATCTTTGAAATTTCGCCGCCTTGCAATGTTCTTATAAACAACAACTCGCAATGCCATAGTTATAACATTGCGAGTTTAGTGCTTGCGCTAATAGAGAGTTTAACCTACTCCTCATCGCGTCTAAGACCGTTCACGTAGATAGCGTGTAGCTTATCAACACGGTTTGTTACCGATGGCTTTGTGAAGTACTGGCGACGACGAAGCTCCTTCAATACTCCTGTACGCTCATATTTACGCTTAAATTTCTTAAGGGCTTTCTCAATGTTCTCACCCTCTTTAACTGGCATGATAATCATAACTATTCTTTTTTTTATATTTTTAAATTAAGTTTTGCCACTCTTTGGGGCGGTGGCTCGCCAACTAAAAAATTACTCTGGGTCCTCTATGGTGCTAAAGATGAGATAGGGCTGCACATGCTGTGCCTCCTCGCTAGTGAATATGTTATCCTCAATCATCTCCTCTATATTGCGCCAACCTCCCTTCGTATTCCGTTTTTTAGTTAATCTCCTTACCCTTGCCGCTGAAAAGTATGGGTGACCCGATAGTTCGGCGGCGGATGCAAAGTTAACATCTATTTTTGAAATATCAACTATATTTGTGTATAAATATTTGTAAAAACGTGAAAAATTCTCCTCGGTGATGATCGGAATCTCAAATAGTTGCGTCACAGAGTGGTATCCTCCGAGCAGCTTGCGGTAGCGAATTATCGCCTCGGCACTCTTTGCGCCTATCCCCGGTAGACTGATTAGTGTTGCAGAGTCGGCATGGTTGAGATCTATCGACTCCTCTTCGAGGCGACTCTTTTGAACTCTATATTTGGCGTGGCTCTCTAGGATCTTAGATATTGAGTCGCTTAGTGGCTCGACCGCTGGTTGGCTATACTTGGGTTGCTCCGGAGCGGGTTTGGGCTTGTAACGATACTCCTCCCCGATGGTGATATATGGCTCTAGTGCGAAGTAGAGAGAGTCGCTGAAACCTCGACACTCTATCAGCTCCTCTTTGAGACGAAAGACCTTCCCCGCAGCTCGATAGCGCAGTAGGTTCAGCGCAACGGATTTATCAACTCCCATTTCGAGAAGCTGGCGTAGCTCAACGGTATTAGGGTCGAATG
>JBCQTG010000069.1:0-11334 GCA_047178765.1 Rikenellaceae bacterium | reverse complement strand
CTGAGGAACAGAGAGGCTCGATGGCTCGATACGAAGATTAAATGCAGGGTCAACCGGGGCAACCCTCAATCGATAGCCATACTCATCGCCGCCCTTACTCTGGGTCTCCGATACACGAATGAAGAAGCGCCCCTTGCCAAAGAATCTATATAGACCCTCGGGATCAGCATGGTGGGTCATAAACCCCTCACTAGGATCATCTGTATCATCAAACTTCTTTAACATCTTTCCAAAAGAGTTGTATATTGTCAACTTAGCATCAATCGGAGAGCCTAAACGCCTACCCCTCAACTCAAAGAGATAGCCCCCCTTATCAGGGACATCAATAGAATACCAATCGACATCTAGAGGCTGATCGATCTTTGCATTTATCACATCATCAGGTGCAATCAAGATAGCATCATCGGTGGTGTTTGCAGGTGTTCGGCTCTCATCAATAACACGCTCATTCAACCCTGACTGGGTCTGGAAATAGAGTTCATTTGAGGCTCCAAGTTTAGACTGCGTATATCTGACCCTCATTCTCTCATCGGCATCATCAGCAGGGGTGATACTCATTCGTGGCTTCTTAGCGAGGTTTACACCTCGAACCTCAACATCAGTACTCTCACCACGCTCACCACCCAAAGGAAAGATAGAGGTTATAAATGGGATCACACCCAGATCTATTCGATAGACAAAATCTTCGCGTCCACGATATATCGAATCATGTATCTTCAGCAGGTAGCGCCCGCTCCTCTCCACACTATATATTATCGTTGGATCGACACCAAGCATAAAGTCATCGCAATAGGCAACCTCAACACCACTCTCATCATATAATGAGATCACTGATTGAAACCACCCCGGAACGGCATCTGCAAGGAAAGGGACAAAGGTACGAGCCTTAACATGAGCAACAATAGTCTCACCCCTCTTAGCATCAAACGAGAACCAATCCTTACCTGCCGACTCACTCTCATTACCCTCACCCATCATACTCCTAGCCACTAACGACTTCTCAACAAAACCATTTATAGAGACTGGAAGTTTATCAATATAGTTAGCCTTCGTGACACTATTATTCGGTTCACTCTCAACAAAATCGGCATACTGACCCACCTCAAAGTAGAGTCTATTTGATCCCGCACCATTAGCAGCGATAACCCTAAGGTCACGAATACCTATCTCGGCATCCTCAGCTACGGTAATCTCCACCTTAAGCGTCTGAGCAATCTGCATATTATCCTCATCCGAGATCTCCTTCTTCCCCTTTTTTTTGCGGTTACTCTGCTGCTCCTGCGCTGTTGGGGGGATCACCTTTGCCGTCACACCCTCTCCACTCACAACCACATCTTTAGCCGTAGCGATGCTCTGACCTCCGATCGTAATCGTTGTGGTTGTACCTCGTTGGACTCCCGCTGGATTGATATAACCGATATTAATCTTCTGAGCGTAGCCTACCGCCACACTCAACAACATAGATACTATTAATATTACTCTACTCATAACCTACCCCCTAATTAACTCAGTTAATATACCCAGTGAAGGCTCTCTACTATCGGGGAGAGGTGGAAGAATCGGCACTCTACCAGCCTGAGCATGTGGCAATGTTCCATTCGGATCGATACCCATCAAGTGGTAGACCGTACCCCATAGATCATTAGGGTAGACAACCCTCTCCACCACACTCTCACCAGTCTCGTTGGTCTTACCCAACACCTCACCACCCTTAAAACCACCACCAGCAACCAAATAGCTAAATGCCGAGCCAAAGTGTCCACGACCGCCATTCCATGGTGGAGCATAATCAACACGAGGTGTACGACCAAACTCACCACCCAGAAGAACAATCGTCTCGTCCAGCCGACCGCGCTCCTCCAGATCGAGGATCAGTGCCGAGACCGCCTTATCTAGTTCAGGGAGTTTAGTATCCATCCTCTTGAAATGCTCCTTATGTGTATCCCAACCAGCAGCATTAACCACCACCACAGGCGTTCCACTCTCAACCAATCGTCTAGCAGCAAGACACGATTGTCCAACCCTATTCATTCCATACCTACTACGGCACTCCTTACTCTCCTTATTAAGGTCAAAGACCTCACGCTCCTCACCTAGAATCAGTTTATAGTTATCATCTTGAAATCTCTTAAACCTATCCACCTCATCACACCTCTCGATATTATCATCGGTAAGTGCAGTGATCTGAGATAACACATCTCTCTTAGCAGCCAGATCATCCACCCCAACACCCTTAGAGACGATACCCTCAACCTCATACAACGAACTCTCAGGCGCACCACCAGTACTGAACGACTTATACTCAGCACTCAAGAAACCACTCTCATTAAAACGAGTTGCAGCCTGAGGAATGGTGATGAATGGCGGCAACACACCTTTATAGCTATCCCTCAACATATAAGATATAGTAGCACCAAACGATGGGTATACAATCGACCCCATCGACATATCGCCGGTAAACATCACATACTGCCCAATCTCATGGGCATTGGAGTTATGCGACATTGAGCGCACAATAGAGTAGCGATCAGCTATTCCTGCCAACAACGGTAGTTTCTCACCGACCAACAACCCCTGAGTAGTTGTCTCCAATGGACTCTTATAGTTCCCAAAAAACTCACGAGTACTATTTGGTTTGGGATCAAACGTATCCAAATGCGCTGGACCACCATTGAGAAAGACAAATATCACACTCTTAGCCCTAGCGCCAGCCAAACCACTATTTGATGGCTCAGCATCGCCAGTTACAGTCGCAGCAGTAGCCATCGACTTGCTAAAAATAGATGGCAGCAGAAGTGTCCCCGCAGCGAGCGATAGACTCCTCTTAATAAACTCTCTTCTCGATATATTACTTTTACCCATCTCTGCTACTTATCATTAATGGTTAAACAAAAACTCCGATGTATTAATTATCGCCCAAATCAAGCTACGCGCAACGGCAATATCACCCCCCTCAGAGGCAAAGATCCCACTAATCGTCTCTCGCTCCTTACCACTCGGATAGCGCGATAACAGCATCAAATAGACATTGTCAATAACCTCTTCACGAGAGCTACACTCACCTACCATCTGCTCAATATCACTACTACCGTCAATCTTCGCAATAATAGTATTTGAGTTAAGAAGATAGAGTGTCTGCTTACTATTTAGGATATTTGTACGCCCACTCTCCAACGAGTTATCACGCGATGGACGACCAAACAGATCGAGCTGAGGCGACGACACGGTAGCATCGCCAATATCCGACGAACAGAGATCAACAGGATAGTATGAGTATGGCTCGGGGACACGGCTAACATATCGGTCGTTAACACCTGTTAATCTTGATATTCCATCAATTATCTGCTCGGCAGAGAGTCTAGTTGTCGGATAGTATGCAAAGAGTCTCAATCCCTCTGCTCTATTCTCTGGTGTCGAGAGCGATGATCGCTGAAATGTGCCACTATTAACGATCTCCTTAATCAACGCACGCACATCATAATTTAGCTCGATCAATCTACCACCAAGATAATCTAACAGCTTGCTATTTGAGGGGGTATTATCATCTCTAAAATCATCTGGCTCGTGTACTATACCCTGTCCAAAGAGCCAGTACCACACCCTATTAGCCATCACATCAGCAAACTGCTTATTCTTATCAGATGTTAACCATCGAGCATATACCCCTCTTAGATCTACCCCACTACGCAGAGTCACGCGGCGTCCATCGCTCATCATAACCTCACGATGAACAACCTCCGTATCTAGATCGACATAGACAATCTCCTCCTTCCACTCACCTGTACTCTTATACTTTATCTGCGAGAAGAACTCAGCAGCGTGGGGCTGCACCTCACGGCGACCCAGAAATAGCAGCTCAATATTATCAGCAATAATCTCAGGTGTACGCTGCACAAATGCCCTATAAAAACTAACGGCAGGCGATCTAAAGTTACTTCCCGTAGATGTCAAAAGCTCCACAACAAACTCATTATAAGGTCTATTAACTCTCATCTGCTCTCTAATCCAACGGTTATACGCCTGTACACCATTGGGCCAAATATTACTAGGAAACTCTGATTTAACCTTTAGAAGATCACCCCACTTCAACACAAGCACATCAACAAATTTCTCACTATCGAGCAGAGCGTTAATAAGCTCATCGCGCTTAGCCATATTACCATCAGCTAAAAAAGAGCTACACTCATCGATAGTGGGTAGCTGACCGGCAAGCGCAAGATAGACCCTACGGACAAAGACCTCATCAGAACACCTCTCGGATGGCACAATACCTACCCTACTCAGCTCATCACCGACCAACTGATCTATCTTGCCTACACTGGCAAAACTCTGCGTTACACCAATAAGCAGAGAGATGATAAAAATCACGAACCGTCTCATACGCTATCCTATATTGATTATTTGACAAGATAGCAAAAAATAGTTGTGAAAACAATTATATTATGTTTTTTTACCCAAAATATTCAATGCTGTGGTTTTCGCAGCAATACAAACTTTTTTACTATAATTTAAGAGTAGCTAACAAATTTCAAATCTGTTAGCTACTCTCAATTTAATCAGATGGGTTAAATTCACCGATCAATTAAACGACATCACATCTTAACCAACTCATAGATATTTACACCATCCAGACCATAAGCAACATAGAGCTGGTCATCGCAGCCTATAGCGACAAAGTTTGCCGAGGAGTCACCCAATGAGTGTCTAGCTACAACAGTGAAATCAGATCTATTCAAGACCACAAAGCCATTCACCCCATTTGCAATATAGATGTAGTTCTCATCTACCGCAACAGAGTTGGCTGATCCAATACCCTCCTCACTAAAGGTCATTACATTGACCCCATTCTCAAACGACTTCACACCATTATTTCCCAATGCAACATATACCGTATCACCATAGATTGCAACAGTATTCTTACCATCATAAGGATAGAAACCACCAACACTATATGAATTAACAACCTCTCCATTACTATCGTAATAATAGAGCCAAGCATCAGGATAGCCCGCTAATACCAACATATTATCGCCATCGTTGACAATATACTTTGCACTCTTCTGAGGAGCATAATACAACAGATTATCCTGCTCAATAATAGAGACACCACCATCCGAACCAGTAACAACCCATATTTTATCATCATCACCATTTATCAGCAGTGAATTTCCAGAAGCGCCATCCACTTGACGTTGGTAGATCTCAACCTCACCATTTGTATTAGGATAATCAATCTCAGCTATAAACGCACCCTTATTATTATCTCCCGTGGTATAGATCTTACCCTCACCAACATAGATATGGTTAAAGTCGCGATCTGATGCATATAGAGTCGAGACTATATCCAAAGAGCTAATATCAATAACATCGATATACCCATTAAACTCCGATTCAGCCGTATGCCACGACACATAGGCGTAGCTATCCTTTATATCGATCGATGTTGCAGAAGTCTCCGAATCATGTGGGGCTATCTGGGCTATATGCTTAAGTCCATAGCTCTGCTCCTCTGTCGAGGTACCAAACGATGGGTTATACTCTGTCTCTGGGATATATGTCGAGCCTCCGAATATCACCGACGAGAGCCATATCACCTCACTATCTCCATAGGTGATGATACTCTCTGCATGAATATCTATCCAACCCCTAAACTGTCGCTGATCAGTATATCGAACTATTAATGTATCACAATATATTACAGAGTAGCTATCACCTAGATTCTCAACCGTCCCATTATCTGTCGACACATCCATAGTCACACACTCAATCAATGATGATGAATCAAAGGTTAGAGATGCGTTATTGAGGAGGCTCAGCTGCTCACACTTAAGATACTTCCCGATATATAACGATCCATTGCTCAGTTTAACATCGCCATCGACTATAAGATCATACTCAATAACCACCTCTCCACTACTATTATTGATTGTTAATGATTCAAAACTTGCCGAATCACCACAATATAGATAGCCATCAACAACCACACTCCCAGAAGAGGTTAATGGTGTATATGAGCTAAGATAGGCTCCATTTGAGATTGTGAAGTTGTCCGGGATGTTAAGCACCCCATAGTTCTCTATAGTAACACCGTTATTGAGCTGGGAACTCTGCAGAGTAACCGATCCTCCGCTCATTATATATATGGTTCCACCACCTTGAGAGAAGTAGGTGATATTCAGATCACCATAAATATACATATCACCTCCCCCCTTAAATGAGATCGATGTTGTTAGCTCCTCCCCCGAATATAGCACCCACGGGAGATCTGCTACATAGACATTAGGATCGTAATCCTCCATCGAAATTGCATTATCTGGTAGCTGAGGTTCTAAGATAGCATCTTGCTCCACACTACTACTTAGCGACTCTGACTGATAATCGCTTACCCTACTACTATCCCCCTCACTAAAGAGAATAGTCTCACTCTCAACATCAACGACCTTAGCGTTAGATGTTAACTCACTCTGCGGTTCATTGTGGCAACTAGCTAAAAACACTACATTTAGCGCCACCAAACCAAATTGATACACTCTTTTCATACTACAACCATTTTATGGAGTGACTGTATTATCACTCCATAAAATTGAGCCACAAATGATATACCATCATTGCTGTGAACCCTGTGTTGTAGTGTGCTTTACTTGATCTTTATGACTATTTATCTATTTTACTCATATAATAGTCTCGCATAACATACCATGCCTGCTTGCGATCGCCATTTGGCGAGATCAGACCCTTGCGGTTCCACCCCTGCTGGTACATCGCATGTGAACGGCGTGGTGAGCGGAAGTCGAACAGTATCCATGGGGCAGATCCTCTATAATTAGGAATATTCTCAAATGATGATAGGTTATCTTCATAAGCCTTTTTCATATAGTCCTCGCTCCAAGAGTTGATATTCTCGCCATCGCCATAGTTTGCATAGATCGCCTCAGCACCAAACTCACTCATAATCATCGGCTTATCATCGCGAGTGATCCACCTTGATTTACTAGGCTCAGCTTTCCACATCTGATACCAACCCATATACTTATTGAGTCCAATAATATCGAGATGGTCAGCCAACTTATCATTTAGTTGCAGCGTTCCATCATCCATAACATCAAGTTTATTGAGTGCGCTCGAAACGGCACGCGTATCATCCCACTCCTTAACCCTTTTGATTAGCCCAGTTAAAAACTCCAAGCGAGGTGCTAGCTCTGCCCACGTCTCATTTGAGACACTCCAAATAACAATTCCACAGCGGTTTTTATCCCTCTCAACCATCTCAGCCATCATATTGGTAGCCATATCACACACCTGTTTATTTGCGAAGTTGATATTCTGCCATACAGGAATCTCCTCCCACATCATCAACCCCTTACGCTCACACATCTTCACCATATACTCATTGTGTGGATAGTGAGAGAGGCGAACAAAGTTACACCCCAAAGCTAGAGCCTCCTCAGTGAGGAACTCAGCATCTGCCTCATTGATTGAGCGGCGGCGATCCTGTGCAATCTCCTCATGTATATTGATTCCCCTGAAGAACTGAGGCACACCATTGAGCAGGATCTCTGTTCCCTGAACCTCAAAACATCTAAATCCAATCTCATCCTCTACCCTATCACCATTTGTCGCAACAGAGATGTCATATAATTTGGGTGATTCAGGAGACCACAAATCGAGCTTTGCATCGAACTCAACACTTGCCACTCCCTCACCGTTGGTCTTAAGTTTTTTAGCGATCTTAGTACCCTCGATCTTCACCACCACCTCGGCACCAGCCTTAGCCTCACCATCAAGCTCCACATCTATAGCAACCCTCTCCATTGAACCCTTAACTAGACGAATCCAGTAATCTTTGATAAAGGTCTTAGGTGTTGAGATAAGGTCGACATCACGAGTGATTCCGCCATAGTTCCACCAGTCGAAACCCATCGCAGGGATTGCATCTTTGGTACGCGTATTATCTATCCTCACAACGATAAAGTTATGCCCTTCACGAAGTTTATCCCCAACCTCAAATTGGAAAGGTGTAAATCCGCCCTTATGATCCCCTAGGTGAATACCATTGAGATAGACCTTACAGTCGCGGCATACCGCAGCAAAGTGAAGAAAGTGGCGTTTGCTCTCGTCGGGGGTAAAGTTAAAATTTCGCTTATACCATATAGCACCCTCATAGTATACAAACTCTGGATTTTGTGAGTTCCAATCTCCGGGGACATCGAGAGTCATTCCGCCCTCAAAATACAACTCATTCAACTGGCTCTCAGTGCGATATGTCGTCTCAGCATACCACTTTTTACCTAGCCCAATTCCCATTTGATCTGTTATGGCATACCACTTCCCATTTAGGGACATTCGCTCTCTGCCCATCACATTCTGCATCGCCGTAGGCTGGGCATCTGATGCTACAGATATAGATAGCATCAATACTAAGATCATTAAAAATTTTCTCATTTTTGGTTAGGTTTTAGTTATTACTCCTCGCACAACTCTAGTCGCCATGCAACCTCCTCACGAATATAGTCTGCACCTCTATTCTCGGGCAGCTGGCTCAACAACCCAGAGAGATCATCCTTTGTCGCGCCACCGTTAATTACCCTATCAAAGATCGGCACGACACCTTTGGGCAGCAGCTTTTCATTTCTCGATAGTGACTCTACAACACTACCCCAGCAGGGCAGAATTTCCTTGCGCCAATCACCCTGTTCACATCGACTAGCTAAAGCCAAGGCTGCCGAGTAGCTCACAAGTTCACCCTTAGTAAATAGCTCTCCAATCCAACTACAACGATGCAACAGCGCAAAAGCAGCCTCCTCAGCCATCTCAGAGTTGAGGATTCCGCCAACCCAAAAATCACGCTCTTGCTCCACCCTCTGGGGTTCAGCAATCCACAAAGCAGCCAACTTCAACTCCCTCACATCTTGACGATAGAGCAGGGTTGCCAGCTTATGGTCAACACCCTCTCCCTTAGCAATTTTGCGAATTGTATGGAGGCTAACGCCATAGTTAAGCCCATACTTATCACCATAGTAGCACATACTCTCGACAACAGCGCCATGCAGCTCACGACGCAGCTCACCGAGCAGAAGCGCCATACGTTCACTACTCATAATTAACGTTTTACGGGAGAGACAGGGTAGCTAATTCTCTTACCAAACTCAAAGAGTGGCATTGTTTGGGTAGCTAGGGTCTTTCCACCATATATAAGCTCTACCTTTGCCTGAGTAGCTACCATTAGGTTGTGGTATGTCGACTTCTCATCACCCGTTGGGATCTCAACATCCACAGGTGCTAGAGGTGTGATCTGCAGTGTCACCGGCTCAGCACTTAAATCAGAGCTATCAACAACCCCCAACTGCTCACTAAATCGACAGACAATATATCTCTTTGTATCTCCACTCAGTGCAATATTAAAGATCCGGCTCTCGCTACCGCGGCTCATAGAACCGAAGAAGAGTTTAGAGTATGCCTCCTCCTCCTTACTAAATTGATTTAGAGCAGCGATCAACCCTCCGCCATAGAAGCCCTCACCATAATCTCCCGCCAAGATCTCGCGCCTAGTTGAGCGGATATAGAATATCTCATCTGCAGCCGCCTTAGCCGCCTCCTCAGGTGTATTAACCACCGCTGAGGTGATATTTACCGGCAGTGTGAAATCCTCTTTTTCATAGACTCGATAAGGGGTGTCAGCACCAAAATTATCCCCTGCGATATAGTGGTCAGCCGCCGCTTTAGCCACCTTAGCCGAGCTAATAGTATAGCTAGTTTTGTCGATAAGATTGGCAGGTGTACCAAGATATTTCTGTGCATAGCGAGCCAACTCACCCGCCTTAACCATCTCACAATCTACATCTAGACGGATCATAATAGTTGACGAGGGGGCAACAGAGATCTCAACCTCTCCGCCCTTAACCGATACTCCATCGTATATTACCACAGGCTCAGAGCCATAAACCACGGCACTGCATATCAATGCCACTAAAGAGAGTGTTATCTTCATAAGATTATATTTTTATGTAAAGATAATATCATTTATCCAATTATCAAAATTTGAGATAAAAATCGTGCGTTAAATCTCTATACTCCTCGCTATATCTACCTTCGCTCCAATCTCTATTCTCCAGCATCAGACTCTGCTGCTCTACACCACTGCTCTCACGCCCAAACTCCATCAATATGCGTTTTAATGCCCCACCCTCGCGACCATAGACCAAACAGCGTCTAGTCGCCTTTAATCTATTATTTGCAACTATTTCAAAATGCTCCATCTCAGCTGGGGGGAGTATAATCGATAGTCGACCATCACCGCTAAGCAGACGATCAACCGCCGCAACCAGATCCTCAAAAGATAGTTCGACAGAGTGTCTAGCGACATTTCTACCCTCATCGGGCGAGCCTAATGAATTGAGAAAAAAGGGTGGATTGGTGACTATATGGTCATATCTATCTAAGGCATTATACGATTGTATATCAGAGCAGTAGGCACTAAGCCGATCACCCCAAGGCGACAGCTCAAAGTTCGCTCTAGCCTCAGCGGCACTATCGCTATTTATCTCCACGGCATCGATAATGGCATTGGCATTACGCTGAGCAACCATCAGGGCGATAAGACCACAACCTGTACCTATATCCAATACCCTACCGCCATCACACCTGCACCAAGCACCCAGCAGCACCCCATCAGTCCCCACCTTCATCGCTGTTCGGCTCTGCTCGACAGCAAATTGTTTGAACTGAAAAGGTCTCATAACACCCCCTCTATTCCCGCTCCAAAGAGTGCAAAATCGTACTTTACCGGATCATCTGAATCGAACTCCTTTAGCCTAGCTGTCAGCTGCTCCACCGCTCTCCAATCGCTCTGTTTGCGACCCAACAGCCCCAATTTACGCGCTACATTTCCTGTATGAACATCAAGCGGAATATAGAGTGCCGACATCGGTATTTCGTGCCACAGACCAAAGTCTACACCTCTATTATCGCAACGTACCATCCACCGTGCAAACATTGATATACGCTTACAAGCTGCACCCCTCAATATTGATGAGATATGTTTTTCGCAGCGCTGTTGATGTGGTGAGATCAAGAACTCCTCACGGAAGTATGCATAGCAATCAGCCATCGATTGACTCTGCGAAAAGCGCTGCTCAAAGAGACTCTTCATCGAGCCATGCTCACGATAGAGCCGCCGAAGAGCCAAGATAAAATCACGAAAATCAGCACCACAGAATGTGCGATGAACATAGCTCTCCGCACGCTATAGCTCCTGCTCCGAACTATTAATAACAAAGTTATATGGATCACCATCGAGATACTCCATCATTCGACAAGCACTCTTAACGATCGCCT
>JBCQTG010000068.1:0-11351 GCA_047178765.1 Rikenellaceae bacterium | reverse complement strand
GGGGGGGGGTACCACTTGACCCTTTTATTGCTGATATAGGTGCTAAAGATTAACGACGCCTCTCCTTAGCCTCGATACACTCCGTTGCATGAGGGACCCTCATTAAACGCTCCTTCGGAATTAGCTTATCTGTAGTTTTGCATATTCCATAGGTTTTGTTCTCTATACGAACCAAAGCCAACTCTAGGTTACGAATAAACTTCAACTGATGAGCCGCCAAACGCGCACTCTCCTCTTTTGATAGCGTCGTTGCACCCTCTTCCAACACCTTAAAGGTTGGTGACGTATCCTCAGTACCATTACCTTCGGTATGAGTCAACGTAGCCCTCAGAAGCTCATAATCCTCCTTTGCATTCTTAATCTTCTCCTCGATTAGTTGACGGAACTCGTTCAACTCACAGTCGCTATATCTGATCTTATCCTCTACCATAGCTCTAATATTTATAACATATAACTCTTTAACTCCAAATAGATAAAATATCCCATTTTTTTGGATTAGTTAAAGATAGATAAAAAAAACGATACGAGCAAAAAAATATGGATCAAAGTTAGAGATGTTACACAAAAAAAACCATAACAACTATAACAAGAAGTTCTGACTACACTTGACACAAACCGAATAGCGCCCCTCTACATGAGGATATAATCTACAAATAGGTTGGTTGCACCACAGTTGTCAATGGCATAACTTCGCGACTTAGCTCCGCAACTTACACGACGCGCCTCATTATGGTAGAGTTCAAAGAACCAGATCTCCAACTCATCTCGATTGGTTACAGATTGACACGCCCCCAACTCAACCATATCTACAGCCTCTTTAAACCTCTTATAGTTTGGACCAAAAGCAATTGGCAGCGAGAAGATAGCCGCCTCCAGCGTATTATGAATGCCTACACCAAATCCTCCACCGATATAGCACCAATCGCCATACTGATACAATGACGAAAGGATACCGATAATATCAATAACAAGCACCTGTGCTGAGCTAAGAATCTCGCGACGCCTATCTGGCTCAAGGTTAACGATCTGTGTATATAGCACCGCGCGCTCACCATAACTCTTAACCACACTGGCTATATGTGCAGGATCAATCTCGTGAGGGGCAATAATAAATTTAACGTCTGGGTATTGCCTGCACAACTTTGATATAATAGCATCATCGGGATCCCAGCTCGATCCGGCAATAAAGAGACGCTGACCACACTTAAACTCATCAGCAACGGGTATACTCTTCACACTACGCGAGATCTGGTACACCCTATCAAAACGAGTATCTCCAGCAACTACAACATTATCAATCCCAATGGTTGACAACAGCTCCCGTGATTCAAAGTTCTGAACAAAAAGGGTATCAAAGCTCAACAGCGCTCGACGCCACGCCCCACCCCAAGCATCGAAGAAGATGGAGTTCTTACGAAAGATTGCTGAGACAATATAGCTGCGGATATGACGTCTACGTAGCTCATATAGGAAATTGAGCCAATACTCATACTTAACAAATATAGCTATATCTGGATTGACAATATCGAGAAACTCTTTAACATTTGAGGGAGTATCTATAGGCAGATAGAAGATATAATCGGCGCCCTCATAACCCTTACGTACCTCATAACCCGATGGGGAGAAGAATGTAAGTAAGATTTTATATTCAGGAACGCGATCTCGCAACTGCTCAATAGTTGTGCGCCCCTGTTCAAATTCACCTAGCGAGGCAACATGCACCCATACAATCTTCTCTCCCGGAGTAATTGCACTCTTCATACGTGCAAACAGATCTTTACGCCCATCTGTCCAGAGCTTAGCTTTGGGGACAAATGGTGCGGCAAGAGCTATCACAAGCGAGTATACACGTATCGCTAGATTATAGATTATCATTCAGACCACTAGTATTTAGAAGGCAAAGGTAATATATTAATACAAAAATAACAAGTAATCACCATCTAAACTCCACTATATTTTCAATATACCTAACTGTAAGCTCTCCATCAAACCCCACCTCGACAGCGATAAGATCAAATTGCACCTCATCAACGACAAAGTGTTGGGCATTATATATTCGAGCAGCCCTAATCATCGCCTCTCTTTTAGTTGGGGTAATCGCCTCCTCAGGCGTTGTATATCCCGAGACTGAGCGACTCTTAACCTCAACAAAGTGAGTTACGCCGAGTCGTTGCGCTACAATATCAATCTCGTAGCGACCACTGCGCCAATTGAGATCAACAATCACAAATCCCCTCTCACGAAGCCACTTTACAGCTGCCCGTTCACCGCGAGAGCCTATCTGAGAATTGCTCGGCAACATAGCTATTTGATAATATCGCGAATTGTATTGGCACGTGCAATCATTGTATGCAACGTCTCAATATCATCCGCTTCGATAGCCTTACGCATCACCTGAAGCTGATGGATATGCTCGCGAAGGACATCGAGGAGGTTATATTTATTGTGCATAAAGATTGGCAGCCACATATCAACCGAACTCTTTGCAAGACGAACAGTTGACTCAAAACCTCCACCCGCAAGGTCAAAAATACGCTGCTCCTCACGCTCCTTTTCAAGCACAGTGAGTGCTAGCGCGTAGGAGGTGACGTGAGAGATATGTGAGATATATGCGACATGCAGATCATGCTCCTCAGCATTCATCTTCACTATGGGCATACCGATAGTTGTAAATATCTTTTCGATCAACTCCACCGCCATGGGATCGCTCTGCTCCGCCTCACAGATCACCATTGTGCGCCCCTTGAAGCCTGTGCTGACAGCCGACTGAGGACCGCTGTTCTCTGTTCCCCACATCGGATGGGTAGCGACAAACCTAGCGCGGTTAGCGTGCAGCGAGATCGCCTCACAAAGCTCCTCCTTGATCGAACCCATATCGATAACAACCTGATCTGGGCGGACACGATTCAGAACCTTTATCGCCATCATCGGGACAGTGTTAACTGGAGTAGTAATAACAATGAGATCTGCACACTCCACCCCTCTATCTAACTCTACCACCTCATCTATAATCCCCAATTCAAGAGCCTTATCTACATTTTTCTGCGACTTGTCCGATGCGTAGATCTTTGTTGCCAGCCCCAAATTGCGCATTGAAAGGGCAAAAGAGCCACCAATCAATCCTATACCTATAATATATATATTCATCTCAAAAAAATATTGCACAAATATTTACGTGCATTTATATTGTTAATAATCAGCTATTTACACACTACGAATGAATTTTTATAAATAAAAAAACACATTTGCGAGTCAAAAGTAATAAAAAAGTATTATATTTGCCCAGAATACGCGTTAATTTTTTTTGTGAATATTCGCTTTGAATTGGTTATCGCAATTTTTATTAAGGCACAAAACTTTAATTAAATAATTTTATTAACTAAAAATTAAAAATTATGTCAGAGATTCAATCAAAGGTGACTGAGATCATCGTAGAGAAATTGGGTGTTAAAGAGTCTGCGGTTGTTCCAGATGCTGACTTCACCAATGCACTTGGTGCTGATTCACTCGACACTGTTGAGCTAATCATGGAGTTCGAGAAGGCTTTTGATATCCAGATCCCCGATGAGGAGGCTGAGAACATCAAGACTGTTGGCGATGCTATCTCTTATATCGAGAAGAACAAGTAGTCGATAGTTATGAGGGTGGCTAACAAGTAGTACTCCCACATTGGTCATTGCGAGGTTTGTCTCAATGACGAATGTGAGAGACTTGTTAGTCATTTTTTTTGTGAATTTATATTAGGTTTAAATTTTTTCTTAGAGCTATGACAGAGAGAAGAGTCGTTGTAACGGGTATTGGAACAATCAACTCGTTAGGACACAATGTAGAAGAGTTTTTCACAAATCTAGAGAATGGAGTCAATGGATGCGCTCCAATTACTCGTTTCAACGCAGAGAAGTTTAAGACTAGATTTGCCTGTGAAATAAAGAATTATGACTGGGCTGAGTACTTCGACCGCAAGGAGGTTCGCAAGTACGATCAGTTCACTCAATATGGCTTGATCGCTGCTACTCAGGCTGTTGAAGATGCAGGATTAGATGCCGCTGAGGGTGTAGATAAAGAGCAGATCGGTGTTATCTGGTGTTCAGGTATTGGCGGTCTTAAGACATTCTTTGATGAGTGCGTAGGCTTTGCAGAGGGTGGCAATATACCCCGCTTTAGCCCATTCTTTATCCCTCGTATGATTGCCGATATTGCAGCAGGCTATATCTCTATTAAGTATGGTTTTATGGGACCAAACTACTGTAGCGTCTCAGCATGTGCTTCGGCTAACCACGGAATGATTAACGCTCTCGACACCATCCGCCTAGGCAAGGCAGATGTGATGGTTACAGGGGGTTCAGAGGCATCAGTTAATGAACCCGGCGTGGGTGGATTTAACTCAATGCAGGCTCTATCAACACGTAATGATGATTGCGAACATGCATCACGCCCATTTGATGTTGACCGCGATGGATTTGTTATCGGTGAGGGTGCTGGAGCGCTAGTGTTCGAGGAGTATGAGCATGCTAAGGCTCGCGGAGCAAAGATCTACTGCGAGGTTATTGGTGGCGGAAGTTCAGCCGATGCTCACCACTTCACCGCACCACATCCTGAGGGGTTGGGTGCAATGAAATCTATGCGCGATGCACTCAAGAATGGTGGTGTGCAACCTGAGGATGTTGATTATATCAATGTTCACGGAACATCTACCCCACTGGGCGACATCGCCGAGTTGAAGGCTGTGCAGGGTCTATTTGGCGACCACGCCTATAAGATGAATATCTCATCTACAAAGTCAATGACTGGTCACCTACTAGGTGCAACAGGCGCGGTAGAGGCGTTGGCATGTGTGATGGCTATCACAAAGGGTGTTATCCCTCCAACTATCAACTGCCAGAACCTCGATCCACAGATCGACCCTAAGCTCAACCTTACACTCGATGTAGCTCAGAAGAGAGAGGTTAATTGCGCTATGAGCAACACCTTTGGCTTTGGTGGTCACAACGCAACAATTGTATTCCGCAAGATATAGTTATGGTGAGCCGTTTGTGTGAGAGACTCGGGATGCTGCTAGGCGGCAAGATTGGAGCTACGCTAAGGCGTAACTATGGGGTAGATAGAGAATACTACACCCTCTTTCACGACATGTTGGGCTTCACACCATTCAACATAGAGCTATATAAACTCGCTCTTATACATAGATCAGCCTCTTTTCATATTGATAGTGATGAGGCTGATCTATCATCTATAACCCTCAACAATGAGCGTCTAGAGTACCTCGGCGATGCCATTATCGAGGCTGTAACATCCGATTTTCTATATATCGAATTCCCCTATGCCGATGAGGGATTTATGACCAAGATGAGATCTAAGATCGTATCACGCAACTCATTAAATAGGATCGCTCTTTCGCTAGGTCTAAATGCACTCATTGTAACAAACAAATCACTCCATGGAGTGAAGTTAGGCGAGAATGGCAGACAGAACAACTCTCAAATGAATCTTATGGGCGATGCCTTTGAGGCTCTCATTGGGGCTATCTACCTAGATATGGGGTATGAATTTACCAATCGACTACTCATAAATAGCATCTTTGCAGAGCATCTAGACATGGATAGATTGCAGGTTGAAGAGACCGACTTCAAGAGTAGATTAATCGAGTGGGCGCAAAAAGAGCATCTCAAGATTGAGTTTGTAACCACTTCAGACACAAACGACCATAATAAACCACCGCTATTCTCATCAACAATTTTTATTGGAGGCGTAGAGGTTGGTCACGGCTTTGGTGGCTCAAAGAAGGAGGCAGAGCAGAGTGCTGCACTATCAATTGCCCAAGGTGGTCTATCATTGAGTGATGACCATACAGATAGGCTATTGAACAAAATAGATCAAATAGATAGTGAGCGTATAGGTGTAGATGAGAATTAAAATTTATAACCATGTATTCGACCACAGACAAACTACTTACCCATGGAGTAGAGTCTCTCTCCAATGGTGAGCTACTCATCGCTCTTCTCGATGATATGGCTAATAGCGAAGAGGTAACATCACGACTACTAGAGCGTTTTGAGCCTCTATCTATGCTTACATCAATTGAATTTTCTCGCCTACGAATGATCGAGGGGATAGGTGCAAAACGGGCTAAACGCATATTGTGCGCCATTGAACTGGGTCGACGATGTTACTCGGCAGATATTGCACCAATAGAGTCAATCACAAGTAGCGAAGATGTAGTCTCACTCTTCAAACCACACCTCTCAAAACTACTCTATGAGGAGTGTTGGGTACTCTACCTCAACACAGCCAACCGCGTAGTAGAACAGCAACGAATCAGTCAAGGTGGAGTCAACTCAACTATTATTGACACACGTCTAGTTGTCAAACGAGCGCTTGAACTCCTTGCTACTCAAATTGTACTGGTCCATAACCACCCCTCGGGAGATGCTACACCAAGCAGCGAAGATATAGATATGACACAACGAATCAAAGCCGCTACAGCCCTATTCGACATCACTCTTCTCGACCATATCATCATCTCACCGAACGATGAGTATAGCATGCTCAGTGGCGGAGATCTAGAGTAGACTAGATCTATCTAACTATGCTGGTTCAATATAGAGATAATATGCACCTATAGCCCCCTTGTCATCAAGGAATTTTGCATCTAAGATATACTCACCTTTATTTAGCGAGACCTTAAATTTAGCAGCTGAATCATCAGCCTTAATTGTATAGGTCAACTCACTCTTGTCACCTATGGTTTTGCCATATGGTTCGATAGATAGTGATGCAGATGATGGGGTGATCGCTATATAGTCGAACTGCTCCTTGGTCCTATCTTGTGGCACCCCCCATATTGGAGCGCTACACTCTCTCTTCCACCTTGTCAACGAGATGATATACTCACCGCTACGCTCCACACCAATCACATGACGGCTATTGGTATTTCTAATTCCGGCAGCTATCTGATGGGGCATCCACAACCCCTTGTCACTACCCATTGCGTGTTGAATCGTTAGCTCAACCAGCCTCTGTTTATCGCTACCTACAACTGCCATTGGAATATAGTAGTTATAGTTATCAAGCTCCTTGGTCTCCGCAATAAATCTCCTATTATCAGCCCATAGCCTCTTTACCACATCGGGATGCCTACCAGCGACATCTGTTTTCTGCTTAGGATCGCTATTGAGATCGTAGAGCTGCCTACCATTGATGAGTCTCCAATTATCTCTCAGCACCACCGAGTTCTTCTCATCAAATGGCTGATCCTGACTCTGACGATGGTGGATAAACACCGATCTATCATCGGTCACTGCACCTCTCCGCGTTAATGCCGCAGATATATCGACACCATCAAACTTACTCTCTATCTCAATACCGCACAATGAGGCTAGGGTTGGGATAAGGTCAACATGGGTACTCAATCCATCTATATCTACACCTCCATTGATACCGCCGCCATCCCATCTGACGAAGAACGGCACACGATGACCACCCTCTAGGGGACTCGACTTACCACCTCTATACCCCAATGTACATGGGTTATTTGCCGGTGGCGCACCATTATCAGTTGTGAAGATCAAGATTGTATTCTTCATCTGCCCACTCCTCTCCAACGCTGCTGTCAACCTTGCGAAGTTATCATCTAAATTGGCTATCTGTCCATAGTAACCTGCATCTTTTATAATCTTCTCATCGACCAGATGGGTATATCTATCTGTATACTCATCTGGGGCAATATGTGGTGAGTGAGGGGCATTAGTTGCTAAGTAGATAAAGAATGGCTTATCACTACCCTTCTGCTGCTCTACATATTTTATCGCCTCATCGAACCAGACATCGGTACAATAACCCTCGAACTGTTTAGGCTCATTATTAACCAGATAAATATCATCAAAATAGTTGTTACCCCAATGGTCTGAGAGTTCACCTACGCCACCCGAACAGTGGTTCACAGCGTACTCAAACCCCTTATCTGTAGCCCTAGCAGGGTAGTTGTCACCCAAATGCCACTTACCAAACATCGCCGTTGAGTAGCCTCCATCCCTAAAGACCTCTCCTATAGTTGGGCTATCCCCAGCTATCACATCACGCCCCTTGAATGTTGCCCATGCACCATTACGTATTGGGTAGCAACCGGTAATAATTGACGAACGTGTAGGTGTGCTGAGTGGAGAGACATGAAAATCAGACAATCGCACACTCTGCTCAAAATGTCGATCAATTGCAGGTGTTTGAATATATGGATTACCGAGGCAGCTAAGGTTTCCTATACCTTGATCGTCACTCAAAACGATAATTACGTTTGGTCTCGACTGCTCAGATATACCTGCGCAACTCCCCATTAACAGCGCCAAACCCGCCAATTTTGCAATATCATTCATATCTCTAATAAACTGTTTAAGTTTTAATGGTTTAAGACACTGGCTATCAGCTATTTTAATTATGAGATATTCTACATCTTTATAGTCACGACACTATAAAGAATGACAAAAAAATCACCCAACAAACCTGACGGACAACCAATACAATACAATATTACAAATAATTGGTGACTTCCGCAA
Organism: Rikenellaceae bacterium; assembly: GCA_047178765.1. Classification (GTDB taxonomy): domain Bacteria; phylum Bacteroidota; class Bacteroidia; order Bacteroidales; family Rikenellaceae; genus Alistipes. The sequence continues at coordinate 2,802 of JBCQTG010000068.1, read as the reverse complement.
ACAAAAACACTCCTTGAAAGATATTTTTAACACAATCTTGTATTTAAAGACAGTTTCAATCTACTAACAAAAATAGGGTATCAAAAAAAGCTAACCATCTTGCAATTAGATGATTAGCTTTTCTGATTGTACCCCCTCAGGGGCTCGAACCCTGGACCCCAACATTAAGAGTGTCGTGCTCTACCAACTGAGCTAAAGAGGCATCTTTCAAACACTGTACTTTGCGTTTGCGTTTGCAAATGTAGGTACTTTTTTTTATATATGCAAATTTTTCGCTCTGTTTTTTTGCTCTGTTTTGTTATTGCTTGATAATTGCGCTCTGCTGTGGTGATTATATGACTACTTTTGTTAAATAATTGAATGTTACTATTGACATCGGCTTCTCTATTTATTATCTTTGTCACCAAGAATCATTTTTATATTATTACTTTACAAAGCTGTCAAATGGCATTTCTTATGACATATCTATGATAGCTTGAGTGGTAGATATGAAAATACAGGTGATTTACATAACTTAAAATATTTAATTCTATGAAGCAGGGAGAAAAATTGCAATACGTCGGTAGATTATTGCGCAGAGCAAAGGGTGATGCCGACTATGAGGTTGTCGATGACCTCACACCCTATGGCATTGAGATCAGCCTACAGCGATTATCGCTAGAGGAGGTGTCTCGATTCCGCATCTATAAAGAGGAGGGCGGTTTCTATACAGATGAGATAGATACAACCGAAATTAAACATACATTCTACGTTGCCGCAGCCATAGTGGTTGAGAATGCATTGGTCGTGGCTACAAACAGGGTAAGCGTAACTATCGAGAATAGCTCGCTGGGGCTATCTGTCGCGGAGCAGCTATCACTGAGCGACTATGGTGAGGCTAGCCCAACATCAGGAACGGTAGATAATGGTGAGTGGGAGTATCGTATCGAGCTTGCGCGAAGTGGAAATAGCGCAGAGATCAACTCATGGTCTAACAAGCAGGAGGTGTCAACATTTGTCTTTGGCACACTCTTTAAATCAACTCCAATTATTGGCATCGATAGTGATGGTTACTGGACAGTAGACTACAAAAATGGCGATGGAGCAGAGCAGGTGTTGGTGGATGGTGAGCCTATGCGCGCAACCGCAATTAACGGAGTGGATGGTGCCGATGGTTCAGATGGTGCCGATGGAGTTGATGGTGCCGATGGAGCTGACGGCTCAGATGGTGCCGATGGCGTGACTCCTGTAAAGGGGATTGACTACTATACACAGGAGGAGCAGGAGGAGTTGATCGTAGTCCTAAGCATCCCTCGTGTGTTTAACTACGATGGATCATCATCTATGTTGCCCAATGTAGAGTACCACTATGTAGATGGCGCTAGCACAGTGAGTCTATCACTATCGGATGAGAGTGATGGTATAGCCAATATCTATTCGCTATGGTTTAAGACACCCTCGACATCGCCAACCTTGGTGAGCAGCGGTGTATCGTTCTGGAGTGGTGATGATGTGACCGATGGGGTGTTAAACCTTGTCGGTAGTTCACTCTACGAGATCTCAATTAGCAACGGCTGTGCTGCGGTGAAAAATTGGGGTAGCTATGAGTAGGTTGTTAATGCAGAGGAGGCATTGTATAGTGAAGAGGGGCGAGGCTAAGCCACTGCTCATTCATGAGTGGAGCGCAGCCTCCTACGACCCAACCACGCTGACAATATATGATACCGGAGCGAGGAGATCATATGATAGTGGCAACTTTGACTTTGTCGCCAACAGTAGTACGAACTTTGAGTATCATGATGACTATATACTCTTTGATGGAACTGCGGAGTCTGTTTTTGTTATGGCATCATCAGCTATTGAGGCTCTTGATCTAGGGCGCTCGATCATTGTTGAGGTTGACTGGATGACTGAGGATACTATAACGGTCGGGTGGCCCGCCCATCTTATCGATTTTGGAGCATACGCGGTTGTTGCTAATGATGCCTGCGCGTTTGGTGTCCAGATGCACTCTAGCTATATATTCTTCAATACGAAGTTTAATTCAAATAGCTGGGTCTCGACTAATGGTGTAATCAACTACAGCTATACTCTGCCAGTCAATACGCGAATGTGCGTTGGCTTTAAGTGGCTTAATGATGGGGAGTCGATCTCGATCGACTATATACTCAATGACGAGGTGTTGACGGAGTATAATGTTGTGAATGATGTCGATCTATCGTGGGATAGATTCGACTCTGCAAACCCAATCTATATTGGGCGCTCATGCACGGCGGGTTATGGTTACAATCAGCCGTGGCGATTCTACTCAATGCGTATCTACACCCTCGATAATCTCGATTAGCTGATATGGATATTATAGCTGTGGTAACTTCACTCTTTGGGCTTGTATTGGGCGGTGGTGGTGTTGGTGCGTTTATGCACTACAAGCATGAGAGTCGCGCGAAGGAGCTAGATAATGAGAAGAGCGAGATTGAGAATGATGATAGCCTTATCACCCAGTGGAAGGATCTATATCGTGAGGCGGAGGCGAAGAGTCAGGCAAAGAGCAAGCGGATAGAGGATCTCTATCAGAAGTTGACACGTAAGAGTGAGCAGCTAGCACGTGTGAGTATGCAGCGTGAGAAGCTGTTGGTATTTAAATGTATGCGTGTAGCCTGTTCTGAGCGCCAACCACCCATTGCGCTCAATGACTTGGCTGTCTATACTGAGAAGTTAACATAGCTATGTGGCGCTATACTCTTGTTGCCCTGATATGCTCGCTGGTGTGGATGGCTCTCTTTTTGAGGTATCGCGCCTCAGAGAGAGCTGTTGTGGAGAGGT
>JBCQTG010000067.1:0-11468 GCA_047178765.1 Rikenellaceae bacterium | reverse complement strand
AATCGACCTCGTAAAAGGCTCGGATACCTCACACCAAATGAAAAATTTAAACAAATATTAACTATGAATTCAGTTGCATTTGCAGGTTGAATTCAGCACATATAAATAATAGGCTTTAATGTTATTAAGTATATCGATTCTTTTAATCTTGGCAATTCTCTTCGCTGAGCTAGCGGGACGGATTGGCATTCCGCCATTGGTGGGGATGATTGCGGCAGGAGTGGTTGCAGCACCCTATCTTAGCGAGGAGCTGATGGCTCTCTCGGGTGATCTGCGCACCTTCGCTCTGGTTGTTATTTTGATGAGGGCTGGGTTGTCGTTGGATCTTGATCTGCTGCGCAGGAGTGGGCGTGTGACGGCGCTGCTTAGTTTTTTGCCAGCTCTCTTTGAGATTGCGGGAATTGTTGCTCTTGCGCCTATGATACTCGGTATCAGTTATATCGATGCTGCTGTTATGGGGTGTGTAGTAGCTGCGGTGTCGCCTGCAATTATTGTTCCTCGAATGATCGATCTCAAAGAGCGGAGGGAGGGACGTAAAGTTGCGCAGGTGATTATGGCGGCGTCGAGTATCGATGATCTCTTTGTGATTCTGCTCTTTTCGATCTTTTTGAAGATGGGGATTAGTGGTGAGTTTACACCCTCTCTGCTTCTCGATCTCCCGTTATCTATCATTAGTGGGGTAGTGGTGGGCATTGTTGTTGGACTCATTCTCTCTAAACTCTTTAAGATATATAGCCTTCGTGATACAATTAAGGTGGCTCTAATATTGGCAATCTCACTATCGCTAATGGCTCTTGAAAAGAGTCTGGATGTGCCGTTCTCTCCCCTGTTATCGGTTATCTGTATTGGAGCTGTACTTGGACGACGCAATGTTACGCAGGGGTCGCGTGTAGCTGTTAAGTTTGGTAAGGTGTGGGCAGTGGCTCAGTTGCTGCTCTTCTCATTGGTTGGGGCATCGGTGGATATTGGCTATGCTTGGCAATCGGGAGCTGCTGTTGTTGTGGTTGTTCTTGGTGCTTTGGTCTGGAGGGTAGTGGGTGTCTGGTTGTCAACTGCTGGCGGTGGGTTTACCCGTGGCGAGAGGCTCTTTAGTATGATTGCCTATACCCCTAAGGCGACTGTTCAGGCAGCGATAGGGGCAATACCACTCAGCTTGGGGCTGCCTAGTGGAGAGATAATATTGAGTATTGCTGTAGTCTCAATACTAATAACTGCCCCTTTTGGCGCAGCAGGTATAGATTGGGGTGCAAAAAAGTTGTTGTAAATAATTTTTTTCATACCTTTGGGGGTCTTTTGCGAGAGACTATAAAAACATTTACAAAGAGATGAAAAAAAAGAGAACAACAGAGACATTACTATGTTTCAAACGATGGAGTCGCAAGGGTTATTCCTCCTTTGCCTCGATGCATCGTCTGGTGACTATCGGTGTCCTCACTGTTAATATGTCGATCATCTCCCTTTCGGCAAGTACCAAAACCTCGCCTAGCTCGGCAGATTCGCTAATTATGCGAAATGATATGGAGCTGGATAGCGTGCAGGTGGTCCATAAACGGAGCAACCCTACACGTAGCGAGATGGTGGCTACTCCAATCTACAACCGATCAACTGAGGTCGCCGCCCCTATCCAGACTCTGGAGTCTGCGCTGCGCCAAAGTACATCGATCGATGTGAAGGAGAGAGGTGCTAAGGGGATGCAAGCAGACATATCAATCAGAGGAGGATCGTTCGATCAGACACAGGTGATGCTTAATGGAATCAATTTCACCGATGCCCGAACAGGTCATCAGACACACTCACTACCAATTGACATAGAGTCGGTGGCAGGGATTGAGCTGATCGATGGAGTGATGGGTGTTGGAGCCTATGCAGGCGCTATCAATATCCGCACTGCACCGCTCTATGACAACTATTTGCGAGTTGATATGGGTGGTGGTCAGTATGGTTATGGCTATGCTAACCTCTCGGGAGCAGTGACCAAAGAGCGGTTGAATATCTACACAGCACTGAGCTATAAACGCTCTGATGGTTACACCTACAACACCGATTTCGAGAACTATAACGCCTTTATTCGTGCGACTTACGACAGTAAAAAGATAGGTTTCTTCGATGTTCAGGCGGGGTATCAGCATCGTGCATTTGGTTCTAATGGCTTCTACTCAATCACTAATCAAGATCAGTATGAGACAACATCAACTGCCTTAACCTCAGTTCGTTGGGTGAAGAGTATTGGTGCGTTAGAGTTAAATGCAAGTGGTAGCTATCGCAAGAATTTTGACCACTACGAGTGGAAGAAAGAGAATCCAACATATGATAATTATCACAATACAGATAACGTAACAGCTGAGATCTTCGCCAACTACAAGTGGAGTGCAGGAGTCTCTACAATAGGTGTCGATTATGGTTACAACCATATTTGGAGTACCAATCTGGGTATTGAACAGAGCGAGCCGAATGGTAAGTATGATTGCGAAGATGATCGCACAACGGTGAATAGCTACCTTAAACATAGCAAGGAGTGGGGTAAATTTACCGCCTCTGGATCTGTCGGAGTCTCTACTACCACATATGGTACAACACCGATGTGGAGCATCTCGGGAAGGTATAAGCCAGCTGATGGGGTGGTCATTGAGTTGGGTGCAAATGAATCTATGCGTTTACCTACATTCACCGATCTATACTACTCATCGGCAGTTAATATCCCCGACCCTAACCTAGAGCCTGAGCGTGCGATCACCTATCGTGCATTGGGTAGTTTCACAAGAGGGAAGTGGGCGACATCGGCAACTCTCTATCTTCGTGATGGATCAAATATCATCGACTGGACACAGGCACCGGGTGAGAGTGTCTACTACTCGCGACAGATCACTGAGTTGACGACCTATGGTGCTGAGTGGATGGGTAGCTACTCTCCAAAGTGCTTTGTGGAGCGTATAACGATTAACTATGGCTATACGACTCAGGATAAGAGTTCGGGCGATTTGATCTCTCTCTATGCTCAGAACTATATGCAGAATAAACTCACTGCTTCGTTGACGTTGCGTCTCCATCCTCAGATAACGGTTGTTGTCAATGGCTCGTTCTACGATCGAATGGGTAACTATACCAATGCTGATGGTGAGGTGGTAGCGTTCAAACCCTATGCACTTCTCGATGGTCGAATAGTGTGGGAGCGTAGAGGTGTGAAAATATACTTCGATGCAACAAATATCACCTCCACCGAGTATTTCGACTATGGCGGATTGGTGATGCCGTCAGTATGGGCATCCGCAGGAATAACATTAACAATAAAATAATTATTAATCTCTCTCGCAGGAGTGGGGTAGGTTGCTTTTGCAATCTACCCTTTTTAATTAGTATTTGGCATATCGACCAAAGGCTGTCATGCTGAGCGTAGCGAAGCATCTCGCAATGCTCATTTATAGACCTTGCGAGATACTTCGCTTCGCTCAGCATGACAGTTGAAAGTCCGCAAAAACAGAGCGGGAAATTTGCGGTAGAATCTCTACCACTCGATAGGGGTCGCGTTTATTGATCGGAGGTAGTTGTTTGCCTCGATGAATTGTGGTGGGTCTTGTGCGCGGTGGCGGAATGATAGTGGTGAGGGGTGTGCTGCCATCTGTACCGCATTGCGATCATTATCTATTAAGGCTGCTTTTTTCTTTGCGTAGTTGCCCCACAACATATATAAAACTCTTGAACGGCGGCGATTAAGTGCTGAAATTAGTGCATCGGTGAAGATCTCCCACCCCTTGCCAGAGTGTGACGCTGCCTGATGCGCACGAACAGTAAGCACAGCATTGAGCATCAAAATGCCTTGACGCGCCCAGTGTTCAAGATTTCCGCTAGTTGGGATTGCGCTACCCATCTGCTCATTCACCTCTTTAAATATATTCCTCAGTGATGGTGGAAACTTTACCCCATCAGCTACAGAGAAGCAGAGACCATTAGCCTGCCCAACATCATGATAGGGGTCTTGACCTAGTATAACTACCTTGACATCGTCAACACTACACCACTCTAGCGCACGAAAAATCTGCTCCCTAAGAGGGAATATCTCATGTGTTGCATACTCCTCTGTTATATACTCTTCTAAATCAATGAAGTATCTCTTTGAGAACTCTTCGCTGAGCAGCTCAGCCCAGTCATTAGGGATTAACTCTTTTAACATGACAATTGAAAGTTAGATAAAAAAAGAGGAGAGATATAACTTCTCTCCTCTTGGAATCTGTTTAAGATTTTCTTACTTAAACAGATTCTTAATCACCAGAATAGGTAGCTTTGAGACTACGCCTCAACGATACACTCTGCTGGACAAGCACCTGCACATGCTCCGCAATCAATACACGCTGAAGCGTCGATTACGTAGATGTCACCTGCTGAGATCGCCTCTACTGGACAATCATCGATACATGTTCCACAAGCTACACATGCATCTGTAATTTTGTAAGCCATAACTTAAATTTTTAATCTTATTAAATTTCCCACGGTACGAGATAACATCATCTCGAATATTTTGTAAAAACCTTAGTCAATAATATTAAACCCTGTGTAGGGTACAAGAGCCTCGGGGATGCGAATACCCTCCTCGCTCTGGTAGTTCTCCAACAAGGCAGCCACAATACGTGGTAGCGCTAATGATGAACCATTCAATGTGTGTGCCAACTGACTCTTCTTATCAGCCCCTTTATACCTCAATTTCAATCTGTTTGCTTGAAACGACTCAAAGTTGGATACTGATGAAACCTCTAACCAACGACCCTGTGCTGCTGAGTAGACCTCGAAATCGTATGTTAACGCAGAGGTAAAACTCATATCTCCACCGCACAATCGCAATATTCTATATGGTAGACCGAGTGCCTTAACAATCTTCTCAACATGAGCAACCATTCCATCTAACGCCTCGTAAGAGGTACTTGGGTGGGCAACCTGAACGATCTCAACCTTATCAAACTGGTGCAATCTATTCAAACCCCTAACATCCTTACCATACGATCCAGCCTCACGACGGAAGCAAGGGGTATAGGCAGTCATCTTGATCGGTAGCTCCTTCTCATCGAGGATAACATCTCTAAAGATATTTGTCACTGGCACCTCAGCTGTAGGTACAAGATACAAATTATCCAATGTAGCATGGTACATCTGCCCCTCTTTATCAGGCAACTGTCCCGTTCCAAATCCCGATGCTTCGTTTACAACCACCGGAGGCTCAATCTCTTGGTAGCCTGCTGCTGTATTGTGATCGAGGAAGAAGTTAATCAATGCTCGCTGCAATCTTGCACCTTTACCTTTATATACTGGGAATCCTGCTCCTGTGAGTTTAACACCCAAATCGAAGTCGATAATGTCATATTTGCTCGCCAACTCCCAGTGTGGCATAGCGCCCTCATGAAGCGTGGGGATCTCTCCACCCTCGCAAACAACCTCATTATCCTCTGCTGTACGCCCCTCAGGAACGATCTCAGCGGGGAAGTTTGGTAGAAGGACGATCTGTGACTGCAACTCCTCCGCAACAGCCTTTGCCTCCTCGCCTAGCTGAGCCGATCGCTCTTTGAGCGTAGCGACCTCGCTTTTTGCAGCCTCGGCAGCCTCTCTCTCCCCCTTAGCCATCAAAGCTCCAATTTGCTTCGCTGCTCTGTTTTGTGCCGCTAGTAGGTTGTCTAACTCCGTCTGGATAGCCTTGCGACTATTGTCCAACTCCTCTATCTTATCTATTATAGGAGCTGAGTCAACCCCTTTCTTTGCCAATAGACGCTCTGCATCTTGGCGATTGTTTCTGATTTGTGCTAATGTTAACATCTATAATGTTCTATAAAACCTTAAGACAAAGGTATGGTTTTTTTTTAAATTTTAAAATATATCTAACTAGTTTTTTTCAAAAAAAAAGCCCTATATTTGTATAAAATTGAACACAGAGTATGTCAAACGAAAAATTTACGTTGCATCAGGTGCAGAGTGCAAAGGATGTTAAGGAGTTTCATAAACTCGCAAAGAGGATCTATAAGGGGAATAAAAACTGGGTTTGCCCTATTGAGAGCGATATAGAGAAGATATTTAATCCAGAGAAGAATCAACTATTTAATGGCGGTGAGGCTATTAGATGGATTGTGAAAAATAGCTCTGGAGAGGTCGTTGGTCGAATTGCGGCGTTCTATAATAATGAGAAGGCGGCTATAGAGGATCAGTCTACGGGAGGTTGCGGATTCTATGAGTCTATCGATAATCAGGAGGTTGCTAATTTGTTGTTTGACGCCTCTAGAGAGTGGTTGAAACAGAGAGGTATGGAGGCGATGGATGGACCGGTGAACTTCGGACAACGTGATACATGGTGGGGATTACTTGTCGAGGGGTATGACTATCAGCCACTATATGAGAATCCATATAACCCCCCATATTATAAGCCATTGTTCGAGAGCTATGGTTTCCAGAACTATTTTAATCAACATACCTATCTGTGGAAGATTGAGGGGGGCGAGATCAATGAGAAGGTCTACGATCGCGCAAAGAGACTCATCGCAACACCCGGTTATACATTCAATACGATAAATATGGATGACCTTGAGGGTGAGGCTGAGAAGTTCCGTACCATATATAATAAGGCGTGGGCAGTATTCCCCGGTGTTAAGCTAATGGAGAGGGAGGAGGCGATCAAGATCATGAATACAATGAAACCCATTATTGACCCCGAGATTATCTTCTTTGCATACTTTGAGGGTGTGCCTATCGGGTTCTTTATTATGATTCCCGACCTTAACCGTGTTGTATATAAGTTTGATGGTAAACTAGGCTGGTGGGAGAAGATTCGTCTTATGTGGGATCTTAAGGTTACACGTAGCTGCGATCGTATCTTTGGTTTGATCTTCGCTGTGTCGCCTGAGTATAGAGGCAAGGGTGTTGAATCGGCAATTATGCAGACCGCTATGGATGAGTACCTTACAACACCTAAGAATAAGTATAAAACTCTAGAGTTGGCGTGGATAGGTGATTTTAATCCTGTGATGTGCCGAATGGTTGAGACATATGTAGGTGCGGTGAAGCACAAGATGCACACTACATATCGCTATCTGTTCGATCGTACATTAGAGTTTAAGCGCTGCCCACGTATGGGTGTTAAGAAACCCGAGTAGATTATAGTAGGGTGGGAGGATACCCCCCCCCCTTATATAATAAAAGATGATGACCCTTATCGTGAGTCATCATCTTTTGTTTTATTGATTCATCGTTGCGAGGAACTCTACATTGTCGCGAGTTAGTGACATCTGTTTCTGTAGGAACTCCATCGCCTCGACCTGTGTCATGTCTGAGAGGTACTTGCGTAGTACCCATGTGCGGTTAAGAGCCTCTTTTGAGAGCAGTAGATCCTCACGTCGTGTTCCTGAAGCTACCACATCTACCGATGGATAGATACGTTTGTTTGCTAGCTTGCGATCGAGTTGAAGCTCCATATTTCCTGTTCCTTTGAACTCCTCGAAGATCACCTCGTCCATCTTTGATCCGGTGTCGATTAGTGCTGTGGCTATGATTGTGAGTGAACCCTTCTCCTCGGTATTACGCGCAGCTCCAAAGAATCTCTTTGGTTTATGTAGTGCATTTGCATCTACTCCTCCCGAGAGGACCTTTCCCGATGCTGGCTGAACAGAGTTGTAGGCACGTGCAAGTCGTGTGATAGAGTCAAGGAAGATAACCACATCGTGTCCACACTCAACCATTCTCTTTGCCTTCTCCAAAACCATCTCCGCAACCTTAACATGCTTCGATGCCTGCTCATCAAAGGTTGACGAGACAACCTCAGCCCTAACATTACGAGCCATCTCTGTCACCTCCTCGGGGCGCTCATCAATAAGAAGAACGATCATATAGACCTCTGGATGGTTATCGGCAATGGCATTAGCTATCGATTGTAGCAATATTGTCTTACCTGTCTTTGGCTGTGCAACGATTAGTGCGCGCTGTCCCTTTCCTATTGGAGAGAACATATCAACGATCCTATTCGACATTGAGTTGTGTCCATTGCCAGTGAGGTTAAACTTCTCGCTAGCAAAGAGTGGAGTCATAAACTCAAACTGTACTCTATCTCGAACCTGATTAGGGTGTAATCCATTGATTGATTTGATCTTAACTAATGGGAAGTATTTCTCTCCCTCCTTAGGTGCTTGGATTAGTCCTCTCACCGTATCACCCGATTTAAGCGCGAAATTCTTTATCTGTGATGGTGAGACATAAATATCATCTGGAGAGTTAAGATAGTTGTAGTCGGCTGAGCGGAGGAATCCATAACCATCAGGGATCACCTCTAATACACCCTCACCCTCAATCTGTCCTATAAAGTCATCTTTGGTTATTACAGGTGGTGTTTCGCGGGGCTGGCTCTCTCTGGGTTGAGACTCTATGATCTCCACATGCTGCTCAATTATTATCTCATTTTGGGGTTGAGTAGTTGGAGCATCGCTCTGTGATAGGCGTGGTCTACGTCCTCTTTTGGGGTGTTGAGCCGCTTCTCCTCTCTCTTCCACTTTTATCTCCAGCTCCCCCTCTTGCTCTTGACCTATCTCTTGCTCCTGTGGTAGAGGTAGCTCCTCGCTTTGTTGAGTTGATTTGGGCTTTCGTCCTCTTCTTTTTGGCTTTAGTGCGTTGGCATCTGGAGTACTCTGCTCTCCATTAAAATTTAATATCTCAGTTACTAGCTCGCCCTTACGTATATTGACATTACTAATACCAACCTCTTTACCTATCACCTTTAACTCCGCAAGGCTTTTAGCCTTCAACTCCTCACTACTATACATTATGTACTCTTTGATTAGCTCGTGCAAAAAACAAGACTGCACTAATTATTTAGATAGCACCACTGAAGGCACCTATTTTATAGATCGTTACTTTAACACAACCTACTTGCAAATTTAATGCAAAAATTTGACTTATGCAAATTATTTTACTCTAATTATATTCAGACCATCGCGAATTGGTAGGATGGCATTCTCCAGCCTTTCATCATTAACAACCATACGGTTAAACTCAAGAAGAGCAGCGGTGTGTCGATCATTACGTTGCAGTGGCTCAACTACCTTTCCCGACCACAAGATATTGTCGGCAATAATTATTGAACCAGAGCATAGATAGCCACCATCAAGGAGCATTGTTAGATAGGCTGGATATTCGCGTTTGTCACCATCCATAAAGACTAAATCAAAGACACTACCTAGTGCAGGGACCACCTCTAGAGCCGATCCAATATGGGCATTGATCTTTGATTGATACTCGCTTCTGGCAAAGAAAGATGAAGAGAGCTGCTCTAACTCATCATCGATTTCGATGGTATGTAGCACCGCATCATCATCGAGTCCAGCAGCTATGCAGAGGGCTGAGTAGCCTGTAAATGTCCCTATCTCTAAAACCCTTTTGGGTCGCATCATTTGAACCATTAGGGTTAGTAATCGCCCCTGAACATGTCCTGAAAGCATACGTGGTTGAACAACCTGTAGATGAGTCTCTCTATCTAACTCCTTTAATAACTCTCTCTCTGGAGTTATATGTTCATGGATATATCTATCTAACGAATTCATAATTATCTGTATGTTAATATCGATAAATTTTGTAACACATCGGCAGCAACATCACGTATCTGCTCTGCTGTGATAGCCTCTATTCGTCTATGACTCTGTTGGATGGTATCTACACATCCATGGACTAAAAGCCCCTTGCCGACCCCCAGCATATACCCCTCGTTGCTCTCCATCGATATGGTTAGCTGAGCGATGAACTGTCGTTTTGCCATAGATAGTTGGCGAGGTGTGAGTAGGGTAGTGCGTAGCCTCTCTATCTCCTGCATAATCAGCTCCTCGACCTTTGTTGCGCAATCATTCTCAGAGCTATAGTAGATCGTAACAACTCCACAATCACTAAAGGGTAGGTAGCTCGCCTCGATATTGTATGTTAACCCATGCTTCTCACGAACCAATACATTGAGTAGAGAGTTGGCATTTGCTCCGCCCAAGATATTTATAAGTAGTGTCAGCGGTACTCGTCGATCATCGTTAAAACCAAATGTACGACACCCCATGATACAGTGTCTCTGATAGGTGCGTTTACTCCGAGTAATATTAAATGGCTCTGTCAGCTTTGGCAATATGCGATCTCCAGCTCTACTTGTCGATTCAAAAGAGCCGAAATAGCGCATTGCCAGCTCCTCAGCACGCTTAGCACTCACCCCTCCGATTGAGCTAAAGACCATCTGATCGGTGGTGTAGGCTCGTTTAACAAAGTCTATCAACTCCTTGCTGCCGATCTTTTTTATATCCTTTTTAACTCCCAAAATATTGTGTCCTAGCTCGGAACCCTCGAAGAGCAGATCCTCGAACTCATCGAAGATAAGCTCCGATGGTGAATCCTTATATGAGTTGATCTCATCATAGATCACCTTTCGTTCACGATCAATCTCATGGTCGGGGAACTGTGAATTAAAGGCTACGTCTGCTATTAACTCAACAGCTTTCGCAAAGTCACCCTTAAGTGTTGTTGCATGTATCGTTGTCTCCTCCTTTGTTGTGTAGGCGTTGAACTCACCACCAAGATTCTCCAACCGGCAGTTGACATGGTAGGCTCTACGTTTTTTTGTGCCTTTAAATAGTCCATGCTCTGCAAAGTGGGCTATTCCATACTCTCCAATACTCTCATCACGTGTGCCACTGCCGATTATCAATGCACAGTGAGTTACATGACTTGTTGTATGTCTATGAATACATTTTATCCCGTTGGGAAGTGTATATGTGTAAAACTCCATCTACCTAATCATTATTCCTGTATAACTATTCTCACTCTTGGCTAGCCCCTCAGGCACACCTGAGTAGATCACCTCGCCACCTCTATCTCCAGCCTCTGGTCCTAGATCGACTATGTAGTCTGCACACTTAATCACCTCGATATTATGTTCGACAATGAGGATAGTGTGTCCATGTTCAATAAGGGCATTGAAAGCATCCATCAGTCGACCAATATCGTGGAAGTGGAGTCCCGTAGTTGGCTCATCGAAGATAAAGAGTATTCGGTCGCGATCCTTCACACTATCCTTTCCCAAGAACGATGCTAGTTTAACCCTCTGAGCCTCTCCGCCTGAGAGTGTCGATGAGGATTGTCCTAGCTTGATGTAACCTAGTCCAACATCTTGAAGGTGGTGTAGTTTCTCAATGATCTTACCTGTTAAGATCGATTTGTTTCCTTCAGCAAAAAACTCTATCGCTCGATCAACAGTCATCTCTAGCACATCGCATATTGACGCCCCTTGATACTTAGCCTCTAGCACATGATCCTTAAATCGGCGACCTTTACAGTATTCACACTCCAACTCTACATCCGACATAAACTGCATGCTCACCTTGATACGACCCTCACCCATACACTCCTCACATCGTCCACCGGCGATATTAAATGAGAAGTGCGAGGCGGTTAATCCGCTATTACGTGCATATGATGTAGAG
>JBCQTG010000066.1:0-11682 GCA_047178765.1 Rikenellaceae bacterium | reverse complement strand
CCGCAATTATCCAAAATGGTTTATGGCTATATATCTCTGAATCCCTATTCTGCGAACCAGAACCACTAACTAATACAACAGCAGGAACTTTAGTTTCAGTATTTGGTTTTGTAAGTGTTCCAGACAATATGTTACTCTCTATGCGATTAGTAAATGTAACCTCCTTAGTGTTATATGGATATGGTGCTTTAGGCGTCTGAGGTCTATTGATCTTTGTTGCTTCACCACTCTCTGATTTTGTCATAACCAATGGAAATTGCTGACCTGCTTGGGTGAATGTTCCATTTAGCTCTGTCTCGCTAATAGTAGCCTTGTACTGCGCACTAATCATCGAAAATGTTGTTAATAATCTACCATCTTTAACGGTGGTATTGACACCATTGATAACGGCATTACCTTGGTCTACTGATATTAATTTCGAGTTATAAACAGCTCCATCGTGCGTGATTTCGATAATTAAGCGCAACGATGCACTTGCTGTAACATTTAATTTACCCTCCCATACTCCAACAGGATTTTGAGCCACTGCGCCATATGATACAATTAACGCTGCAATAATAGATAATATCTGTTTCATAGCATCGATGAACTCTTATATGCACATTGCTCTGATCGGCTTAAATTTAACGGAAAGGCGTAAGCAATCATCCTCAGTACAGAGGTACGACCAAGCACCCACAACCCCGAATAAGATATGCCTACGCCAAGCGCAAGCATCTGACTTATTGCAAAGGGAGTTGTTTAAAATTGGTCGTTTTCTGTACCTCCAAAACAATAGCAAACGCTATAATATTTTATGTAATCGGCAGATTTCTACCTGCCAACCATTTACAAATTTAGTAATAATATGCCAAATGACCAAATATATTAGGTTAAATGTTTGTGGTTAACATCTATTGATTATTGAGTTAAAAGCAGAGATGAGGAGGCAAAATTATGACTATTGATCGTGTGGCGTAATACGTTTTCATAGAGACATTTACTTTCACTCGACAATGCACATTATATATATAAAACAGCCCCTCGAAAGTCAATCCTTGGGGCTGGTTCGCAATTAGAGGCGGGGGCTTCTATCTAAGAGTCTTTTTAATCAGAGCCTCTGTAGATGGTTCCTTGCCGCTAAACATTATATACAGCTCCATTGGGTGTTGCTGTCCACCTCTCTCTAGGATACTCTCTCTGAATGCTGTTGCTGTCGATTGATCGAAGATCCCACGACTCTTGAATAGCTCAAAAGCATCAGCCTCTAACACCTCTGCCCACTTATATGAGTAGTACCCCGCAGCATAACCACCCGAGAAGATATGTGAGAAACTAGGTGAGAATATTGCACCATCAACCACCGGCAGGATCTGTGTCTCACGGGTAGCATCTATCTCAAACTCCGCTACATCACCATCAAATGGAGCTGTAAGGCTATGCCATGCCATATCCAATATTCCAAATTGCAGCTGTCTCACCGAGGCGTAACCAGCATTAAAGTTTGAAGCATTCTCAATCTTCGCCACCAGCTCAGCAGGGATCTTCTCACCCGTCTGATAGTGCGCCGCCCACTCATCCAAGAACTCACGCTCTGTAGCCCAATTCTCTAGCAGTTGCGATGGCAGCTCTACAAAGTCGCGATATACATTTGTTCCATTCAAAGAGCTATATTTACCCTTTGTCAACAAGCCATGAAGCCCATGTCCAAACTCATGCAGGAAGGTCTCAAACTCATTAAACGTGAGTAGAGTTGGGGTGTTTTCAGACGGTTTAGTAAAGTTCATCGTAAGGGTAATAAGTGGTCGAACCTCACCCTCAGCATTTCGGAACTCAGTCATCCATGCCCCCGCACTCTTACTTGCTCGTGTATAGAAGTCAAGATATAATAGACCAAGATACTCACCATCAGAGTCACTTACACGAAAACACTCCACATCGGGGTGATAAACCTCTACATTATCTACACTCTCAAACTGCAAGCCATAGAGCCTCTCAGCGAGCAAAAATACCCCTCGACGCACACTGCTCAACTCTAAGTATGGTTTAACTAGCTCATCGCTGATAGAGAAGTATTTATCTTTGTACTTCTCAGAGTAGTAGGCAAAATCCCACGGCATAAACTCCCCCTCGAAACCACTCTCTTTGGCAAACTCAACTATATTATTGTAGTCCTGAAGACCGCGCTCCTTAGTAGCAGTTAACAGCTCCTGTAGGAAGCCATTTACCGTCTCTGGACTCTTAGCCATACGACTTCCCAAAGCATACTCAGCATAGTTCTTATATCCTAATAGCTGAGCGATCTTCAACCTCAACTCAACTATTCGCTTAATAACAGAGGTGTTATCGCTCTCACCACCGACAGAACGTGTACTATATGCACGCCATAGCTGCTCCTTAAGTTTACGATCTGACGAATAGGTTAAGAATGGGACGTAACTAGGTGCCTTAAGTGTAACACTCCAACCCTGCTCATCACGCTGCTTAGCCTCCTCAGCATAGCTCTCACGAATCTGCTCGGGAAACTCCGCCACAACATCTGCATCTGTAATATTAATGTGGAAATCATTTGTCGCAGCTAAGATATTCTGTCCAAACTCAAGGTTTAACCTACCTAGCTCGGTAGTCAACTCACGATAGATCTCCTTATCGCTATCCGAAAGTGCCGCACCACTCCTCTCAAATCCTTTGTAGCACTCATCCAACAGCATGCGATCCTCAACACTCAACCCCTTAGGCGGATTATTATAGACCTCTTTAACCCTCTTAAACAGCTCTGGATTGAGCGAAATATCATTTGCTAGCCCTGTTAACTTAGGCTGTATACTTAGTGATATAGCCTCCATCTGCTCGTTGGTATCGGCATGCAATAGAGGATAAAAGACGCCCGTTACCCTATCTAATAGGTCACCTTGATGTTCTAAAGCAACAATCGTATTTTCAAACGTTGGCTTAGCTGGGTTGTTAATAATAGACTCTAACTCAGCCCTAGCACACGCTATAGCGGCATCAATCGCTGGCTCAAAATGCTCCACTTTGATACTATTGAATGGAGGTGTGTTATAGCTATTGCTCCACTCCGCAATTAGTGGATTGGTCATATCTAGCTCTGGGTAGTTGATCGACACTGTATTGCTTACACAAGATGTCATAAATGCTGTTGTTATCATTGAATAAAATAAATTTTTCATAACTCACTTTTCACTTTAAAATCCTTTACTTTTTAATAGAGGCTCAGCAGATGGGTCACGACCTATAAGGCTATGAGTCATCTCCTTACCGCTACGCTCACCGCCACGCTCTAGCACCTCTGCTCTCATCTTATCGGCGATAGGTTTTGAGAAGAGATCACCACTACGTTTGAACTCAGCAAACAACTCCTTATCGAGCATCTCTGCCCAGAGGTAGAAGTAGTATCCCGCCGAGTAGTCATAGCTAAATAGATGGGCGAAATTATATAGTTGATAGCGTGGGTCAATCTGACTAATCAACCCCCTCTGATCGTTCAATCGCTCACGAGTAAAGCTATCTATATCTAAAGTCTCTAAGCTATCTATTGGCAGCCTCTGAAGATCAAGATCGAGCAGAGCAGCAGAGAGAACAGATAGCACCTCATACCCCTGATTAAATCCCTTTGCTCTCACAATATTACTAATAATCTGTTCAGTTATAGGCTTGCCGGTACGGTTATGCACTGCATACATCCTCAACATCTCTGGTTCAAATGCCCAATTCTCCATCACCTGCGAGGGGAACTCAACAAAGTCACCCTCAACAGCAGCTAGAGTCTGGTACTTAACATCCTGCATCAAGAAGTGAAGAGCATGACCAAACTCATGAAATAGAGTCTCCACCTGCTCTTGATCGAGCAGCAATGGCTCACTATCGCTGCTAGGGCGTGGAAAATTACACACTATCGCAACAATCGGGATAACCCTCTCTCCATCATCATTATAGCTCTGCTCACGTAGATTACCACACCACGCCCCCTGCGCCTTTGTTGGTCGAGCATAGAGATCAAGATACAACACTCCGAGGAGGGTATGATCCTTATCTACAAGCTCATAAACCATACAATCAGGGTCGTAAAGTGGTGCTGTCGTAGGTCGGAAATCGACACCATAGAGTCTATTCGCAAGTGTAAACATCCCCGTACGCACACCATCTATAGCAAAGTAGTTACGAAGATCGGTCGACGATAGACTAAATTGGTTGTTACGTATACGCTCAGTGTAATATCTCCAATCCCACGCCTCAAACTGCTCGTTCTTATGATCCTTAGCAAATTGCCTCTCCAGAACTTTTCGCTCCTCGATAGCCCTCTCCAGAGCGGGCTTCCATATCCCTGTGCTATCGAGCTGTTTATATACAGCCTCTACACTACCCGCCATCTGATCTGAGATAACATAGTCGGCATGATCCCTATAGCCCAACAATTGCGCGCGTTGTTGGCGCAACTTTGTAACCTCCTTTACAATCTCATGATTGCTCTCTGACCCTCTGTTTTGGTACGCTTTGTAGATCTGTTCACGAACAGATCGATCTTCACATAGTGTCAACACCGGAATCACGGAGGTGGGGGTGAGTGTAAAAGCCCACCCATCAACACCTTTACGCTTCGCCTCTAAAGCGGCAAGACTCCTCGTTGTCTGCGGAATGCCCTTTAACTGAGCAGAGGTGAGGGTGATAAAATTGTTGTCATTCTCAGCTATTAAATTATGGGTAAATCGAGTTGACAACAGAGCTATCTGACTATTTATCTGTGCAAGCTGCTGCTTCTGCTCTGAAGAGAGAAGCGATCCACCCTTGACAAATCGTCTGTAGATTTTATCTAAAAGTCGCGCATCTAAACGATTCAATTTAACCTCACCAGACTCAACTGCTCTATTTATTGACTCTATCCGATCAAATAGCTCCTCATTCATATACACGCTATCCCAAGCGGCGATAAACTGAGGCGTAACCACCTCACTCACACGCTGATAATCGGGGGTAGAGATTGAGGCTTCACTCATCTCAAAGAGATCTTTCAGCCCCTTCAATCGCCATCCTGCTCGATCAAAAGCGACTATCGTATTGTCGAATGTTGGCTTCTTATCACTACCTACTATCGACTCTATATCTGCCCCTAGCTCCTCAACAGCAAGATCTACCGCCGCCAGATAGTGATCTGCCTTAATCTGCTCAAAAGGAGCAATGCCATATGGGGTCTCCCACCTCATATTATCGTCAAGAAGTGGATTAATTTTTGCAACCCCACTCTTATCGGTTGCGCAAGATATTGCTGCGCTCATAAATGCTGCTATAACTATTTTTTTCAATCTTTGTCCCATCGCCAATTAATTAATAATTAAACGTTAATCATTAATCATTATTTTTCATATCTTTGCAAAGATAATGCTTTCCCGTTAAAATGAAAAGATTTTTACCTATAATATTTACACTTATCACCATCCCCTCACTCCTCGCCAATCAACCTACGGTTGGTATCGCAATGAGCGGAGGAGGGGCTAAAGGTCTATATCACATCGGCGTATTAGAGGCTCTGGAGCAGGAGGGAATACCTATCGACTATGTTGCAGGAACATCTATGGGAGCGATTATTGCAGCCCTCTACGCATCGGGGTTCACCACCGATCAGATGAAAGATTTAGCTCTTTCGGGAGAGCTAGAGCAGTGGGCTATGGGTCGTATAGACCATAACTACGGCTACTACTTCTGGTCGGATAGTGAGCTTCAATATGAGGAGTCATTGCTCTCATTTAGGTTAGACCCCAAATCAAAGGCTAAACAGATGAGCAAGGTAGATAGCCTAATGAGCATATCGCAACGTAAGGCTAAACGACTGCCCCAGAGTCTGATACCTAGCCTACAGATTGACATCGCTCTAAGTGAACTCTTCACCCCAGCATCGATGGTTAGTGGTGGTGATTTCAATAATTTAATGATCCCATTCCTATGTGTAGCGAGTAACGTCACTAAAGCTCGCGAGCAGATAATCACCAAAGGAGATCTCGGAAAGGCGGTAAGGGCATCAATGGCTATTCCAATAGCCTATAGTCCTATAATCGACGACAATGGTGATGTGTTGTTTGATGGAGGTATCTATGACAATTTACCATGGAAGCCTCTGCAAGATAACTTCCATCCCGACCTCTTGATAGCCTCATCATGCGATATTGAGTATGATGGTAAACGATCGGCACTATCGCTCACCGATCAGGTCTTTATGCTAACGATGAATGAGCGAAACTACAACCTTCCCGAGAATGGCGTGATGATCGAGAGGATGGTCGATGGAAATATGCTTGATTTTTCACGCGCTAATGAGATCATCAATATGGGTCTACTAGATACCAGAGCGAAGATTGACCTTATAGTTGAGAAGGTCGATCTTAAAGATCGACTCCCAGCAGGTTACTTCGACCAGAGGCGAGCAGAATTTAACAAACAACTTAGCGAACCACTAATCAATGATGTCATAATTAGAGGATTAACTGAGGAGCAGAGAGATTATATTCTCAGACTGCTATACAAAGATAAAAAGAGACTAATACGGTTAGGCAAAACACCGCAAGGTATGACATTCGATCAACTTCGATTGAAGCTCTACCCATCACTATTGAGTGGTGAGTTTGCAACGACCTACCCCACAATGTCGCTCGACACCCTCTCGGGCAACTATAATTTTGAGATAGAGATGAGTAACCGTCCTCAAATAGAGTTGTCGATAGGTGGAAATATCTCCTCTACACCATTCAATCAACTATATGCAAGTATAGATTATACCGCTATTAGCCGTGTAGCTAAATCGCTCTTTGGAGAGTTGTATATAGGTCCTACATACAATACTGGTCGTTTTGGTGGGCGAGTTGATTTCTACTATAAGGCTCCTATATTTATCTACCTCTACTATAATTTCGCAGTTAAAAGCCTCAACCACGGCAACTTTGGCAACTTGACAGATGTCGACAATACGGTTGCACTTAAGAGTCGAGACAACTACCTATCACTAGGTGTTGGAACCCCGATCTCTCGTCGTTCGCTAATTACGATTCGTGGTAATATAGGCATAACAACAGATAAAGGTTCAGCATCCGTAGCTAGTAATATTATACCCTATCTACCCTTGACCCTATTCGATGAGGGAAAGGTATATTACGCAGCTGGACGCCTATCATTCGACCACAATAGATTGAATAATATTGACAACCCCACACGAGGGGAGATATTTACAGCATCAGCGATTGGGGTTATAGGCAATGAGCGGAGTTACGGAAAGAGTGTTAGCGGTCTACAAATCAACTTTGAGGATGGATACGACACAACATATATAGAGACGGTGGGCTGGATAGGGGCAAAGGTCAACTTTGCAAAGTATTTTGAACTCGATCGTAGCAAGGTCTTTTCATTCGGAGTCAATGCTGAGGGTGTGATAACAAATATCCCCAATCTCACATCACAACAGGCACGCCGAGCTATACTACCCTACTACACCCCTTTAGCACATAGTAACACTATATATATGCCCGACTTTGCAGCATATCGTTACATTGCTGCAGGGGCTATGTGTAACATCAGAGTCTGGCGCGATCTATCTGTGCGTATGCAGTTCAACACTATGCTTAGTGACAAGTACAGCTCTCAACAGGAGGTTATTCATGGGGAAGGGTATAGATTAGAGTCACTTGCCCAGTTCGCACTACTCTACTCAGCACCTATCACATCGATCTCTCTAGCGTTGACGAAGTATGGTATCTATGACAAAAATAACCTCTACCTCACCTTCAACCTTGGTCGTGCTATCTTCTCCCCACGAGGTACATTCTATTAATCTCTGTTTGTAATAGGAAGGGGCGCGATTAAAAAACTGGTTAAATATTTGCTATAACACTATTTTATAGTTATACTTGCAACAATAAATTCATATAATAAATTGACACAAAATGAAAAACAGTTGGCAGATTATTTCACTACTCTTAGCAGTTGCTGTAGCGGTACTAACCTTTAAGATGTCGGCTCAGGAGAGTATTGAGGCTGTAGCAGTAGACTCAGAATCGGCAGTAATAGAGAACATAATGACTCGCAGTAGTGTACGTAGCTACACCGATCAAAAGATTGAGTCGGAGAAGATAGAGACAATGCTGCGTGCAGGAATGGCTGCCCCAACGGCTGGTAATAAACAACCATGGGAGTTTATAGTTGTTGACCAGCGCGAGATCTTAGATGCATTTCCTCCAATCATCAAGGGTGCGAGGATGGCTGCAAATGCTCAGTTGGCGATAGTTGTCGCTGGTATACCAGCCAAATCACCTATGCCTGAGTTCTGGATCCAAGACTGCTCTGCTGCAACAGAGAATATATTGCTAGCAGCACATGCAATTGGTCTAGGCGCTGTTTGGTGTGGTGCCTATCCTGATAATTCAGAGGGTCGAGTGGCAAAGATGCAGGAGTTGCTGAACCTCCCTGAGGGGACAATTGCGCTCAATGTTATTGTCATTGGCTTCCCCAATTCAGAGCCGAAAGTCAAGGATAAGTGGGATCCAGCAAAGGTTCATTATAATAAGTTTTAGTGGTGGAGAGGATAAGATACATAATAAATTTAGCTATCATCACCCTACTCTTTGCTGCTGTGGCGATCCAGCGAGATGGGCGCATATTCTACGATAGTTGGAGCAGTAGTGAGGAGAGTGTAGATATTGATCCAGCAGATGTAGAGGAGTATTTAAGTGATGGGGTGACTATCTACAAATCAGCTACAATAGCAAGAGATATAACTGGTTATGGAGGTACGACACCTCTACAGATATATACTCGCAATGGGGTGGTTGAGAAGATTGTTGCGGAGCCAAATATGGAGACACCGAGCTTTATGGAGCAGGTGGTAAATGAGAGCTTTCTATCTCGTTGGGATGGGATGACCCTTGCGGATGCTGCGACAGCAGAGATCGATGGTGTCTCTGGGGCTACATTCACATCAGAGTCTATCATCTCGACAGTTCAACGCACAGCTCAATATGGAGCCAAGGTAAGTGCTGAACCAAGAAACCTACTTAGGGGGTTGGGGTTAAAGGGATTTGCCGCTCTACTAGTCATTGCTCTAGGTGCATTTATGTCACTTGCAAAGATGCATAACAAACGGCTGATGACGCTACAAATGGTACTAAATGTTGTTGTACTCGGTTTTTGGTGCGGTAACTTCCTGTCGCTCTCGACCTTTGTTTCGTGGGCAGCTAATGGTTTTAATCTTGCTGTTTCACTAACTACTGTGGTGCTGTTTATAGTCATCTTGATAATGCCATTATTTAGACGCAAGGAGGTTTATTGTAGTCTCTACTGCCCATTGGGAGCGGCTCAGATGTTGATGTTCAGAGTCCCAGCGAAAAAGTTAAGGATCAAAAGGGGAGTTTTAGATATTTTGAGTAAAGTGCGCTACATAATTTTGGCTACTCTGCTATTTATGATGTGGTTAGGTGTTGGATTCAACATCATTAACTATGAACTCTTCTCAGCCTTTATAATAAATTCAGCTTCGACAGTTGTGTTGATATTGGCGGCACTCTTTTTGATTCTATCAATGTTTGTAGCACGCCCCTACTGTCGTTTTATATGCCCTACAGGAGCGCTATTAACACTTTCACAAAAAACAAAAAATTAGACAATGGATGCAATTAAGATGATTAAGGAGCGCAGAAGCGTTCGCAAGTACAAAGAGGAGAAGGTCTCTCACAAGACGATAAACCAGATTTTAGAGGCTACACGTTGGTCACCCTCATGGGCAAACTTTCAGGTTGCTCGCTACACAATCGTAGAGGATGAGGCGATGATTGCACGTATTGCCAACGAGGGTGTACATGGTTTTTCATACAACATAGGTACTCTTCGCAATACAAAAGGGGTGCTAGTATTGAGCTACGTCAAAGGTAAGAGTGGTAAGGTCTCAAGAGATGGGTATGCCACCAGCAAGGGCGAAGCGTGGGAGATGTTCGATGCAGGTATCGCCTGTCAAACATTCTGTTTAGCAGCACACGCTTACGGTGTTGGGACTTGTATCTTTGGGGTAATTAATGACGAGGTGATCTCTGAGATTATCTCTCTTCCCGAGGGTGAGACAGTTGCGGCATTGGTGACCTTTGGCTATCCTGATGAGGTTGTTGAGCCAACATCGCGCAAGAGCTTAGATGAGATTTCAAGGTATTTATAAAATAAAAAAATTATGGGAACACTAACAGTAGTAGCAAGAATCACGGCAAAGCCCGGAAACAGAGAGCTAGTAAAGAGCGAATTGATTAAGTTGATCGAGCCTACACGTGCAGAGAAGGGGTGTATGATGTACACTCTACATGAGGACAACGAGAATGAGAACTTCTTCCTCTTCTTCGAGAAGTGGGAGAGCTACGACTTGTGGCAGGTACACATGGGTCAGCCCGGTTTGGCTGAGTATAGCAAGGCGACTGAGGGTGCTGTAGAGTCCTTTATCGTCCACCAGATGAGCGAAATTTAATAGAACCACTCGCCCACCACTGTTGATAACTTCAATTTGGTGGGCGAGTACAATTTCCCCTAAAATGAAGATACCAAATATCACTCGCCAACATAGGGCAGCCTTTATCATTATGGTTGACTTCTCGGCATCGATGAATAGTGCCTATATCGACAAAAATGGGCATCATATCAGAAAGGGTGATTATATAATTGAGAAGGTTAATGAGATTCTTCGTGAACTCTATACACGCGCACATCGAGGACGAAAGATCTATAACTACTACGACATTGCGGTAATTGCCTATGCAGGTGATCGAGTCGAGGTACTCACCTCACCCGATGGCTCACACCGCTTCACGCCGGTGAATAGACTCTACCGAGATAACCTCAACTACTTTAGCATAGCACCGCTAGGTAGTGAGAATGACATCTTTGCACCTCGTGGAGGCGAGGGTGCCGTAAGGTGTAGATTAGATGGATTCACACCGATGTTCGCTGCTATGGAGTGTGTCTATCAACTCATCTGCAGATGGTGCGTTGAGGAGTGCAACCTCGATAGCATAGCACCCTTTATAATCAATATCAGCGATGGGCTAATTACCGACAGCGACTATATTCAGCTAGGCACAATGATTAAAAACATTGTGCGCGTCAAGACAAATATTAGCAATGCACTGATGCTCAACCTATTTGTCTCATCATCATCTAACGACAAAAGCATTAACTTCCCTACAGACAGTGAGCTTAACCTCATCGAAGATAACTTTATCAGATCACTAGCAGAGGTGTCGTCATATATGCCTTCGTACTATACACCTATGATCGAACAACTTCGTGGCAAGAGCATAGCTAATGGGCGCTATCGAGCTATAGGTGCAAATATCGATCTCTCTGATCTGATGTCTATGCTCTCAATTGGCACAATCTCTATCCCAACCCGTTAATTAATCATTAATCATTAATCATTAATCATTTAAAATTCCTATCTTTGCGCTGTAAAATTAAACACACTATAAATAAGATGAAAGTAGCAGTTATTGGATACGGAAAGATGGGACGCGAGATAGAGAAGATTCTATTGGATAGAGGACACTCAGTGCCATTGGTTATAGATATTGACAATGTAGCAGATCTCAACGCTGATAATCTAGCAGAGATAGATGTAGCGATTGAGTTTACAACTCCTCATACGGCATACCAAAATTTGAAGATCTGTGT
>JBCQTG010000065.1:0-11757 GCA_047178765.1 Rikenellaceae bacterium | reverse complement strand
CAAAGGGGCGATTGCCCAAATATCTACCATTTATCCAGACCTGAGAGTTCATAAAGACCCCCTCAAACTCAACAACAAACTGCTTGTGCTGATCCTCCTTTGGAATGTTGAAACTCTTGCGATACCACCCCAAACCCTCGGGGAAGTAGCCATTGAATCGTCCCGATGGGAAGTCGGGAGTGTACTCACCCTCGATACTCCAATCGTGAGGTAACTGAAGCGGTCGCCATGCCGAGTCATAAAAATCGATATCACGTTGAGAGGGGTCATCACTACGTGCAAACAACCAGCCATCATTAAATAGGATCTTCTCTCTAACATCTGTGGTCACCCCCGCGGCATTCGCAGAGATAATCACTGTTGATATCAATATTGAGATAAATAGTTTTTTCATTTCTTCTTCTTTCGCTTTTGAGATGGTGACACATATGGTCTCTCCATTGTTGATGTTGGCTCTCTAAAGACCCACTCCTTCCAGATGTCGCGCATCTTTTTCCACTCCTCTTTAGAACGGGTGGGATACCATGATGGCAGACCATATCGCTTTATGTCGTACTTATTTTTATTCTTAAACATAAATAGATCACTACTCATCTCGGGGTTGGTCTCAGGGTAGATTCCCTCGGCTCTAAAATCTTCACTTACTCCCTTGTCGAAGATCACCTCTTCGCGCCACTTATTAAGAGCATCTTGTAGCTCTTTAAGTTTTGTGCGGTAGCGGACATCCTGTGCAAGGTTATTAATCTCATAGGGATCGTTGTTTAGGTCGTAAAGCTCATATTCGGGCTTCGTAGAGGCGAAGAATCGTGATTGCACCTCGTTGAGTTCACCATTCATATAGAGGTAGCTCATCTCTGATAAGACGGGGTAGCTAACCTCCTTATAGGGATTGTATTGCAAGTATGCTCGCTCAGGCATAAGGTTGTGCATCAACTTGAACCCATCCTTTGAGCGGACAGCTCGAATGGCATCGTGTGTATCATCCATCTTGTCGCGAGATGTAAATAGGTACTCTCGTTTTGAGAGGTCGTCTTTCACCAGATTCAAACCATGGTATGGAGTGATTGGAGTAACCTCCGCAACATCGATCAGAGTCTTACAGATATCTAGTGTCGATACCATATTGTCCTCAATCTGCCCCGCCTCAATCATACCAGGCCAACGAATAACCATTGGGATTTTCACCCCGGGTTCATAGAGAAACTGTTTGCCCCTAATGTGGCATCGTCCATGGTCGGCAATGAAGATGATGATTGTATTATCTCTGAGCCCCTCACGATCTATCTGCTCAAGTAGCTCTCCCACCTCGCGATCTACAAGCTGCACCTGCTCCAACCCATTTGCCCAATCACGACGTACAAAGTCTGTGTCGGCATAGTATGGTGGTAGCTCGACATCTTTAATATCGATTGGACGCTGAGGGTCGCGATCCCACGAGCGGTGTGTTCCGCTGAGGGTAATTCGTGCAAAGAATGGCTTGTCGCCTCTCTCTGGGTTGTTGAAAAATGGAGCTGATTTATCTCTCTCACTCCAAAATCGGGTATCCTCAAATAGGTCGCTCCCCTTATATGGTAGGTAGTTGACATCGGTTTTCCAGCTCATCAATCGAGTGTAGTAACCTGCATCTCTCATTAGATGGGGCATGGGGCGAATTCCATGGGGAAGAGGCTGTTTTAAATCGGCACTCAATCGGTGTTGGTTTCCACCTACGTAGTTTTGGTAGTAGCCACTCATCATTGCTGAGCGAGATGCTGAGCTTACAGGAGCTGTGGCATAGGCGTTGTTGTATAAAATACCCTCTGATGCCAACTTGTCGATATTAGGGGTGTATACCCCCTTTGTTCCGTAGCAACTTAAATCGGTTGACCAATCCTCGATGGTGATCCAGAGGATATTGGGCTTTGTCTGCTCGCTCTGAGCACACCCCCCTATGAGAAGAGGGGTTGCCAGAAGTAGTGATTT
Organism: Rikenellaceae bacterium; assembly: GCA_047178765.1. Classification (GTDB taxonomy): domain Bacteria; phylum Bacteroidota; class Bacteroidia; order Bacteroidales; family Rikenellaceae; genus Alistipes. The sequence continues at coordinate 9,795 of JBCQTG010000065.1, read as the reverse complement.
GTTCATTTTCATACTATTCTATATATACTTGGTCAATACTTGGTGTTGATTTCGATGCACTCTCCAATCGTAGGTAGTTAGCCCCCGAAGTGAGTGGTAGTTTAACGACCTGATCCTGCCAGCTACTCGCTATACTACCCGTGGGTTTGAACTCTATATCCATCACAAATTTATCGTTGTTGTAGAGCTTCATTGTAGCCCCCTGCTCCTTTAGAGAGTATCTAATGTATAGGGCGGCTGTTCGCTCACCAGCATCATTCTCTTGATACCACTCCATTGATCCCTTGTTGGGGGCGGGGATGATATAGCCTCCATAAAAGTTTGCTCCACCCTTTTTTTGTACTGTGCACTCTACGAGCTTGGCTTTCTCAGCCTGATCGCTTGAGATATTAGACGCCTCGTGCTCTTCTCCAGGGACTCCCCAGTAGATTCCCTCATCCTCACTGAAACGCTCCTCCATCTCTAATACAACTCTGTCGGCATCGTAGATCACCGCCTTGATAGTTGTCTCCAGTTTGATTGCAAATGGCTCGGTGTACTCTTTACTACTCTTTGTTGGGATTGAACCATCGGTTGTGTAGTATATTTTGTACTCACGCTTTTCTCTCGCGCCTCTTAGGACGAGCTCTTGAGCAGTGATAGAGATCTTATCTGAAAGGTGCAACTTTTTATCTCCGTTGATTGCAGCAAAGATCACCGACACCTCTCCATCCTTATTATCATCTGTCGACTGTATAAAGGCTCTGTTGAGTCCGAAGAATGACTTGCGTGAGGGTGCTTCGAAGTTAGTCTGACAGTCTGTGGGATCACCACTCTCCATTGATAACACTCTCGCGCCACCAATTACTTTGGCGTAGATTTTATTCTCTCCATATGGGTAGAGTGTTCCGTTGCGATCCTCCTGACGAATGGTTACTATGCTTATATCCTCACAATCAGCTTTTAGTGTTGGATTCTCAACAGATAGCCCCAACTGTGTAGGTGCGCCAGATGTTAACTGTTTGGTGCGACAAATCTCCTGTCCATCTCGATAGGCGATAGCCTCCACGTATCCTGGCTGCCATGGCACTAGCCATTCACACTGCATCTCGTTCCAATTAGATCCTTTGCGTCTGCGCCCCAAGTTCTCTCCATTTACAATCAACTCCACCTCGTCGCCTGTTGTGTAGACCCATACAGGGATCTTAGTCCCTACCTCCATTGTTGGGTGAGTCCAGTGTGGTAAGATATGTACCATGTCGACATCACTCCACTGGCTCTGATAGAGGTAATATAGATCTTTGGTGAATCCCGCAAGGTCGATCGCTCCACCCATAAAGGCTCTGAACGGCCACCCTCCATGAACAAAGGCTGCCTCACCAGAGTAGTCGAAACCAGTCCAGCGGAAGTTTCCAGCATACCAATCTTTCTCGCGAATGGTCTGGATCATATGGCGAACAGTTCCGTTACCCAAGGCATTGTCATAAGATGAGTTGAAGTGCTGTTTAGAGTTCATCCATTTGCTTGGTGATGCCCACTCATATCCAAATATCTCCTTTTCGCATAGATTAGGAACTTCGTGGTATATTGTGCTGTTTTGTAGTTTCGGATTTATTTTTTTGCGCTGCCATGTTTGAGTGCGGTAGTATCCGCGAACCTGCCAAGTGTGTGGGTTCTCCGTTCCAATAAGGGGTTGAGTGTCAGACGAGAAGCTATTTATAAAGTCCGGATTCTCACCTATTCCGTGCACTCCAAAGACATCCATATGCTCCGTAGCTACACGGCTCGATGTGACCATGCGTGTTGGATCCTCTTCATGGCAAACCGCCACAATCTGCTCTCCGTAATCTCCGTGAGTCTCATTTCCTACGCTCCACATAAATACCGATGGGTGGTTTCTGTCACGACGGATAAAAGCACGTAGATCACGTTCCCACCACTCGGAAAACGCCTGCATTCCATAGTCGAAGTCAGCCTTGCGCTCCCAACCATCGAACGCCTCATTCATAACAAGTAGACCTATCTCATCACAGATGTCGTAGAACATAGGTACTTGAGGGTTGTGAGATGTTCGCACTGCGTTGCACCCCATCTCCTTGATAATATTGAGCTTCCAGCGCAACATCTGCTCGGTGTACATCGCACCTATTGGTCCTCCTTCGAGGTGCTCGCATACTCCATATAGCTTTGTTTGAACTCCATTGAGATAAAATCCACTTTTTACCTCCCACTTAAAACCCCTAAATCCGAAACGTGTTCTCTTAGAGTCGCCATTATTGATAGCGTACTCCAATGTGTAAAGGTTGGGACTGTCAGGACTCCATAGTTTTGGCAGAGAGGTCTTGAAAGTTTGATCAATTGGATTATCCCCCTTCTTGATGTAAATGTGCTGCACCCAGCTTCCTATCACCTCGTTATCGCCGTCCAAGACTCTGAGCGTCAGCTGCTTATCGCCAACATTGTCCAACGAGAGAATATTGCTACGAACCCTCACAGTACCTTTAGTTGATGGGGTTGTAATATAGGTCTCATCTCGCTCGAAGTGTGTTCTTAGCTCACTGCGAAGAGCCACATTACCATATATTCCACAGCCGTGATACCATCTGGCACTAGGTTCGAGAGAGTTGTCAACCCTAATGGCGATGATATTCTCACCCACGCGTAGATTCTGAGTCAACTCATAGTAAAATGAGATATATCCGTAAGGTCGTTTACCCAGATATTTACCATTTATCCACACCTCACTATTCATATATATGCCATCGAAGTCGATATAGATGAGGCGATCTTTGAGCTGCTCTTGGGTGATGTTGATGTTCTTGCGATACCAACCAATACCGCCCATTGCATAGCCTCCTCTATCTGCCTGTGCCCCATCCGAAGAGTATCCATTTTCAAATGCCCAGTCGTGAGGTAGGTGTAGCTCCCTCCAAGAGGAGTCATCAAAACTCTCTTTTTGAGCACCTTTAGGATCATCTAGCGTGAATTTCCACGACTTGTTTATTGTCGTAGTTGATCCAATGGCTAGATTGAATGCAAAGATTAAATTTACTAGAAATATAAAACGCTTCATCTTTATAGGTTTTTGTTGTTCTTCATCTTCAGACTATTTCTTGAACTCTCATCACTGCGAAGTATCTCCGTAGGTTTCGAGCCTGTGTAGTTGTTCTGCTCGATCACTACATTCTTGCAGTTGATTAGCTCGAATAGTGGATCATTGGGGAATGGAGTTACTGCCGTAGTGTTGCGGATGATCTTATTACCCTCAATGAGCAACCCATCGACTCTGTCGGCAATTACAATTCGGGGATTAAAGCTATCAATAGTGTTGTTTACAAATCGGATATTTTTGTCGTATTGTTCCGTGTTGTCGAACCCTTTGCCAAGTCGTGGGGTGATATATAGAGCTGCATGCTTAGTTCCACAATTAGCACTATTGAGAATGGTATTCCCTTCGATTAGAACATCCTCAACGGCTCCCGACTCAAACCATGAGTGGGTCTCACCACGAAGTAAAATTCCCGACATCATAGAACTTATTGTGTTGTTCTTAATAACTGTTTTGAGTGGAGATTTAACAACTATTCCCCTCGCGCGGTGGTTACGAATCACGCAGTTGCTCATTGTAAAGATAGGGTTCCATGTCTTATTCTCTACACAGTCACCCGCCTTCAACCCTGTGGGTATTTGGTTGTCGAATGTTAGAGTCATTATAGTCTCATTGAGTACTATCACACTCTTCACGCGGTTTGCAGAGGTACGCTTAGGCGAGGGCTGCATGATAAACCACATTTCATCTCCTGCCTGTGCGAAGTTAAACCCTAGCTGTTGGTAGTGTTTAAGTGAGACATTTACGCTGTGAGTATCGACAATATCAGTCACCTCAAGGTATGTTCCGTGTACATTTGTTCCATCATCCAACATATTCTCAAATCTACATCCATCGATCAGAATATTGCCTTTACAGTTGGCGAAGTGTGTGGCATCCGCTGTGGTAGCAACAACACGCTTAGAGTTTGGTGGAAGAACGATCTGGCTATTCAAAATGCGAATATCCTCACTGCGCTCAAAGAGAAATCCCATACCCAAGGCGTGGTGTATCGTAATCCCATCCAAGGTGATATTTTGACACTCCTTAAAGTTGAAGGCTGGGGCGTAGCGGTTGAGAGCCTTATCCCCCTTAGAGTTAAGTGTAGATCCAATAGGCGGATACTTCTTCATCTTGCCATCTATTCGCACATTACCATTTGCGAGCTTTTGGAGTTGGATATCACTACCAAAGTTGCAATCTATTGCCCCATCAACTACCCCCTTAGTGGTGGTGTCGAACGGAAGCGATGCCCCCAGTGAGTGAAAGTTGAAGCCGTGAGAGTTGGGGAATGAGATCTTACCACCCTTGATACTCCATGATCTGGGATCGCTTAGGGGTTTGATCTCTATCCATCCTTTGCTCTTGTCTACAGCCATAACCTCTCCATAGAAAAGAAATGGAGTTTTCCAATCAATGGTTAGGTTGCTAACCTTAACCTCACCGCAATCCTCGAAGAGGAGCGGAAATAGCTGACCCTCGCAGAGCAGAGTCGCACCATTACCCTCGATCTCGACGCTCTCGAAGCCGCTGATTGGAAATACAATCTTTTTCGATCCATTGTTGTGATTGGTCACTGCGCAGTATCTCTCGAATGCGTAGGTTGGCGCAACACTATATATCCCCTTTTGAAGTGATATCTTCACACGTGGAGAGGTTGCACTCTCCAGAGCGTTACGAATATCGAGGGTCACATCGCCACTCTTAGCGGCGATTTCGATTAGCTCCACTTTGGGTGTTGCACTGCAACTAACTACCGCAGTAGCCATGAGAAGCGAGATGAATTTTGAAATTTTGTTCATATTAAATTTGTTAGATTTTGTTGCATATTTACGACTGCAAGTTATATGTAATAGTGCGCGTTACTGTGACTTATGGTTAAAAAGATGTCGCTATGGTTCAAAAGCGATCATTTACCCAGAGTAACATATGTTTTACACACAGTGGTTATATATAGTAGTCTTTTTTCTATATTTGCATCACAGCCAAGATACTGTTTAAATCTTTTTTAGACAGACCCTTAAATAAAATCAAAAAACTACAAAACGATGAATTCAATCTTTAAACTACTCTTATTGGTGTTGATAACACCATCTATTGCGTGTCAATCAAACCAGCGGACGAGGATGATGCTCCCTGGTGCAAAATACTACGATGTCACTGACCCTGCCTCTTGGGGTGGAGATCCAGCCATTGCAGCCACTGCGGATGATGATAGCGATGATGACGCTATAGCGATCAACGCCGCAATCGCAAAGGCTCAAGAGCTACTTAGCCAGGAGAGTAACGAGTGGAATTTTCAACAGATAATATACGTCCCTGCTGGACGCTACCACCTCCGTACGCCAATTATTGTCCCAAAGATTATTGAGGTCACTCGACACCGTTCGCGACCTACCCTCAATAGCATGGCGATTTGGTTGCAAGGCTCGGGATGCAAGGAGTCCACTTTTGAGGTTGTCAAGAATGGCGATGTTTGGGGAACGCCAACAAAGCCGACCTCTGTGGTTCAATTTGCCGAGTACTCGTTGGATGGCTACATCTCTCATGGAAACCATAACTTTCAACTCTTTGCTTCGGACTTTGCAATTGAGATCCCCGACAATCTACCATACACTGTGGGTATTAGCTGGGGTGGAGCAAACCATGGAGGAGTTAATAATGTCAATATTCGAGCAGGCAAAAACTCGGGATACACGGGGTTGGCTTTGACGGAGTATAATAATGGACCCGGTTTAATCCGCAATATGGTTATTGAGGGGTTCAATACAGGTGTCGAGATCCACGATGGTTGGGGTGAGACCTACGGACTACAAAATATCACCTGCCGCAATCAGCGCGAGGGTGGAACAGCCTTTTTTATAGCAGATAAACAGATCACAATCGAGGGTCTGTACAGCGAACAATCATCGTCAACGGTTCTGCCTATCCACCTCTCAGATGATAAGGCTGGAGTGAATAGTAGCGCAGGAGGATTTCCTCATCTTATATTGGTTGGGGGTAAGGTTAGCTGCTCTGAGCCATCTTCTCAGCCAGTGGTGAAGATTGACTGTGGTCACTCATATATCCGAGATTTGGAGTGCATAGGTTACGCAAAAAAAGGGGTCGTAGATCATGGCGTTGCCAGAGAGATCACCAGTGAGTATGTGAGTATTCACGGCAAAACGGCAGAACAGAGGGATAATGTAGCTGTCTCGTATAACGCTCCTGCCGAGTCGCTTAGACTCCCAATTAAGAAGGCTCCTAAGTGGGACAAAAAAGCCCTCTTTTCGCTATTTGATCGCGGTGACTACACAACAGTTGACCATACAATGCTAAAAGATGGAGCTTTAAATGTAGCTACTTCATGGGTAATTGTTGACCCTAGAAAAGAGGATGATGATACTCAGCTATTACAAGCTGCACTAAATAGTGGTGCGAAGTATGTCGGACTTCTCAACCACGAACCGCTACTGCTCTCAGCCCCAATAGTTGTCAATGGCAAGGGGTCACCCAAAAAGGTGGAGTTAATATTTGGTCACATGACCGATATTGATGTGGCGGAGAGTTTTTACAACCGTCCAGATGTAGATACACCTAGCACAAATACCTTATTTACGCTAGAGACAGGAGAGTCAGAGACTCTATTTATAGATGGAATACATTTTGTCGATGGTTCGAAGATGGTGGATAGCTACTTTGCCGATTTTACACTCTTCTATAACAATGCTAAGCAGTGCGTAGTATTTGAGGATGTGCGCTCGAAGTTTGCAAATAAATCCTATCTCAATGGCGAGCAGGCGTATGGTGAGGATGTTTTCTTTACAAATGTTGAGTTTGCATATAATGGAGTGTTTTGCGATGTGTTGGTCGATGTGGTAAACCAAAATGTATGGGGTCGACAGTTCAATATCGAGGGTCCAATCACTAGCCTTGGTGAGCATATCTATCAGGGTAAGGAGTGTTCATTCTACTCGGAGCATCCGCGCCTACGCAACCGAGGAGGTAATGTCTGGGTTATCCTCTCGAAGTTGGGCGAGCATCATGGAGTATTTACACAAGTTGAGGATGGTGGCAAGAGCGAGCATCTGGGTGTGTTCTTCAATATCTGCTGCAAAGCGAGCTGGATTCACAGGGTCAACGCCCCTAACGGAGTGGTGATAGGTAAGGGTAGCGAACTCTCTCTTGTGGGGCAGGAGAGGCTCAGAGCAATAAGCAAAACCGATCCAGCGTCGAGTCCCATTCCCCACCAAAATAGATTTGTGGAGGTGATAAACACTGATGGCGAGGTGAAAACAATCAAGGGAACGGAACTTCCTACCTACCTCAAAATAGAGGGTATCGATCCATTCGCAGCCACAGACTATACAGACTACAAGGTTCACAACCTCTTTAGGGTGTGTGGAGTGCTTCGCGTAGCGGCAAAATAGATGAATTCATAATTTAAAACTATTATAGCAAAATGAGAAGTCATTTAATATATTTGATGTCATTGGCGCTGATGGTTGTGGTTTCATGCGCAAAGGAGGATCAGGAGAAGATCACTCCCAGTGGCGGTGGCGATGAGTCGGAGGGAACCATTACACTAAATCTAAAATCACACTATGTTGATAAGATTGATTATGATGGTCTCACGAAGTGCGTGGTGAGTGATTATAATGCCGTAGTAGATGTAGAGTCAGACCAAACACCAGCATTTCAAGATGCCATTACTGCAATCTCAGATGCTGGTGGTGGTATACTCGAAGTGCCAGCAGGTATATACCACATCGCAGGGGTATATATGCGCTCGAATGTCCACATTTTGGTCGATAGCGATGTTGTATTTAAACCATATATGATAGACCCTACAGATGAGGCTGAGTCGGTAATTATGTTCAACTTCAACTACGAGAAAAATGTAACAAGTGAGAGTAATATAGTTCAAAACTGCTCGATAAGGGGGGTGAATGGCACCTACACGGTTGACTACTCTGATTATGGTTACCCCTTTAGCATGCGTTTTGCCCTTGCAAGAGTAGTTCGAAACTTTCTGATTGCCGATGTCAAGGTCTTAGATAACTACAACAAACACTGCGCAATTACATTCTCGCCTGCCGACGCTGCGGGGGCTGATAAGTGGTCGATTTCTCGTCCTACCGATGGGGAGATTCGTAATATCTCGATTGATAAGGCGAACTCTGGCTATGGACTCTGTCAACTTCACGGAGCAAATAGATTATATTTCGAGAATATTAGTGGTATTGGCGGAGTTACGCTACGTCTGGAGACAGGTGCCGATGTTGATTATGCTGGGGTATTTGATATTCATGCTCGAAATATCTACAATGAGAGTGGTAAGGCGGCTGCAATGACAAGTCCCCATACTGTTTGCAATGGAACGGTTAAACTAGAGACTGTTCGTTCAAAGAGCTCTTCATTCGCTTTTTTTGCTAATTCGGGATTTCTCGACAAGACCGTGGATGATGGCGACACTACAGCGGTGAATGGTGTTTTTGCTTCAGATTCTGAGGTGGTAAATATCTATGCTGAGTATGGCACGACAGCTCAAGTTGCGGAGAAGGATGTCTATCTTGTACCAGAATCGTTGTACGACCTATTTACAATGAGCAATCAACAATCATGGATTGATAGTAGTAATCTATCCTTTATTGGCCCAGCGTTAAGTGCGGTCTACGACAAAACGGAGAGTAGTTATCAGGTTAAGTATCAAAATGTAAGCTCAGATGGATTTCCCTTTGAACCATATATGTACCTTGAAGAGGCTGCCGATCGTGATAATAATAAGTGGGACTACCGCGATTTAGTTCCTTGTTATATAGATTACATTGCCTCATTAGAAGCGAATTAAGAGAGGGCTTCTTAGAAGCCCTCTTAGCAAAAAATACAATCGGAGAATTATTTGAAGTCCGCTAAACTAATTATATGATGAATAACAAACTGCTATTTTCTGTTTCAATCCTTGCAATGGGTTGCGCTAATGAGTCGGAGGTAGGGATAAAGCCCAACATCATCCTCTGCGTGGCGGACGATCACGGAATGGATGCACTTGGCTGCTACGGCAACCCAATTATCAAGACCCCCAATCTCGATAAATTAGCTAACGACGGGGTGCGTTTCACCAACGCTTTCTGTACCTCTGCATCATCGGCTGCGAGTCGTTCGGTTCTGCTCACTGGAAAATATGGTCACGCCACGGGAGCTTATGGTCACGTGCACGACTATCACCACTTTTCGACCTATGACACGATCCGCTCATTGCCTGTGATCTTAGCCGAGAATGGCTACCACACAGCCAGAGTAGGAAAGTATCACGTAGCCCCAGAGTCAGTCTATCACTTCGATGAGGTCTACAATGCTGACCCACGTAACACTGTCGAGATGGCTGCTGAGAGTAGTAAGATTTTCGACTCTGAGAAGCCCTTCTTCCTCTACTTCTGCCCTGACGACCCACACCGAGGTGACCCATTCAAACCCGAGAAGTGGAGCGATCCAAACAGATTTGGCAACAAGGATGAGGGCTACGAAGGTGTCGAGACTATCAAATACTCGCCCGAAGAGGTGTTAGTTCCCGACTTTCTGCCCGATACAAAGCAGACACGAGAGGAGATTGCTGAGTACTACGAGTCGATCTCTCGAATAGATCAAGGTTTTGGTCGTTTGATGGCAGATTTGGAGGCATCGGGCAAACGAGATAACACAATAGTCATATATATTTCAGACAATGGAATGGCGTTCCCTGGTGCAAA
>JBCQTG010000064.1:0-11823 GCA_047178765.1 Rikenellaceae bacterium | reverse complement strand
TAGTTGTAAGAGAGAAAATGTGTAAACACAATTAGTTAAACCAGTCCTAAAGTGTCAACCTTTTCTAGGGAAAGTCAGTGTAATATAGATACAATAGGCAATTATGCTATAAATAATATGACATACACACCAGATAATAAATTTATCACTTATTTATTATGCTAAACTATATATTAGTTAGAAACGAATACACTAGCAGGTATAAATAAATTAATCTAGCAAGACCAAACGGGGACTCTAGAGTATAAAATGGAAGAGTATAAAAATACAAAATAAAAAAAATAATAAACTAAAATTTCAACTTATGGCAAGTTATCGCACAATTGTACCGGGCATGAATGAGAGTACGGAGCAACCTAACACCATTTATCAAGGCAGTAATAATTCAGCACAGGCATCATCAACTACACCAAAACAGGGTACAATGGTCCCCGGAATGGATAGTAATGTATCGCAAGCAATATCGACACCACAGCAAAAATCAAATCCACAGTTGGAGAAACCATTGGTTGGATTCTTAGTCTCTGTATCAAAATATGAGAATGGAGAGTATTGGGTTCTTCGCCAAGGACAAAATACCATTGGAGCATCAAGCGAGTGTGATATTGTCCTCTCTGAGGCATTAGTTAGTGGCTTACATGCCGTCCTAGCGATCCATCGCAATCCACAAAGCGACAACCTATTAAGTATAGGTATTATGGACAAAGGGTCCTCTAATGGAGTCTTTGTAAATGAGGAGTATATTGGATTTAATCCATATCAATGTAAAAATAACGACAAAATTAAGATTGGCAACTATGAGTTTTTGCTGATGCTGTTTGACGCAAAGGTTTACGATATGAAGCTATCAACATCTTTTATATCTAAAGATCCCTCATCTGAGCCAAACATAGAGAATAGCAATAATTTTGACTATAGCTCAAGAGATAATTATGTAGAAAAAAACGGAACGACACAGTATTAGCAGTCATTTCCGCAAGAGCATCGACAATATTAAAGTATAATTTTATTTAATTACGAATGGCTATAGTTAAACTAAACAAAGAGGCTATATGTTATGAATTTGACCCCACAAATCCATCAGACCACCTTGGAACAGGAGGTATGGGTGTTGTATTTAAGGGTCGCAGGATTGATACCGAGAGTGGACGTATTGATAGCGTAGCTATAAAGGTCCTATTCAAAGATCTGCCCGTTGAGAGTATAGCCCGTGCCAGACGTGAAGCATCCATACAGGTTGAGCATGAAAATGTTATTCGCATGTATGGTTGTGTAGATGTTGTTGACTCCGAGCAGAGGTTAACATGCCATGTTATCAGCGAATATTTAGATGGAGACACCCTCGATAAACGCTCTGATAATGGGGAGGTTTTTACTGAGACTGAGGCGATAAAGATTGTTAAGAGTATACTTTCAGGACTGTATATGATCCACGACAAGGGGTATATCCACCGCGATATTGACCCATCGAATGTGATGATATGCAAAAATGGAAAGATCAAACTTATCGACTTCGGCATAGCTAAAAGCACAACTGGCGGTGATGTTGCCGAGGGAGAGGAGAGTCTAAAGAAGGGGACTCAAGTAGGTAAGTTTATCGGCAAGATATTCTACGCCTCACCCGAGCAGGCGCAAGGGCTACATACCGAAACAGATAAACGCTCAGATGTATACTCTGCAGGTGTTCTTTTCTACCAGTTGCTAACAGGACATGTACCCTTTGATGGCAATACGATATACGAAATAATTAGGCAACACATTGAGAGTCCTATCGTCTTTGACAATAATGTCGCTGCGAATCTACAAAACATCATTAAAAAGGCTACGGCAAAGAGAAAAGAGGATAGATACCAGTCTGTATCTGAGTTTATCGTTGACCTTGAAAAGCACGAGAATGGGCTATATATTCCGCCACCAAAGATAAATAAAGATAAGAGATCGACAAAAAGCTCAAATAAAGCATGGATATTTATAACCATTACACTGCTACTGATACTCGTAACTGGTGGTGGCTTTGCATACCTATATCTATCACAGAGTAATGAGACTCAAAGAGTCGAGAAACTAGTGAAGTATGGACAATATGATAAAGCGCTTGACCAATATAGAGAAGCGACAAAATTATATTCATCACAATCTACTAAAGATAAGATAAAACTACTCTCAGACGCAAAGGAGATTATTATGCGATACAATCACATCGCACCAAATGACTCTCTGTTGATGGGTGATTTAGTCTCTATTGGCGATAGAGGATTCGAGGATGGGTACTACTATGCAGCTGAATTATGTTTTGATGGGATATTAACAACTAGTGACCAATCCCTAGCTATTGACTACCTACAAAAAGGTATGCAGAGGGGAGGTCTACTATCCACATATCGACTAGGAGAGGCATATCATAATGGCGAACATGTAAAGTCAAATAAGAGGCTGGCTGATACATACTTCAAGGAGGTTACAAAGGCAATTGAGCAGTATAATATTGATGAGTTATCTCCAGAGTTACAATATATCTATGGCAAGATGTATCGATATGGATACTCAGTAGAGCAGAACGACACTAAAGCAAAGGAGCTATTCACAAAAGCTACAGAGTCGAATCTTGCAAGTGGCTACTATGAACTATATCTTATGCATAAAGATAGCAAGGGAAGGGATGCATTAAACTATCTAAATCGTGCAGTAGAGCTAGGATATACCAAAGCAGAGTACACCTTAGCAATGTTAAAAATAGCTGAATACCACTATACAGAGGCTATTGAACTCTTAAAAAGTGTCTCTACTAAGGGGTATACACTTGCGGACAAACAACTTGCATATGCATATTATAGGGTTGCACAGTCGAAAAAGCGTAGTAAGTCCGAGTATGTTAAGTTTATGAAGCTAGCAATTGAGACTAATAATGGAGATGCAAAATGGCGTGATGAGTTATATCTATATCTAAATCCCCCAATAGTTATTGCAGAACCTGAAATCAAACCGGAACCTAAGCCAGAGGCAGAGGCAGAGGCGAAAACAGAGACTGAGACTGAAACTAAAACTGAAGTCAAACCCGAACCCGAAACAAAGATAGAGACAGAAACAACAGAGGCAAATAGAGAACCAGAGACCATCAATCATGGTATAACATGGGAATAGGCATGATTGTACTCACCTAACTTATAGTAAATAACCCACAATGTATAATAGCAACTATATAACCCTCGTAGCAGATAACAATGAAGAGTTCTGCCTATACGAAAATGATAATTTTCGCATAGGTGGCGGAGCTATGGGTACTGTATACAAAGGTTGGAGCGTAAAAAATCCAGAGTATAAGGTAGCTATAAAGAAGATACATTGCATCCATGCTAACAACCATAATATCCGACAACGCTCAAAACATGAATCATCGCTTCGTATCAATCACCCCAATATAATAAAGATGTTAGGGTATGCAGAGCCGACACCAAATCGAGGATCGATATATATCATCAGTGAATTGATGCGTGGTGTAACAGTAAATGAGTATATTAGCAGCATTGCACCAGAGATACGTCTGCAACGGCTATCCGAGATAATGTGTTCAATACTCGATGGACTAGATATGCTACACAACCAACCTCTGCCTATATTTCATAGAGATATAAAACCATCAAACATAATGGTTGAATATAGTGGAAATGCGAGGTTGATGGATCTTGGCATTGCAACATCTGACGGGGTATCACACGGCACACTTAATGGTTTTGCAGGTACAGCTGCATTCACCTCGCCTGAACAGATCAATAGCTCTCGTTTTGGGGGAGTAAGTGGTCGTTCGGATATATACTCTTTGGGGGTGACATTCTATACACTACTAACTGGAGTCAATCCATTTGCTGAAGATGTAACTAGCGAAATAGAGATTCTAAATAGACAAATCTCGCTCACGCTACCTAACCATGTAAATATTCCATCTGCTTTGATAAAGGTTCTGCGCAAAGCAACAGCTAAAGTACCACAAGATCGTTATCAAACAGCAAAGGAGTTTAAATTAGCTATTGCCGAGTCTATGAAGCCACGCAGATTCTCTAGTGGACTCTTTTCAAATGACACCGATATATTAATAATAGCCATCTCTCTAGCTATAGCAGTGATTATGACCTGCTTAGTTATTTTTACTGCGTTATCCTAGTTAATGATCTAAATGGAGTATAAAGATATGAATAATCTGGATTCTACACAGAATAATATAACTGCTCAAAGTTTGGAGACAAAGAGTGAGCAGTATGATTACATACCTACCTCACCTAAGATTTCAAAGGCACAAAATAGTCGTCGTATTACACTCATAGATGTAGATACCACCTCTATAAAGACACCATATGAGATCTATGCGGCATCAGCGATAGGTGGCAGGGCGGAGAACCAAGACTACTACTCAGCAGTTGAGACACCATATGGTCTATTACTTTTAGTATGCGATGGGATGGGTGGTGCAAACGGAGGTGCCACAGCGTCTCGTTTGGCAGTAGAGACAATCATCGAGAAGATTGAGAACAGCTCAACAGATACAGCACCAAAAGAGTTACTTCATAGTGTTATAGAGCATGCAAATACCATTGTCCATCAACGAAGCATCTCAGAGCCACAACTCAACGGAATGGGGACAACAATTGTTGCTCTTCTATTAAGCGATCATAAAGCTACCGTAGCACATGTAGGAGACAGTCGACTATATCAAATCAGAAAAAAGAGAGCTATCTTCAGAACATTTGACCACTCAATGGTATTTGAACTAGTACGCAGAGGTAGCCTTACGGAGGAGGAGGCTCGCCTATCTGCCGGATCCAATGTTATTCTACAGGCTCTAGGCACCAAATCATATCTAGATAATATTGAGATAACAGATAATCTAACATACCTAAAGGGGGATAGATTTATGTTATGCACCGATGGCATCTGCGGAGCTGTTCCTGAGGGTAAGCTATTGGAGCTGACAACCTCAAACAAATCGGTTAAGTTATCTGTAGATAAATTAATGTCAACAATTAATGATATTGGCATCGCTGCTGGCAATGAACATGATAACCTAACTGCAATAATATTGGAGATGAAGGGCAGGTCTGAACTTACACCAAATGTAAAACGCAAGAGTTTTTGGATCTATTTAGTTATCATACTAGCCCTAGTCATCGTGGTGTCATCTGCGGCTCTCTTTTGGTATAAGAATAATTTAACATCTCTAATAGAGTAGATTGATTAGTTTTGTTTTAAAGTAAAATAACTATATTTATTAAACATTCATGAAAAAAGTAGTACTATTATTAACCGCGTTAGTTAGCATTCAATCCTTAGCCGTAGCACAATATGCGAAGTGGATTGTAGAACCAATTTACGAAGAGATTGGAGAGTTAGACAATTCATTTATTGCTGTAAAACGAGATGGTAAATGGGGATACATCAACCAAGATGGGGTTGAATTTATTGCATGTGCATATGAGCAGATTACTCCATTTTATGAGGGTGTTGCTATTGCAACTACAAAAGATAATGAACTACAAGCGATAATCCATGATGATGGGTCGATAGTCGATAAGTTTAAGACCCAAGATGGGGCGCAAATCACACTTACAATTGATCCTCGTTATCCATACTTTGGGAGCGAGATGCTCCTTGTGACTAATGGTCTTATGGGATCGATAAAAGAGACAAAATATACTAAATGGGGATATATCAACAAAAGTGGTACTCTCCAAATCCCAATTATGTACCTCTCTGCAATGCCATTCTGCGAGGGTAAGGCGGGTGTTGCAGATGAGAAGATGCGATTTTCATATATTGACAATCGAGGTAATACCGTTATTGCCAACAATATGAATGGAGGTCGTTCAACGGGTGCATTTGGATTTTATAAGGGAGTAGCGATGGTTAGTGATAAGAAAAAGTTCTCATTCATCGATGAATCGGGGCGTAAAACCTCCGACTTCACAGAGGTTGAACCAGCAGAAATATACTACGCTATTGATTCTAGCTCTATCTATTGTAGCGATGGTAGCAGCGCAATAATAGATTCACTAGGACGAATCAACAGAGTTGTCAAGACAAACGGTTTTGTAACAACAATCGTTGATAAGACTCCTGATAAGGAGAGAATCACAGGAGAGACACACTTCATACTCGATGGTCAAAAGGTCAACGAAAGTGCTGTATGGATCACTAAGTCACTTGCTGTAATGCCCTACGATGGTAAATTAGGAGTTATCAAAGTACAAGATGAACCAGTTGTAGATATAGAGTTGTCAAGCAAGAGTGTTCACTCGATTTTCGGAAATATCGAACCCCTCGACTTTACACTTACTAATGATACTCAGGCTAACATCAATAACCTAGAGATTAAATGTGACGATGATCTACTTGAGAACTCATCAATCCCAACAACTGGTTTTACATCATCATTCTCACTTATCAAACCAACGGATGCAGAGGTGGATATTGTCCAAAAACATGTACAGGTTACTCAACGAGGTGTACTACTCATGGATAAAAGTGTAGATATAATAGTAATTGACGAGCCAGCAATAAATATTATTGGTCGCAACGACTTGATCTACTACAAAGAGAACAACACTGCATCTCTCTCTGTAGATATTCAAAATAGATCAAAATACCTACTAAAGGATGCTATCTTGACGATGAATAACTACCAGACAAAGATAACGGTTGAGCCTAATAGCACCATTAACTGTCCTACATTCTTTGGTGTAATTCCAGATGAAGATAAGATTGAGATCTCAATCTCGGTAAAACAAGAGAGATCACAAATAGTTACCAAGCAGGGTACTATGTCAATAGATAAAATAACCAAACAATAAGAATCTGTTTAAGTTTTTCTCGCTTAATCTGCTAAGGCTCTTTCACTTCGCTTTTTAATTTTTCTATCTTGCTAATAGCACCACTATTAGCTACGATACCAAAATTAAAAATCAAAGCAAAATAGCACTTAGCATATTTAAGCAGAAAAACTTAAACAGATTCTAAGAATTTAACTAAATAAAATAAAATAAGAATTATGAAAACAATTACTATCGGAAGAGACAGCTCATGTGACATTGTAATCAACAATCCACGAGTAAGTCGCATGCATGGGGTTTTTACACTTCAGAACAACAACTACGTCTATAGAGATAATAGTACAAATGGAACAGTTGTAAATGGTGTATTGGTTAAAAAGAGTGAGATCAATGTTAAGATTGGAGACTCAATCATGCTTGCATCTGATGAGCCAATCCAGTGGCATAAGGTAACCACACTTCTTCCTACTGAGAGTGAGACTACAACTGCCGCTACAAATAGCTCAAAACCAGCATCTAATAATCAGGGTGTACCTCCAAGCCTAAATAGATGGAGTTGGGGAGGATTCTTCTTTGGTTGGCTATGGGCTGTTACAAATCGTATCTATTGGCCCCTCATCATCTTTATACCATTTATTGGATGGTTTGCAATCATAATTGTCAATATACTACTTGGTCTAAATGGAAATAGATGGGCGTGGAATAGTGATAATTGGGAGAGTGTAGATGCCTTTGAGCGTGTTCAGTATACATGGGCTAAAGTTGCAGCAATTATCTTTCTGACAATGATAGCTGGAGGACTCCTATGTATTATCTCAATGCTCACCTTTGCAGGAGGGTTAATGTCATTGATGTAGATAAATATTAGCTATCAATTCAATTGAGGAGATTGCCCTTCCGAAGTAGGGGCAGTCTCCTCTTTTATAAATATCATATCTCCTCATCATCGTATTTTAAATTATATGGGTAATATTCATATTTTATTTTGTATTTATAAAAAAATTCACTACTTTTGATCGAAACTAAAATCGGACAACTATGAAAAAGATAATATTAGCAATAGCTATGGCTATAGCGTGTTCAACTGTTAGTGCAAATGAGATACTGAGTGAAGGGTTTGAGAGCGGAGAGCTAATAGGTTGGACAGTATGGAAGGCGATGCCCAATGTCAAACTACAACAGTCTGATGCTCACAGTGGTGAGTACTCAGCTCGCTTCTATAAGGCATCTGGAATCGAACGCAATATAATGTTGTCACCGGGTAAATATATGGTTACGTTCTATACTAAACATGTTATGGGTGAGGGAGGTACGGTAGCTATTAAACGTAAACCTCAAGATAATTGGAAGTTTTTCGATGTTGCAAAACAAGATGTACCATTAACACCTGAGTATACAAAGTCGACAATTAATTTTAAAGTAAAGAACGAGGGATTATACAAAATAGTCATTCAAGCTCCTCACACAAGACAGTTTGTTATTGACGACATCCTTCTTGAACAAATACCTTAAACTAAAACCAAATACACCATGAAAAAGATTTTAACTTTAGTAGCTATAATGTTTATAGCATCTACAGCATCTGCTCAAGTATTGCTAAACAACGATTTTGAAGATGGCACAATAGGCAAATGGGCGCCATGGCAGAATAAGAATGACCAAGTGAAGATCGTTGAGGGAAACAAAGCGAAGGATAGCCAATATGCTATGTGCTATAGAACCGGAGTAATGCAGAACTTCGGAGGTGTAAAGGAGGGTGAGACATATAAGGTCTCATTTGATAGCAATACGGTGTGGGGTAAATATCCCGGATATGTATCAATCCAATTCTACAATAAAGAGACAAAGAAATTGGAGGAGGTAAAAAAAGAGGCTATCCCAAATGACAAAGGGTTTAAAAGGGTTGAATTTACCTTTACTGCAAAGTCTACTAGTGGACACCGTATCACCGTTGCTCCTGACGGCACAAAGGGTGGAGCAGAGTTCATTATTGACAATATGATTATTGAGTTGGTGAAGTAGTAAAATCCGCTCAGTTCAAATAGATATGACTCATCAGGTAGTTTA
The DNA here is from genome assembly GCA_047178765.1 of Rikenellaceae bacterium. GTDB lineage: Bacteria > Bacteroidota > Bacteroidia > Bacteroidales > Rikenellaceae > Alistipes. Next base: position 2,938 of record JBCQTG010000064.1, on the reverse strand, counting down.
ATACTAACTGATGAGTCATATTTTTACATTATTACCTGCCTACTCAAGCTCGATGTAATCATCTAACAGATGGAGATCTGAGCCTCGCAGGGTATAATCGACACTACGCTCAGCAAAGGGCGTAGACTGCCTACCCACATAGGAGAAGTATGCCCATTCACAACCTTGGCGTACAGCGATTACCGAGCAGCTATCAAGCAAGATCACCTCATCGTAACCACACTCAATAACAACCTCACCATATAGATCAATCACGCCACAGCGTCCATCTCGGCATACAACCGATCGCCCCTCACGAAAGTCTCTACACCAATCGTAGATCGGAGCAACGACAGCTCTATTTCTCTCATCAATAAAGCCACAGCCACTAACATCACGCACATAGGCGCGCTGCTGGATAAATATCCCGACATCAAGATGCCCGGGATAGAGTTCTCTATTATAACTATATCCACATGTCTCATCGTCACATAGTGGCAGAGTTAACTCCACACCTCTGATATACTCTACCCAATGACATAACCGGTTAATAGACTCTGTATTATTAGGGTTGGTATTAAATCTAATCCGCGTAGCATTACATATATATATAACACCATCACTACCCACAGCGTAGTCATGCTCTGTATGATGCCCTAGCTGGACACAACGATGATTTAGATAGCTACCCAGCTTAGAGATCGAGCTATATAGAGCCGTGATCTGGTCTCGCGATCTATAGCTACTACCGACATACTCACTAAAAGGTGTTGCCGCGACAATCTTATGAATAGCCATATTTACACGCAACTCAGTCACACCATTTCGCTCAGCCATATTCTCACGTTGATAGATAATATGGTCACCATAACTAAACTCACCAAATAGGTTTGTGTTAAATCGACGTATCTCATCATAGACACCCTCTAGATGAGCTGCAAAGCTCTCTGAGAGTGGGATGATAAGTGAATATAACATACCACTAGAGAGCTGAAATCTAAACTCAAAATACTCTCGAAAGGAGTCATTACGAAAGATGCAACTCCCCAGATTGAGATACTCTCCTTCGCCCCCAATCTCCAGAATATAGTCATCTGGATTTAAATATATACTATATAAATCACGATATGGAATCATACAAGCTCCTATTTCTTAATTATTTTATATGCAATAGCCTCAATCTCCACCAGCAGCTCCTCACGACAAATATCGGCAAAAACATATATCGCTTGGTTAGCTACATACTGCTCAACCACCTCTCGCACTTGAGTGTAGTCCTCCTCTCTCTTAATATATACTCTCAATGATGATATATCACCACTCTCAGAGGCTGATAGTAGCTCATCGATATTATCCAGAGTAATACGTGTCTGTTCGCCAGCACCAACACCCACCAACGACTCCTCTCCACGAATAGCAGCTGTACCAGAGATATATAGTAGATCGCCGACCAATTTTGCTCGCTCAAATTTAGGTGTCGATCGACTCTCATGCTCACCTATCAGCACCTGCTTAGAGTAGTTATGCGCCGATACCTGAAGCCTATTATCTATCGGAGTGATCTGCTCCCCTTGAACAATATCTAGATCGATAACCACTCCGCCAACAACAGTCCCAATACCAGTTGCCGCGGGGTATCCACTACCCCACTCACATCGACCATACAGCTCACTGCGTGCATCATTAAATGACTGATAGTGCTGACCACCTCTATCTTCACCTGTGATCTGCTCAATATAGTTCCACTGCCGAACTATATCACTCACCTCTAGCTGCTCAGTGGTAATTATTTGCGTTATGCTGTCGCAAACAGCTCTCGACTGCTCGGCAATAGTTTTATCGAGCGATGCAGAGAGACCACCGACCATCACTCGCCTCATCTCCCCTCTATGCACAACTATATATTTAGTCTCATCAAGCTGTTTATACTCAACCCTATCAGCACTATCACCCCACCACACCTCTGCAATTAGCCCACTCTCAAAGGGGGGCTGAACGATCAGGCTCCATACAGGAGCCGACTCACCAAAGCACCTATCAATCGCTTGAGCAATAGCAACCTTTAACTCACAATATTGTTCACTGTCGATTGGCGAGCCAAAGAAAACGACTCGCAATGGGGTTGTAACAACAGATTTAACCCCCTCCAACAGATCTATAGGCTGCTCGCCATAAAAAAATCTACTCTTCATTACTTAATTAATTTTCGTGCCTCAGCAAAGGTCAACTTGGGTCGCCCCTCGGGTAGCTTAGCATCTATAAAGTTGGAGTTCACCGATACTGCCGAGATAACAGTATTACGCGACAACCCCGCCACTCTATTATTTGTTGACGCCTTAACCGTTCCCACAACCATTATCTGCTGAATACTGCTCCACTTATCCCAATAGGGTGTTCTAACATATATCAGCCCCTCACTCCTATCCCCGGGGATAGTGATTGAATCGAACGCCATTCCTCGCCCCATAATCTTTCGAGCAATCTGAATAGGCTCGGTATACCCCTCTTGGCGATTAACAACCACCTTTATCGGCACCACATCATCCTCCAACAACTGCAACTCCCCTCCATCAACCGTCTCCAACCTAAGGGTGAATGGCGCCGCAGGTGTAATATCAAATAGGAACTCACTCGTTGGCAGCAGATGGGTAATATAGAACGCCTGCATCATAGCCTCCACAGGGAGTGCATCTTTCGACACCTCGCCTACCCTACCCTTAATCTTCAGATCGAGGCTCTCCGTTGGTGCCTCCATAGGGGCAGTAATTGCGATTTTAGCCTGCTTAAGCCCCTTTTCAATCTTTGTTTGACTCACCTCAAACCCCTTAGGTAGCCCCTCAAAATCAATATCTATCTCACCATTGAAGTTGTACTTACGCTCAACATAGATCGTTAGCAGCCCCACACCACCCTGAGGAACAGAGAGGTTCGATGGCTCGATACGAAGATTAAATGCAGG
>JBCQTG010000063.1:0-11907 GCA_047178765.1 Rikenellaceae bacterium | reverse complement strand
ATGCGTACGTTGAGTTCTATTCGTAACTCATCGAGCGATATAAAGGTTATGCGCAAGTATAAGAATGATGATGATAGGGTCTTTGTAAAGACACTATTTGAGCGTGCGATAGTCAACTATAAGGAGTACAACGAGTATATCGAGCGATTCACTACAAACTGGGATGCAGAGCGAATAGTGATGATTGACTTTATCATTATGACTGTTGCTATGGCAGAGATGATTAATTTTGTTGAGATACCTATTAAGGTGACACTAGATGAGTATATCGACATTGCTAGGTATTACTCAACTAATAGTAGCCCGACTTTTGTTAATGGATTGTTGGATATGGTTAGCAAGTCTCTTGATGGCGAGGGTCGGATAAAAAAGAGCGGACGAGGTTTGATGTAACACCTCCTCTCTAATTATAACTTAATATCGCCTCTTGTTATGCTAATGATTAGTGTAATGAGAGGTGTAATGTTTGTAATATATTATAGTATTAATATGGTGCGATATATCTTTTTTGTAATCTCAATGATGTTCACATGCCCGTTGTCAGCTCAGGTATTCTGGAGTAGCCCTGAGGTTAGATCTTTGGGTGGAGGTGAGTATGAGGTGAGTGTAACAGCTACGATTGAGGAGGGTTGGGCGATATACGACCTTACGGAGTATAAGGATGGTCCCAATAGGACAACATTCACTGTGGCTGAGCAGAGTGGGGTAGAGTTGATCGGAGAGGTCGAGACCATGCCCCAATCGACCAAGAAGATGGATGAGATCTTTCAGATGGAGATTGGTAAGTTTACAGGAGAGGTGACACTATCGCAGAGGGTGAGGGTCGATAGCGATAGAGGTGTTGAGTTTAAGGTGGAGTGGATGGCGTGTAGCGGAATGATGTGTAGCCCTCCCGATGAGCTGCTCTTTAGTGTAGATCTGCAGGGTGCAAAGGGGATGAGTTGGTGGGTGATTATCGAGGCTATACTCTGGGGTATTGCAGCACTGCTCACACCGTGTGTCTTTCCAATGGTGCCTATGACAATTGCCTATTTTATGAAGGGTTCTGGGGGCGGTCGTCTCGCGGCACTCCTATTTGGAGCCTTTATTGTGGCTCTGTATACTATCCCTATCGGGGTTGTTATCCTTGTTACATATCTGTTTGGTTGGGGTACTATCACTGCCGATATATTTAATTGGGTCGCTACACATTGGCTGCCTAATCTCTTCTTCTTTGCGATATTTATGCTCTTTGCAGCCTCTTTCTTTGGGGTCTTTGAGCTTAGTTTACCATCATCGTGGGTCAATAGAGCCGATGCTAAGGGGGATAGAGGCTCTGTTGGTGGGGTCTTTTTCTTAGCTCTCACATTGGTTTTGGTCTCATTTTCGTGTACAGGTCCTATCGTCGGATCGGTGTTGATAAAGTCAACCTCAGGGGAGGTGTGGCAACCTGTTGTGACGATGTTGGCTTTCTCGTTAGCCTTTGCAATGCCCTTTGTTGGTGTGGCGCTATTCCCAGCCCTCTTGCAGAGGATGCCGAAGAGTGGCGGATGGCTCAGCTCGGTGAAGATTGTTTTGGGATTCTTGGAGCTGGCGTTAGGTCTGAAGTTCCTTAGTGTGGCGGATCAGACATACCATTGGGGGCTGCTTAGTCGTGAACTATACCTTATTATCTGGGTTGTTATCTTCGCTATGCTTGGCTTCTATCTTCTGGGTAAGTTGCGCTTTGCTCATGAGCAGAGGGTTGAGAGTATAGGATTTGGGCGATTGCTGCTCTCTATTGTAACCTTTACCTTTACACTCTATCTCTTGAGTGGGCTATGGGGGGCGCCTCTAAAGGGGTTGTCGGGTTATCTTCCACCGCCAACGGCGAGTGAGAGCATATCGGTAGTTAGCGATGTTGTCGTTGGGCAACGTGAGGTTGAGCAGGCGCAGAAACGTGCTAACAGTGAGGGTAAACCGCTATTGGTCGACCTTACTGGTTATGGGTGTGTCAACTGTCGTGAGATGGAGCAGCGGGTGTGGAGTGATGAGCGTGTAGCGCAGACTCTTCGTGATGAGTATGTTGTTGTCGCCTTATACCTAGATGATAAACGCGAAGCACCCGAGAGTGAGTGGGTGACCACCGATTCGGGTAGTGTGTTGAAGAGCGTAGGGCGGATCAACTCCCATTATGCACTGAGCCGCTTTGGAGTCAATGCACAGCCATACTATATTATATTGGGACGCGATGGCGAGCCGATAGTTGAGCCACGCGGCTATAACCTCAATGTCGATGAGTATATCGACTTTCTTAAGCGTGGAATAAATGGCTATAATAATATGATTTTTTAGAAAAAAATCATATCTTTGTCGAAAGAAATTTATTTAATAATATAACATATCTAACTATGTCTGATTTTATCTATAGTGATCCAATGCCTATGGGCGAGGATACAACGCAGTACCGACTTCTAACGGAGGATTATGTAAAGGTTGTTGAGTGTGATGGTCGTAAGATCTTGAAGGTCGATCCTAAGGGGTTGGAGCTGCTCTCAAAGGCGGCATATAGCGATGTCTCGTTCTATCTTCGATCTGCTCACCTGCAGAAGTTGAACAATATTCTTAATGATGATGAGGCTACAGATAACGATAAATTCGTAGCCTATACAATGTTGTTGAACCAGTGTGTATCTGCTGAGGGAGAGTTGCCAACATGTCAAGATACAGGAACAGCAATATGTGTTGCTAAGAAGGGTGAGGATGTCTATACAGGTTGCAATGATGCAGAGATGATCTCTCGCGGTGTATATGAGACATATAGTGAGCGTAACCTCCGCTACTCACAGGTTGTTCCCTACACAATGACTGAGGAGAAGAACTCGGGCAATAACCTACCAGCACAGATAGATATATACTCTACACAGGGTAATCAGTATAAGTTCCTCTTTATGACTAAGGGGGGAGGATCTGCAAATAAGACATTCCTCTATCAGGAGACAAAGGCGTTGTTGAATGAGGAGTCGTTGAGCAAGTTTATCGCCGAGAAGATTAAGGATTTGGGTACATCGGCTTGTCCTCCATACCACCTTGCGGTGTGTGTTGGTGGTACATCGGCTGAGATGTGCTTGGCTACTGTTAAGAAGGCGTCAGCTGGGTATTTGGATGCACTACCTACTGAGGGTAGTGATGCTGGAAACTGCTTCCGCGATCTAGAGTGGGAGGAGAAGATTCTCAAAATATGTCAAGACTCAGGTGTTGGTGCGCAGTTTGGCGGTAAGTATTTGGTGCATGATGTGCGCGTTATTCGCGCACCTCGCCATGCAGCCTCTTGCCCAGTGGCAATAGGTGTTAGCTGCTCGGCAGATCGTAATATTAAGGCTAAGATCACTGAAAAGGGTATCTTCTTGGAGCAGTTGGAGTTTAACCCAGCGCAGTATCTACCATCTGAGCCACCAGCAATGTCTCCAGCTGTTGAGATCGATTTGGATGAGGGCATGGATAAGGTTCGCGAGATTCTTAGCCAATATCCAATCAAGACACGTTTGAGCTTGAAGGGAACATTGATCGTTGCACGCGATATTGCACATGCGCAGATAAAGAGGATGTTGGATGAGGGTCAGCCAATGCCCGAGTACTTCAAGAAGCACCCTGTATACTATGCAGGACCAGCTAAAACACCTAAGGGAATGGCATCGGGAAGTTTTGGACCAACAACAGCGGGACGTATGGACTCATATGTTGATCTGTTCCAGAAGAGTGGCGGATCGATGGTGATGGTTGCTAAGGGTAACCGTTCGCAGCAGGTGACTGATGCTTGTCAGTCAAATGGTGGATTCTACTTGGGATCTGTTGGTGGACCAGCGGCTATCTTGGCTAAGAACTCTATCAAGTCTGTTGAGGTTGTAGACTTCCCAGAGTTGGGCATGGAGGCTGTCCGTAAGATCTATGTAGAGGATTTCCCAGCGTTTATCATCGTTGATGATAAGGGTAACGACTTCTTTGCTAACTTTAAGCACTAGGATAGTAGGTAGATATAGGTTGTAAGCTAATGGATATAGTAGGTAGAATAACAGGGATAAGGTATAAAATTTTCTTCGCTCAAGAGTTGGAAAATTATGATATTGAGTCTATCGATATTAATGATATGCCATCATCTTTTCTGCTGAATGTACGTGATTCAAAATACGCAATATCAAAATGGGTATCGCCCAAAAGAACACGTTCATATCCATTTGAGAGGGTTTATAATACATTGAATAGCTGCAAAAAGATAACTATTATTCCTGTAATAAAGGATGAAGGGGCTGCAGGTGATCGTGATTTTATACAATGGGATACAGTATCTTTGATGTCTTTACTTGATGTATATGTTATTTTTGCATATTATAACGATGCTGAGGCAAAAGATTATAAGATTACCAATCAAAGGTTTGACAATGATTATATAGTCTCGAAAATAAATGAAATAGATGAGTATCATAGCTCAGCGTTGCATTGGAATCTTAATGAGTTAAATGTTGACAATTTCATCTCCTTAGTCGAGAAGGCAAAGTTGGAGTATTGTAATATCGGCATTAAAACAGGTGTTAAGATGCACGGCGGGGGGGGGTATTGACCTTTTTCTGAATAGAATAAATAGTGATATAGACTCTTTTAAGTCATTTTCGCGAGGTAAAGCAAAAATGGCACAAGGTAGAGAGGTCAATACGATCCAGCCAAAGGAGGTGCTTCAAACGCTCTCAAAAGCTAGGGTAACATTGACAAATTATTTGGGAGGAGAGTACTATATCACTGTTGATGAGACCATATTGAGGGGTGATAGTGTTGAAATGATTGAGGGTAAGCACTCTAAAAATTCATTGCTTCCAAGTAGCGGAGATATAAAAGATGGATTGGTAAAGATGATCTTATACTCAAATCTCACTGAGGTCGAGGTTGATGGTTTAGTTGTTAAAGCAGAGGCTAAATTATTATTAACATCTGGTAAGATAGTAGGTGAGTTACGCTCAACATCATCTCTTTCTGATCGTGTGAGATTCTCTTCCGTCAATAAACTATCGGCAAAACAGAGTCTATTGATTGATACGCTATTTAATGAGGCAGAAACAAATAATTTTGAGGTTATAATCAAGCAGGTATAATGATTAAGTCACCATTAAGATACCCGGGGGGGAAGAGCAGAGCGATAAATATTATATCGTCGCTGTTGCCCTCTTATGGAGAGTTTCGAGAGCCTTTTGCTGGTGGTGCATCGGTATTTATATATGCTCAACAATGTTATCCTGATAGGAAATATTGGATAAATGATATATATACTGATCTATATAAATTTTGGGACTATGCGCAAAAGGATATATCTTCGTTGATAGATAGAGTTTATGCGTGGAAAAATAGATATGCAAATGGGCGAGAATTGTTCTCTTATTTAAATAATAATTTTGAATCGTTTTCTGATTTAGAACAAGCAGCTGCATTTTTTGTCTATAACAGAATAACTTTCTCTGGAACAACGTTAAGCGGTGGCTTTAGTCCAGCTGCATTTACAAGTAGATTTACGGACTCTAGTATATGTCGATTAGAGATGGTTTCAGAGGTACTACGTGATGCCCGAATAACAAACTGTGATTATTCTGAGCTTGTTAATGCAGATGGCGAGGATGTGTTTATATTTTTAGATCCGCCATATTACTCAGCTACAAAATCTGCTTTGTATGGAAAAAAGGGTGATTTACATAAAAAATTCGACCATGTTGTATTTGCAGAGACGATGCGAAATTGTAAGCATAAGTGGTTGATAACGTATGATGATTGTGATTACATCCGTGAGTTATTTGATTTTGCATATATTGAGCCTTGGAACTTAACTTATGGTATGAGAAATGTAAATAAGGATGGAGATCAAAAGGGAAAGGAGTTATTTATTTCAAATTTTCCTATTGAGTGTAAGAACACTCAGTCTGATATAATGCAGTTAAGGTTGTTTTAAAATATATCAAGATAGATATTTATAGGATAAATGATGGGGTTAGAGAGGATTGCTATAATTATGATTGTACAATAATTGTAGCGTAATTAACGTATTTATTTGGAGTTAAAAATAGAGACGATTGCGATAAGAAATAATGAGGAGTTGTATCTTTAGAGTTATGTTTGTCCTCACTGCCATTGTAATGGCAGCGAGGGTTTATGCCGCTGAGGGGGTGGAGTTTACACTTAATTCACCACTGTTAGTTAAGGTCGGGGAGGTCTTTCCTGTTGAGTTTGTGCTTACGGCTAATCCCGATAAGGAGAGCTTTGTTGCACCTCAATTTGATGGTTTTGATATTGCCGCTGGTCCGCGTATATCTAGCGGTCAGTCGATTCAGATCATCAATGGTAAGATGACCAAAGCGATTAACTATACCACCACATATGTGTTGATAGCTAAGAGCGCGGGGCAGTTTACAATTAATCCCGCACGTGTAGATGTTGATAAGCAACGCTATCAGACCAAAGCAACTACTATTGAGGTGGTTGAGGAGAGTGTAGCTGCTCAGTCACAACAGCAGAGTGGTGGTAGTGGAGCATCTCAATCTCGTGAATCATCTACCACTACACATGTCGGAGAGAACGATATTCTGATGAGGGTGGAGTTGTCGCATAGCAGTGTGTATAAGGGTGAGCCGTTGCGAGCTACAGTGAAACTCTATTCGAGAGTTGATCTTGTTGGTAGTGAGGGGCTTAAACTCCCATCATTTAATGGCTTCTGGGCGCAGGATATAACAAATAATCGTAGACAGACCACTGGTCGTGAGACCCTCGATGGTAGGGTTTATGATACCCATCTTATTCGTGAATACCTGCTCTATCCTCAGCAGTCAGGGGAGCTAACTATCGAGCCGGCGCAGATTGATGTTGTGGCGCAGGTTGTAGTACAGAGTAGACGCAGAAATATCGACCCATTCTTTGGTGGTGGGCATGACTTCTATAATGTCAATCGACATGTTGAGTCGCAGCCAATTAAAGTTGATGTGAAGAGGTTCCCCGCAGGTGCGCCAGCTTCCTTCTCTGGTGCTGTGGGAGAGTTTGAAATTAAACTCGAACCGATCAAGTCAAATGTGATTGCAGCAAATGAGGCGTCTAAATTGGTGCTTAAAGTTGAGGGTAAGGGAAATATCCCATTTGTTCAGGCTCCTAAACTAGAGCTTCAAAACTCTATTGAACAGTATACCGTACGCACTCAGGAGAGGATAAACTACGATAATGATGGCGCATTTGGTTATAAGGAGTTTGAGTACCCTTTCATCCCGCGTGTAGAGGGTGATTACACAATTCCTGCAATTGAGTTTAGCTATTATGATCCTAAGCAGCGTGCTTATGTCGAGTTAAAGACCAATCAGTTTAGTTTGAATGTCACTCCAGACTCAAGCAAGAGAAATGAGGGTGTTGAGGTGATGAAGTACTCGAAAGAGGATATTGAGATCTTGGGACGTGATATACGTTTTATTAAGTTGGGGAGGACAAAGTTTCAAAAGGTTGACTCCTCTTTGGTTCTGTCACCACTCTACTTCGTTATTATCGGAGCTATACTTGTTATCTATGTGTTGCTATTCTTGTTGTTAAGGCGCCTAATTAAGGAGTCGAAGAATGATGCGCTTAGACGAGGCAAGAGGGCTAATAAGATTGTAATTCAGAGATTTAAACGCGCTAAGGGCTATATGGATGATGGCAATGAACGAGCCTTCTATGCCGAGATGCAACATGGTGTGTGGGGATATATGAGTGATAAGTTCTACATTCCTGTAGCTGATCTTACTAAAGAGTCTATTCGCGAGGAGTTGACAAAGAGAGGTGTTGATAGCGATATTATCTATGGATTGATGAGCTTGATTACACATTGTGAGGAGGCGCAGTATTCACCTGTGAGTAGTGGTGATATGCCAGATATTTATGGTGTCGCATTGAGACTTATTTCGCAGGTTGAGAGTGTTGTAAAACAGAATAAGAGATAGTTATGAGCAGAGTAGTATATATATTTATAGCTGTTGTGATGATGGTTGTAGCTACAACCAGCTCTGTTGAGGCTCAGAATGAGTTGGAGGGTGGCGGAGCGTTGTCTAAACGATCGGTAGATAAGTTGTGGGATGATGCAAATACTGCCTATGTGAACTACGATTATAATGAGGCTTTGAGGATGTATCAGGAGATTGAAGGCAGGGATCTTCACTCGGCAGAGTTGTACTTCAATATGGGTAATGTCTATTATAAACGTGATGAGATTGGTAAGGCTCTGCTCTATTATTATAAGGCGTTGAGGCTCGATCCATCAGATGTTTATATACGTCATAATATTGAGTTTGCACAGAATAAGACAACTGATAATATAGAGAAGTTGCCAAGGCTCTTTTTGGCTGAGTGGAATGAGTGGATACGTACGAGGATGAGCAGCACACAGTGGGTTGTAGTTTCGCTCTCGCTGTTGGCGTTGACATTGGGATTTTTACTTCTCTATCTCCTTTCAGATAGGATGATGAATAGACGTATTGGTTTCTTTGGGCTGGTTGTCGCTGCAGTACTGTTTATATACACAACTAATAACTCGATATATTCGCGTTGGGAGATGGTTAATCATCGTGAGGCGGTGGTTATGAATAGGGCGTTGTCGGTTAAGAGTTCTCCAAATGGAGGTGCTACGGAGCTTTTTATTATCCATGAGGGTACTAAGGTGAGGGTGTTGAATAGTATTGGTGGATGGAGCGAGATACGCATAGATGATGGTAATCGAGGCTGGGTCGAGGATACAACAATTGCTAGGATATAGTGTCGAGGCTTCTTGAGGATATAGTAAGTGAACTGGCTAAGTTGCCGGGTATTGGGCGACGAACTTCTATGCGTTTGGCTCTGCATATGTTGAAGATGGATAGCTACTCTGTTGAGTCTATGGCTGGTGCAATGACCCGCTTTCGTAATGAGATCTGTTTCTGTCGGTGTTGTAATAACCTCTCTGATACAGAGCTGTGTCCTATCTGTAGCGATGGGTCGCGTGACCATACTACGGTGTGTGTTGTGGAGCAGGTTGGCGACTTGATTTCGGTTGAGTCCACTAATCACTACCGTGGTCTCTATCATGTGTTGGGTGGGGTTATCTCACCTATGCAGGGTGTTGCACCCTCCGATCTAAAGGTTGAACAGTTGGTTGATCGAATTGCTCATGGAGATGTTAAGGAGGTGATAATGGCTATCTCTAGCTCTGTAGAGGGTGAGACCACACAGTTCTATATAATGAGCAAACTGCGTCAATTTGAGGGGTTGAAGGTGAGTAATATAGCGCGAGGAATAGGTTTTGGTGATGAGTTGGAGTATGTTGATGAGTTGACAATAGGTCATGCATTGCGTAATCGAACGATGATAAATGATAGGTAAATAATAACAAATAAATAGATGAAAAAATTGAGGATTGCTGATATTTTACGCAGCGAAGGTGCCGGACAGAGTGTCACAGCTAAGGGCTGGGTACGTACAAAGAGAGGAAATAAGAGCGTTGCATTTATAGCATTGAACGATGGCTCGACCGTTAATAATATTCAGGTGGTTGTAGACTTAGCAACATTCAATAATGATGAGCTATTGAAGAGTATCACTACAGGCGCTTGCTTACGTGTCGATGGTCGATTAGTTGCCTCTATCGGAGGTGGACAGGGTGTTGAGATTCAGGCAGACGCTATCGAGGTTTACGGTACGGCAGATGCTGATAGCTATCCACTTCAGAAGAAGGGACACTCGTTGGAGTTCTTGCGTGAGGTTGCTCATATGCGTCCACGAACAAATACCTTCGGGGCTATACTTCGTATACGCCATGCGATGGCTTTTGCAATCCATAAGTACTATAACGATAGGGGATTCTACTATCTCCATACACCTATCATCACCGGTTCGGATTGTGAGGGTGCGGGTCAGATGTTTAATGTCTCTGTACTCGATATGAATAACCCTCCACGTACAGAGGAGGGGGCAGTGGATTACACTCAGGATTTCTTCGGCAAACCATGTAACCTCACTGTATCTGGACAGTTAGAGGGTGAGTTGGGAGCCTTGGCTATGGGGCAGATCTACACCTTTGGTCCTACCTTCCGTGCGGAGAACTCAAACACTCCGAGACACTTGGCTGAGTTCTGGATGATTGAGCCAGAGATGGCATTCTATGACATTAATGACAATATGGATTTGGCGGAGGATTTCTTGAAGTACCTTATTCAGTATGCCCTCGACAACTGTGCTGAGGATCTTGAGTTTATGAATAAGATGTGGGATAAGGAGCTGTTGGAGAGGTTGAAGTTTGTTGTTAGCAACGATTTTGTGCGATTGGAGTATACCGAGGGTGTTGAGATATTGAAGGCTTCGGGACGTAAGTTTGAGTTCCCTGTCGATTGGGGTTGTGACCTACAGTCGGAGCATGAGAGGTATCTTGTCGAGGAGCATTTTATGAAACCGGTTATCTTGACTAACTATCCTAAGGAGATCAAGTCATTCTATATGAAACTCAACGATGATGGTAAGACAGTACGCGCAATGGACGTATTGTTCCCTAAAATAGGTGAGATTATCGGAGGATCGGAGCGAGAGGCGGACTTTGGCGCACTTTCTGCTCGTATTGCAGAGCTAAATATGAGTGAAGAGGATGTTTGGTGGTACCTAGATACTCGTCGTTGGGGTTCAGCTCCACACTCAGGCTTTGGTCTAGGCTTTGAACGCCTACTGCTCTTTGTTACTGGAATGACAAATATCCGCGATGTGATTCCGTTCCCACGAACTCCAAATAATGCAGAGTTTTAGAGTGATAGGTAATCATAGCGAGGCTAATTATTAAACTAACGTGAGTATGAGTAGAGTTAAATTTTCTTTTGCTCACGTTATATTAGATACGCAATGCCATTAAATCACAGACAGGTGTTGAGCCTACAACAGAAGCTCTCACCGCAACAGATACAGATGATTAAGTTGTTGGAGCTGCCAGTTATGCAGCTCGAACAACGTGTGAAGCAGGAGATTGAGGAGAATATTGTTCTTGAGGAGTTTCCTACCCCTAACGAGAGTGAGGAGGAGGGTAGTGATGAGCCACCGCAGCAGATCTCAGTAGATGAGTATTTGCGAGAGGATGACACCCCATCATATAAGAGCAGAATGAATAACTACTCTAAGGATGATAAGGAGCGCCCGCTCTTTATCTCTGGTGGTCGTTCGTTACAGGAGTATCTGGGTGAGCAGCTAGGCTATCGCAACCTAAGTGATCGCGAGATGGAGCTAGCTCTATTTCTTATCGGTTGTCTTGATGAGGATGGTTATCTTCGTCGTGATCTGGAGACTATATGCGATGATTTGGCTTTTTTGCTCAATATTGAGTGTGAACAGGCGGAGCTAGAGGGTGTGCTGAATATAATCCAGCAGCTTGAACCGGTTGGTATAGGTGCGCGAAGTGTGCAGGAGTGTCTGCTGTTGCAGATAAATGATATTGCATACCCCACCTCATCTCAGCTATTGGCGAGGCGAATATTGATGGATTACTTTGATGAGTTTGCTAAGCGACACTTTGAAAAGTTGATCTCACAGCTTCAGCTGAGCGATGATGAGTTAAGAGCTGCGGTGGTGGAGATCAAACGTTTGTCTCCTAAGCCAAGTAACCAATATAGTGAGGGGGGGACAGAGACCACCCCATATATCACACCCGATTTTCTTCTTGTTAACCACGACGATCAGTTTGAGTTAACGCTCAATTCAGGTACTCTACCCGAGATTAAGATCAGTCCGCGCTATCTAGATATGATACGTGATATGGTTGGTAAGAATGGTGAGGTTAAGAGTGGCGGTGATAGAGAGGCGGTTCAGTTTGTTAAGAGCAAGATTGACTCTGCAAAGTGGTTTATCTCAGCTATTAAACAGCGTCATGATACGCTCACTCGAACAATGGAG
>JBCQTG010000062.1:0-11936 GCA_047178765.1 Rikenellaceae bacterium | reverse complement strand
GCGTTACTTGTTGTTTGGGATTGCAAATATAGAGGGTTTATTTTTAATCTCCAAATGTTTTGCGAATTATTTTACAAAAAAAATGATTTTTGTTGATTTTCCTATATATAATATAGGAGTAACAACAAATAGACGTTATTCATAATGTTTATATATTTAAAAGCCTTAAAAACTAATTTGCCTAATAGAGAGTCAACAGAATAAAAAATTGCCCCGAGTAAAACTCAGGGCAACATAAAAAAGTAAGAAATTTCTCCTACTCGAACGATTGCATATCTACTAAATTAGAGTAGACTCCACCTTTACTCATCAACTCAGCATGTGTTCCCTGCTCTACGATACGACCACGATCAACAACAATAATCTTATCGGCATTGTAGATCGTACTTAATCTATGAGCAATGACAATTGAGGTACGCCCCTTCAAAAGTTTTGTTAGCGCCTCCTGAACCAGCTTCTCACTCTCGGTATCGAGAGCTGACGTCGCCTCATCGAGAATCAATATGTCGGGATTCTTAAGCACTGCACGTGCTATACTGAGTCGCTGACGCTGCCCTCCAGAGAGCTTCATTCCTCTATCTCCAATATTAGTATCATATCCATCGGGGGTCTCCATTATAAAATCATGTGCATTAGCAATCTTTGCCGCAGCAATCACCTCTTCACGACTAGCTCCAATCTTACCAAAGCTAAGGTTACCCATGATCGTATCATTAAAGAGAATAGTATCCTGAGCCACTGTACCTATATGACCGCGCAGACTCTCCTGTGTATAGGTCTCTACCGGTGCGCCATCGACATAGATCGCACCACTAGTAACATCAAAATAGCGCGGCACAAGCTCACTAATAGTCGACTTACCACCTCCCGATGGTCCAACAAGGGCAACAGTCTCACCTCGATTAACGGTAAAATTAATACCCTTCAAGACCTCTCTTACGCCATCATAGCTAAAGTGTACATCTTTAAACTCAATGCTCTCTCGGAAACTATCCATCTCCACGGCATCATCGCTATCGCTCACTGGGCTATGCTCGCCTAACAGTCCAAATATACGATCTCCCGCGGCAACACCCTGATTGATATGTGTAAATTGGTCGATAAACGAACGTACTGGACGAGTGACCTGAGAGAAGATGGCGATAAATGCCATAAACTGAGCTGCATCAAGCGATCCCGATGCAACCAACGATCCTCCAAAGATAATTATCACACCAATAGCTGCAACGCCCATCACCTCACTCACAGGAGAGGCTAGCTGCTGGCGACGAGCCATAGATAGCGACAGATCAGCTGCCTTTGCATTAAGCCCATGATACTTATCCTTGATATACTCCGTAGCGTTATAGCTCTTAATGACCTTGATTCCACTCAATGTCTCATCGAGGGTACTAGTCATATCTGACCCCAGCTCCAACGATTTCTTCGCTGGGTGGCGTAGACGTTTTACAATCGAGCCAATTGTCACCGCCACCAATGGCAGAAAGAGGACCGAGAATATTGATAGCTGCCACGAGATAGCGATCATCGCTGCGATATATCCCACAACCAAGAATGGCTCACGGAAGGCAACCTGTAGCGTATTGGTGATACAGAACTGCACCACACCTACATCGCTAGTGATCTTAGCCAAAATATCACCCTTACGCTGCTCAGAGAAGAAACCTACGCTCATGCCAATGACATGGTCATACATCACATTGCGCATCTTCTCAAGGGTACGTGTGCGTAGATTCTCGATCGTCCATGCACACAGATACCTAAAGGTATTACTCAGCAGTGTCATCGATACCGTCACCACAGCGAGCAGAATAAGCATATTTTGAGTCTTGAAATCGCCACCAAAAAGTGAGGTGTAGATATAGCTCATCCAGAGATGATATGACTCTGCGTTGAACTCCACTGCGGGCATTTGATACTGCGCAACAAAGGTAAAATCCTCTCCAAACATTGTGTTCAGAATCGGGATTATCATTGCGTAGTTAAATGTATTGAATATCGCATAAAGAATCGCAAAGACAAAATATGGCACTGCATAGCGACTCCATGGACGCGCAAATTGCAGCAATTGAAAGTAAGTTTTTAACATCTGCTAGTTAATTATATTTCGGGCTTATAGCCCACATCCTCTATATGCTCGCCCCTATTGTGAGCCGCCGCCACAGCCAACTGGTCACAGCGATTATTCTCCACATTGCTCGCATGACCCTTAACCCATACAAAGCGGACCCTATGACGACGATAGATCTCCAAAAAGCGTCTCCATAAATCAGGATTCTTCTTCCCAACAAAACCCTTTGTCTCCCAGCCGAAGAGCCATCTCTTCTCCACAGCATCGACAACATATTTTGAGTCGGAGTAGATTGTCACATCCGAGCGGTCAAACTTCAACATCTCCAACCCAACGATCACCGCCATAAGCTCCATGCGGTTGTTTGTTGTGAGTCGAAAGCCCTGAGAGACCTCCTTGCGGTAGGGACCGGAGAGCAGTACAACCCCAAATCCCCCCGCACCGGGGTTGCCGAGTGACGACCCATCGGTATAGATAGTTATCTGCGCCACGTTACCTGCTAAATGCCGCAATCTGCTCCCTCAACGCCTCAATCTTCGCCTCAGCATCGCTCTGTTTTGCACGCTCCAATGCCACCACCTTTTCGGGCGCTGACGATACAAAACGCTCGTTGCTCAACTTCTTCATTACACTCTGCAAAAATCCCTCTTGGTACTTAAGATCCTCGTTCAACCTCTTCAACTCAGCCTCTTTGTCGATCTTATCTCCTAGTGGGACAAAGTATTGAGTGGTCTTAACGATAAATCCTGCCGCTGCGCTATCCTTCTCGCTAACCATATTGATTGCACTTAGGTTCGCCATCTTTGTAATCACCGATGCAAACTCCTCAGTGTAGTTATCATCTGCAATAACATTCAACTCCAAAGCCTCGCGGAGTGGCAAATTCTTCTCCTTACGTACATTACGAACAGCTGAGATAACCTCCTTAGCCAGCTCAAAACGCGCCAACATAGCCTCATTAACCTCTGCTGAGCGTGGCATATCGGCTACAACAATCGACTCTCCATCGCCACGAGGAGCTAGATCCTGCCAGATCTCCTCTGTTATGAATGGCATAAATGGATGCAACAATCTCATCAACCTATCGAAGAACTCCTTTGTCTGTGCAAGTGTCTTAGGGTCGATAGGTGCTTGGTAGGCTGGTTTAATCATCTCCAGATACCAACCGCTAAACTCATCCCAGAAGAGTTTGTAGGCAACCATCAACGCCTCCGACAATCGATAACCCTCGAAGTCACTCTCGATCTGCTTCAGTGCCTGATCGAAACGAGATGTGAACCACTCAACAGCTACACGACTGCTCTCACTCTGCTCCAACGACTCATCGACACTCCATCCTCCGATCAAACGGTAGGCGTTCCAGATCTTATTTCCGAAGTTACGTCCCTGCTCGCAGAGTGCATTATCAAACATCAAGTCATTACCGGCACTAGAGCATAGCATCATCGCCATACGAACACCATCAGCACCATACTCAGCGATCAGATCCAATGGATCGGGTGAGTTACCCAACTGCTTTGACATCTTACGACCGATCTTATCCCTCACAATACCGGTGAAATAGACACTCTTAAATGGCATCTCACCGCGGTACTCATAGCCCGACATAATCATTCGAGCAACCCAGAAGAAGATAATATCTGGACCTGTAACAAGGTCGTTAGTTGGATAGTAGTATTGAATCTGCTCATTCTCAGGGTTACGAATTCCATCAAAGACAGAGATAGGCCACAACCACGAGCTGAACCAAGTATCCAAAACATCCTCATCCTGACGCAGATCGCTCAGCTGCATTGAGCTATCACCACTCTTCGCCCTAGCCATCTCCAACGCCTGCTCAGCCGTTTCAGCCACCACATATCCCCCCTTAGGCAGGTAGTAAGCGGGGATTCTCTGACCCCACCAGAGCTGACGCGAGATACACCAATCCTTGATGTTCTCCATCCAGTGACGATAGGTATTTTTATACTTTGCTGGAACGAACTTAATCACATCATCCATCACCGCAGAGGTCGCTGGTGCTGCCAACTCCTCCATAGCCAACCACCACTGCATCGATAATTTAGGCTCGATAGCGACACCTGTTCTCTCAGAGTAGCCGACATTATTCGTATACGCCTCTACCCTCTCCATGAGTCCAGCCTCCTGAAGATCAACCTCAATCTGCTTACGGCAATCGAAGCGGTCAACACCTACATACATGCCCACCTTATCGTTGATAGCGCCACCATCATCAAATATCTCAATGGTCTCTAAGCCGAACTTCTCACCCAACATATAGTCATTAACATCGTGTGCTGGGGTAACCTTCAACGCTCCCGTACCAAACTCAATGTCAACATACTCATCCCTGATGATTGGTATCGATCGACCAACCAAAGGGACGATAACTCGTGCATCCTCAGGAAGTGAACTATATCTCTCATCATTTGGGTTGACACACAACGCCGTATCTCCCAAGATAGTCTCAGGTCGAGTTGTTGCTACAATAATCGCCCTGTCCGTACCCTCGATCATATATCTTAGGTAGTACAACTTACCCTGCGACTCCTTATATATAACCTCCTCATCCGATAGTGCCGTCTTAGCCACTGGATCCCAGTTGACCATTCTCACACCACGGTAGATCTTATTCTTATTATATAGGTCTACAAAGACCTTGATAACGCTCTCCGTACGAGCCTCATCCATCGTGAAGCATGTCCTATCCCAGTCACACGATGCACCTAACTTACGCAGCTGCTTAAGGATCACACCACCATACTCCTCTTTCCACTCCCACGCATGTTTCAAGAACTCCTCGCGAGTGAGTGATGCCTTATCAATCCCCTCAGCTGCCAACTTAGCAACTACCTTAGCCTCGGTAGCGATAGAGGCGTGGTCTGTTCCCGGAACCCAGCATGCGTTCTTACCCGTCATCCTCGCTCTACGCACCAACACATCCTGCAATGTATTGTTAAGCATATGCCCCATATGCAACATTCCCGTTACATTTGGCGGTGGGATAACAATTGTATATGGCTCTCTCTCATCTGGCTCAGAGTGGAACAATCCCCTCTCAATCCAATACTCATACCACTTCGACTCAATTTGTTGTGGTGCGTACTTCTCTGCAATCTGCATCTTCTTTATATATTTTTAATTCTTTAAAGTTTGTGGCTGCCAGATGGGTGCATCGAAAGCACTCTCAAATGGTCCTGCCGTGGGTTTGTCGATGTTGCGCTCACGACCAAATAGGTCATCGGTAAAGATAAACTCTGTGCCATCAGCATTATCAAAGATCAACTCCGACATTATCGTCTGTCCCAACATCCTTGTATTTACACCTATTGTATTAACCTTTTTCAACTGCTCGAAATTGAGGTTGTGAGTTAGATAATACTTACCATCACGCCTCTCTAGCTTTACTTCGGGTGCAGTTTCTCTATACATAGTGTAGTTCTTCTCGTTTTTGTATGGCTTGCTATTCTCTCCAAAGTAGACATTTCCCGATGTCCAGATTGGGAATAGGAACTCCATATATGGTGCTACACCCTTCATGTTATCTCCCAAACGTGGATCATCCTCAGGGTACTTGTCAAAGACTGCAAATCCATTTTTGGTGTTGCCTGTCTCTTTGCCACAACCAAGGAGGATGTTATTATAGAGCTTTACATCGCCACCATTGTTATTATACAATCCTCTCACCTTTGTAGAGTGTGGGTAGTGGTATGGGGTATAGCGGTCGTTCGATGTCCAGATCTTAATACTTCCGCGGATCAAATTGTTGAAGTATGCTATTCCCTGTGCATTTACCATCATCGAGAGATCCGACAACATTACATTGTTATAGACCAATGTTGGTCCGTGTGAAACCTCGATAAAGAGATCCTCAGCGGTATTTTTGTCGAAAATATTACCCACAACCTTTGTCCCCTGAGCCTGCCAATCGAGCCACATTCCGCGCCATGTATTGACGATGATATTATCCTCTAGAACCACATCAATCGCAGCATGGAGCTTAATTCCCGAGATCTCGTGACCTGCTAGACCCTTAATTGTATTGATGTCAAAAATCTCATTTCCTCTGATTGTACTAAATGCGCAACCCATATGTCCAACGACACCTGCCTGTCCGCAGTCGAAGATCTTATTGTTCTGAACAAGGTGTGAACCTACCAACTCCTTAGTCCAACCGTAGTCAACACCAGCCAAGACAGACTCTACCTCACGGGTAAAACCATACTTGCCATAGCCATCGCGAGGCTCATATAGCTCCCACATATTCTCACCACTCTCGCGACCTTTACCGAGTGAGATACCGACACACTTAGAGTTCGAGACCTCACAATCCTCGATGATCCACCCCAGACTCCAGTTTGGACCTATAGCACCCCACTGCTGAGCTGTTGGTGGAGCCCATGGTGTTGCAGCCTGTGCAATCTTAATTCCCTTGACAGTGATATAGTTCATACCTGCTGATTTGGGGAAGAAACACGCCTTACGAACATTTATCTCACTAAGCTCCTTATTTGGGTTCTTATCTGCAAAGTTTGCGGTGATGATAGTTTTGTCATCATAGACATCTGCAATCCACGACAATTTTTTCACCTTGACACTATCGACATGTGGCATCTCAGCCAATGCCTTATTATTAAGGTATACCTCACCAAGATGTAGGTGGTGACCCTTAGTTAACCAATCTCCAAACATCGAAGTATCAAATGGGTTATAGTCGCCAAAAATCACATTCGAGACCTCTGCACGCCAAACATCTTTAGAGACCTTTTTCCAAGAGGTGATCTGCTCCGAACCCTTGATCCAGACATCCTCACCCTCCTTAGCCATATATGTGATACGGCTTAATGGGTTGATTCCGGGGTATTGTGGAGAGACCCACTCACGATATACACCACTACTAATAACAATACTATCACCGGCAATAGCCTTTGTTGAAGCCTTCGATATTGTCTTAAATGGCTCTGTCACACTGCCTACATTGCGGTCTGAGCCGCTCTGCTGAGCGACATAGAATGTCTTTGCTCCTGCTAGATTCACGCTAACAAGTAGTGCAAATAGTAGTAAAGTCTTTGTTAGTTTCATAGTTATATTAATTTTAGGTTGTTAGGCGAAGATAATTGTCTTATTTTCGTAGGGTAGGATCTTGTGCTGTATATGCAACTCAACCGCCTGAGAGAGTACAATCTTCTCTAGGTCACGACCCTTACGCACCAAGCTATCGACATTATCGCGGTGCGATATACGTGTGATATTCTGCTCGATGATTGGTCCTGCATCGAGATCAGAGGTTACGTAGTGGCTTGTTGCTCCGATCAACTTCACTCCTCTGGTGTGTGCCGCATGGTAGGGTTTTGCACCTACAAAGGCGGGGAGAAATGAGTGGTGTATATTTATCACATTATTTGGATAGTGGTCGATGAAATCAGCCGACAGAATCTGCATATATCTCGCTAACACCACAAAATCGATCTTATGCTCTGCGAGAAGCTCCAATGTCTTAGCCTCCTGCTCCGCCTTAGTATCCTTTGTTATTGGAATATAATAATATGGGATGTCGAACCTCTTAGCTGCAATCTCCATATCTGGGTGGTTGCTCACGATAAGTGGGATCTCGACACTCCACTCACCCGCTGTATATCTTGCCAATAGGTCGTAGAGGCAGTGCGACATCTTCGACACAAAGATCGCCATACGTGGGCGCTCATCACTAAAGTAGAGCTGAAACTTAACGTCAAAACGGCTGGTAAAGAGACGCGAAAAGACCTCGCGCATCTTCTCCTTAGCGATTGTGAAGTTACTAATCTCCCACTCCAAGCGCATAAAGAATATCCCCGCCTCACGATCAACATACTGATCGAGGCTAACGACATTACCCCCTCTACGCTTAATATAATCGGTTGCATTTGCAATAATTCCCTCCCTATCGGGGCAGTACATCAGCAATATTGCTGTCGGTTTTCTACTATCCATTAATCATTTAATCATTAATCACTATAAAACTATCCTCTCCACTCTCCACTCCTCTCTCCTCTCTCCTCCCCGCGCAGAGAACATTGATAGGTGGATGAAATTTTGAAGATCGTGTAGAGGGCTGTGAGGGAGCGTACTTTAGTACGTGACCGAATAGCCCTCTACAGGATCTTTAAAATTTCGCCGCCTTGCAATGTTCTAGGTTACATTAATCCCATTCTTTGGCGGGCATATGGCATCACCCACGCTGGCGCCTGACCCTTCTTAAGCTGATCGTGCATAAACTCCATATATGGCTCTACATGTTTAAAGTACATCTTCAAACCATCACATAGGGTACTCTTGCGGAAGCCATCCTTGCCAACATCGAAGCGGTGTTTAGGACACTCACCTCGACACACTTGGTAGAACTTACACTTCAAACACTCCGCGGGTAGCCCATTACGTTTAGCCAATCCGAAATCTATACGTCTACGTGAGTTGTATATATCAATAAGGTGTGTCTCTGCTATATTACCCAACTTATACTCAGGGTATACAAAGTGGTCACACGAGTAGACATCACCATTATGCTCCACAACAAGTGCATCACCACAGGTCTCACCCATCGAGCATACCCCCGGCATCACACCACAAGTATTTGCCAACGTAGCATCAAACATCTGTACATAGTATGTTCCCACATCGCTAATAACCCACTGATCGAAGATGTCAATC
Source organism: Rikenellaceae bacterium (assembly GCA_047178765.1). Lineage (GTDB taxonomy): Bacteria > Bacteroidota > Bacteroidia > Bacteroidales > Rikenellaceae > Alistipes. The sequence goes on along the minus strand of JBCQTG010000062.1, from coordinate 3,178 downwards.
AAGAACTTTCCATACCCCTTAGCCGACACCGACCATTCAGCGATATAGGCACCCTCTGTCTCTGGCGAGACAATCAGCGGACGGTGAAAACCCTCCTTATTAATCACGTGTTCAACCGCCGGTAGGAACTGCATATACCTACTACCTATAGCTTTGAAGAAGTTATATATCTCAGCTCCTCTACCCTCGCAGAGTTTATTCACTACACTAAGTGTATTGTACTCAACACCTATTCGACGCATCATATCTACACCCTCCATCACCTTATCGAATGTCGGCTTCTGATTTTTGGTCAATCGGAATGAGTCGTGAATATCCTTTGGTCCATCGAGCGAGACTCCAATTAAGAACTCATTCTCTTTGAAGAACTCACACCACTCCTCATTAAGTAACATTCCATTTGTCTGTAGTGTATTGAGTATCTTCTTCTCACCCGCATAGATCTTCTGAAACTCCACCGCTCTGCGATAGTAGTCGACACCCAACAACAGCGGCTCACCACCATGCCAACAGAAGGTCACCTCAGGAACCTCATTAGACTCAATATATTGACGCACATAAAGTTCCAACATCTCCTCATCCATCACCGCCTGTTTACCGCCATACTGCAACGCCTTATCAAGGTAGTAGCAGTAGTGGCAATCGAGGTTACATGTTGACCCCGCCGGCTTGAGCATCGTTGAGAATGAGACAGGGGCAGAGCGTTTGACTGCATCCTGAAATGTATATATCGGTTTGTTCTTTTTCATCTTAAATAAATCTCTTTTTTGCTAAAGTAATACCCGCAATAGAGAGCGTTGAGAGGTGGACAAATCTTCAAACTCAAAATTTCACCGCCTTGCAACGTTCTCACAATAGTTGACAAAGTTATGAATAATTCTCGAATTATAAACGTTAATAGTCGATTTTTTTATATCTTTGCACTCAATTTAATTGATTATTTAGTTGACCCACAATGACTCCAGCAATAGTTGCAACCACATTGGTTATATACATAATTGTACTATTAACCGCCGCTATATATACTAGCCGCCACAATACAAATAGCGGATACTTCACCGCTGGCGGGGAGTTACGCTGGTGGGTTGCCGCCATGGCGATGATGACCGCAGCGATGTCTGGAATAACTCTGGTCTCTGTACCGGGGGCTGTGGCTAAGGGGTCACTCTCCTATATGCAGATGACTCTGGGCTTTACAGCAGGGCAGATGGTAATTGCATTTCTGCTTATACCCATATTCTATAAGATGCGCGTAACCTCACTCTACCAATATCTAGAGAGTCGCTTTGGGACAACAACCCACCGTACAGGGGCGTGGTTCTTCACAATCGCAAAGATATTCCTCGCAGCACTAAGGCTCTATGTGATGGTGATCGTACTACAGAGTATGTTGTTCGATCACATCGGCATAGCACAACCTATAACATCTACACTTGTTGTTGGGGTAGTCTGGCTTGCCACTCGCCGCGGTGGAGTGCGATCACTGGTGTGGATAGATATTTTAAAGAGTTTCTGTCTTGTTGGTGCAACCATCATGATAATACACTTCCTTGTGGGTGCAATAGGGTGGAATATGAGTGAGCTTTGGGACGGGCTACAGGCATCACCCTACTCTCAGATCCTCTTTTTTGATGATAGCTCATCACCCCTCTACTTCTGGAAGATGTTCTTTGCGGGTATGTTTACACTGGTAGCGATGACGGGTCTCGATCAGGATATGATGCAGTGCAATCTGAGCTGCATAAACTATCGACATGCGCAGAAGAATATCGTTGCAACGGCTCTACTGCAAATTGTGGTTATCGGGATGTTCTTGACATTAGGTCTACTGATGTATAAATATGCAGATCTCAAGGGGTTAATGCTCCCTGAGAGCGGTGATCGATTGCTACCACTTATAGCGACAGATGGGGGGCTGCCAATCTTCGCCGGGGTACTCTTTGTTCTGGGACTAGTATCATCGACATTCGCCTCAGCATGCTCCTCACTCACCGGTCTGACAACCTCAGCAACGGTTGATCTGATGAGTGGAGAGAGGTTAGAGGAGAGCCAACTAACCACATTGCGTCTAAGGATGCACACTCTCATTGCCATTGCCATTGCAGCAGTGATGATGATGGTTAGCTCATTGGGCAATGAGAGTATAGTCAATGTACTATTTAAATTTGTCGGCTACGCATATGGACCTATCCTCGGTCTCTACGCCTTTGGAATCTTCACCCGTTGGCAGATAGATGATCGTAGAGTGTGGATAGTTGCCGTTGGTTCACTGCTCATCTCTATTGGCGGAGAGTGGCTCCTAAAGATATATGCAGGATACAGCATCGGCTTTGAGCTGTTGATATATAATGCGATGATAACAATTATAGGACTTTTAATAATCAAAAAACGATGAATAAGCTATTTCAGCAGATTGTATTCAACAAACGCCCACTAATAATGTTAGTGGCAATGATTAGCGGAATACTACTCTACAAACCTATCTATGCGGTGGATAATCTTACGCATAACCAACTAGCACCACTACTTATCTTCTCGATGCTCTTTGTCACCTTTTGTAAGGTCCATATGCGCAATTTGAGACTCACTAAGTTGCAGTTTATACTCTTAGTTTTTCAACTTGGAGCATCATTGGCTAGCTACTATATCTTCCTCCCCCTTGGCGAGATCGTGGCTCAGGGTGCTATGATTACATTCTTGATGCCTATAGCTATGGGGGCGGTGGCTATCGGAGCTTTGCTAGGTGCAAATATCATCACTCTAGCATCGTATAGCTTGGTTTGCAATGTCGCAATCGCCTTTATTGCACCTCTATATCTTGATGTTTTTGGTAACGGAGAGTGTACATTGATGGATATTTTGCAGAGGGTTGCGCCACTGCTTATCACACCACTTCTTGCGGCTCAGCTACTTAAAAGATTTTTACCATATGTTGCTGAATGGATCGGAAATCGCAATCAGCTATCATTCTATATGTGGTTAGGTTCGATGATCGTAACCCTCGGACGCACAACGACATATCTTGTAGGTGTCCGCCATGAGTTGGATATGACCTTGGCAGCAACGCTCTCTTTAGTTTCGCTATTTGCATGCTATGTGCAGTATGGTGTCGGAGGTGTTATCGGCAAGAGGTTTGGCGATAGGGTGGCGAGCTCTCAATCTTTGGGTCAGAAGAATA
>JBCQTG010000061.1:0-12110 GCA_047178765.1 Rikenellaceae bacterium | reverse complement strand
TAGATGCTAAATATACATGTTTACAGTTGCCTCATATAGCTCCTGCTTGCCGCTGATCTGCTTTGGCTCGCCAGCTGCACGTGCGTAGTCTGCAACATCCTCAAGACTCAACTTACCAGCCTCGAACTCAGCACCCTTACCAGCATCGTATGATGAGTAGCGGTCGCTAAGCATCTTCTCGTATGGAGAGTTCTCCAATAGGTCAGCAGCAGCCAACAATCCACGAGCGAAGATGTCCATTCCTGAGATGTGAGCGATAAATAGATCCTCAGAATCTGTTGAGTTACGACGGATCTTAGCATCGAAGTTTGTTCCTCCACCCTGCAATCCACCTCCACGAAGAAGAACAACCATCGCCTGTGTGATCTCATAGATGTCGATTGGGAACTGGTCTGTATCCCATCCATTCTGTGCATCTCCGCGATTAGCATCGATCGATCCCAACAAGCCTGCATCTACTGCACACTGCAACTCATGCTCGAATGTGTGACCAGCCAATGTAGCGTGGTTAACCTCGATATTTACCTTGAAGTCACCAGCCAAGCCGTTAGCCTTCAAGAATCCGATTACAGTCTCAGTATCTACATCATACTGGTGCTTCATTGGCTCCATTGGCTTAGGCTCGATAAGGAAGTTTCCTGTGAATCCCTTTGAACGTGCGTAGTCGCGCGCCATAGTCAACATCTGAGCCATGTGTGCCTTCTCACGCTTCATGTCTGTGTTGAGTAGAGACATGTAGCCCTCGCGACCACCCCAGAATACGTAGTTCTCACCACCCAACTCGATTGTAGCATCGATAGCGTTCTTGATCTGCAACATTGCGCGTGCAGCAGTATCGAAATCTGGGTTTGTCGATGCACCATTCATATAACGTGCGTTAGAGAATACATTTGCTGTTCCCCACAACAACTTCAAACCTGTCTTAGCCTGAAGCTCCTTAGCGTAAGCTACGATAGCCTTAAGGTTTGCCTCATACTCCTCAGCTGTTGCAGCCTCCTCGATAAGGTCTGTATCGTGGAAACAGTAGTACTCAATTCCCATCTTCTGCATAAACTCGAAACCAGCATCCATCTTTGCCTTAGCGCGATCCAATACTGTAGCCTCGTCGTTCCATGGGTGTTTGATTGTACCACCACCAAACTGGTCGCTACCCTCAGCGCACAATGTGTGCCACCAAGCCATTGAGAAACGGAACCAATCCTTCATCTTACGTCCATAGACAACCTGCTCTGGGTTGTAGTAGCGGAATGCTAGTGGGTTCTTTGACTCTACGCCCTCGAAGTTGATCTTATCAACCGATGGAAAATAAACTTTTGTTGCCATAATTTTTTTGTTCGTTTTTAAATTAATTAACTATTTGTTATCTTATTTTGTCCTCTTTTGTCTCTTTTGTGAATTTACGCTAAGTGTAGTTCTAACTCCCTCTTCCACATCTGGTAAGCCTGCTCTAACACCTCGCGCTCTGACTCTATTGGGGTGATCTTCTCCAACATCTCTAGCGAAGCAAAAGCCTCCTCGCGAGATGAGTATAGCCCTGCACCCAGCGCACCTCCACGTGCTGCTCCCAACGCACCATCGGTGTTGTAAAGCTCGATCTGTGCATCGCAGAGTGTCGATAGTGTCTGGCGGAAGAGTGGGCTGAGGAAGAGGTTAGCCTTTCCTGCACGTATAACATTAAGCTCCAGCCCCATCTCGCGCATGATGTCGATTCCGTAGCGGAAAGAGAAGGCTATACCCTCCTGAGTGGCGCGTAGGATGTGTGCCAACGAGTGCTTGTTCAACTCAACACCAGCGATAGAGAAGCCTGTAAAACGGTTCTCCAATACCCTCTCGGCGCCATTTCCGAATGGTAGGATAGAGACTCCCTCGCAACCCGCAGGTGCTGAGGCTGCCAACTCATTGATCTCATCGTAGCTAAGGTGCGATGCAAAGTTTCTACGTACCCATGCGTTTGCAATACCTGTACCATTAATACATAGTAGTACTCCGTAGCGGGGCTTCTCAGCCGTATGGTTGACATGTAGGAATGGGTTTACCCTTGAGAGTGAATCACCCTTAGGTGTATCAATAACTCCATAGACAACACCGCTTGTTCCTCCCGTAGCTGCAATCTCTCCCGCCTCCATTACATTGAGTGAAAAGGCGTTATTTGGCTGGTCGCCAGCGCGATAGGCGATAGGCGTCCCCTCTTTGATTCCCAATAGCTGCTCAGCTGCTGCATTTGTGCGAGCCTGTATTCCGATCGCTATTCCACCCTCTGCGAATAGATCGGGTGAGTAGCCGTAGTTCTCAGCTACGAAATCTGCCTTTTTGTCATTGGCAAAGTCCCACATGATACCCTCTGAGAGTCCTGTATTGGTTGTTGAGATCACACCTGAGAGCATATAGGCGATATAGTCTCCGGGGAGAATTGCACTTGCAATCTTGCTAAATACCTCTGGCTCATTGAGCTTTACCCACGCCAATTTCGAAGCGGTGAAGTTTCCGGGTGAGTTCAGCAAATCAGACTTGCAACGCTCCTCGCCAATCTGCTCAAAAGCCTCATTACCAATCTCAACAGCGCGTGAATCACACCAGATGATCGCCTTGCGAAGAGGCTCTCCCGCCTCATTTAATACAACCAATCCATGCATCTGGTAGCTGATTCCGATCGATGCGATCTGCGAAAGGTCGCAGCTCTCGCCAATCTGCTTAATGCCATCAACAACATATCCCCACCACATCTGTGGTGCCTGCTCTGCCCAGCCGCTCTGAGGTGCATCAATAGCCATCTCAACTGAGGGGTTGGTAGCCGAGGCAACGCATGCGCCCGACTTAATATCCATCAGCGATACCTTGATCGATGATGATCCTACATCTATTCCTAAACTGTACATTATATATATGTTAATCTAAATTTGCTCTTTGACGCCTTGCGGAATGCCGCAGCATCGAATGTGTAGTACTCCGCAGGTTTGTGTGCTACGCCACTCTCGCGAACTCCCGTTGCACGTATAATATTTGTTGTAAGTAGCTTCTTACGGAAGTTGCGACTGTCGATCTCTACACCCATCACCGCAGCGTAGAGGCTCTGTAACTCTCGGATTGTAAATCTCTTTGATACTAGCTCAAAGGCAATAGGTGAGTGTTGGAAGTCGTTTCGCAGTCGCTCCAGCGCATCTGTGAATATATCTATGTGGTCTAATGCCAGCGCCTCTATCTGGGAGCATAGCTGCCAACGAGCCTGCTTGATGGCTGTATGGCGTAGGATCTTTGGGGTTATGCGAACTAGCGCGTAGTATGCTACCGTCACCACTCTATGTGTTGTGATGTTGTGGTAATCAGCAATCCACTCAATCTCCGAGCTGGTGACACGGTTGGGGTCTGAAAATATCTTTGTCTGTTGGAGATACACCTGCTCCAAGCCTGTTGACTCTGCTAAAACCCTATTTGCCGCCTCAGGAAGTGTCTCATTCTCAAGGATCATGCTTCCCGGAAGTTTCATAAGCTGCGGGATGTCGTTCTGGTTGGGCGCTGGGCGCTGTTTCACAAGCAGCACCTTCAGCCCGTCATCATCGTATCCGAAGATGACACAGTCGACCGATAGGGTATGGTTAGTCTCTACTGTCATTCTCAAAAAAATAGTTGTAATTCGCGGATAATACAAAAGTATAAATATTTTTTTGAATCTCCAAACTTAGCGTACATTTTACGTTAACTATTTTTCCACAGAACCAATTACCGAGAAATATTAAAAACGGCATGCCATTGAGAGGGTGTTTAATTACTCCTATTGATGAGGTTTACCACAACCTTGACAATTGTATCCATCTCCTCAATACGGCTCTCCGCGATCATCAGTGTCAGCGCAACTAAAGTGTTGTTGCCGATAAGCTGTGTGTTGTCGGGGCGATAAAGGATGTTATTGTTATCTAGGAACCATAGGAATAGAAATGCCGCAATCCTTTTGTTTCCATCACTAAATGAATGATTTTTAGTTACTAAATAGAGCAACATTGCAGCTTTCTCCTCTATGGATGGGTATAGTTCATCCCCTCCAAAAGTTTGATATATCTGCCCTATTGAACTCTTAAATGACTCATCTTTCTCGTTACCAAAGAGACCTCCGCTACCAAACTTGTCTCGAAGTGTTGAGATAGCCTCCATTGCATTGTGGTATGTTGCTCGAAATTCACTAACAACACCGCTTGTATTCTCAATCTTTAAACGTTGATAATCGTATCTATCTAGAGTCTCAAGAGCATAGGTGTAGTCGGTTATTACTTTGAGAAGTCCCGTTGCTTCATCGGCTGTGAGTCTGTGGGTTTCAACGACATTAGAGAGTAGTTTTACTGCAGCTTTTAGCTCTGCTAGCTGTTCTGATTTTGCATGTTGATTGATTGCATATCCTTTAATTAGATACTCTTTAAGGATGCTATTTGCCCATATGCGGAACTGTGTTGCACTCTTTGAATTTACTCGATAACCTACAGATAGGATTGCATCGAGGTTGTAGAAGTTTGTTTCGACAGTTTGTGTTTTTCCGATAATTGCGCCATGTATAGTGGTATGTTCCATTTTGGAACATACCATCTCCTCAATAAGCTCACCAGATGCAAAGATATTCTTAAGATGCTTAGTTATTGCTGGTCGCTTTGTGCCGAATAACTCAGCTATCTGTTTCTGGGTCAGCCAGATGGTGTCGTTCTTCAACCTCGCATCTAATGTTATATCACCGCTTGCGGATTGGAAAATTACAATCTCGCCTCTATTCATCTCCGTTGTCATAATCACCCCTTTTTGCAAACTTACACAAAATTTATTATATTCGTAGGAAATGAAACAAAATATCACTATCTTTGCAACGGATAGATGAATGTAAAATGTATAGGTCGATAGGCGACCTAAGGATGAAAAAGAAAAGACTATGAAAGAGACAACAAAAAGTGTGAAGAGGGTAGCCCTCGTAGCACACGACAACATGAAGAGTGACCTTGCTGAGTGGGTAGATTGGAACTCTGAGACATTGAGTGGATACTCACTCGTATGCACAGGAACAACAGGAAAGATGGTTGAAAAGACCATTATAACCAATCAGATAGAGAGTAAGCACCGTGCAGGTACACCATCTAAACCACTTACAAATCTAGATATTACACTGCTTAAATCGGGTCCTTTGGGCGGCGATCAGCAGCTAGGTGCGATGATTGCTGATGGGCAGATCTCGGCTCTCTTCTTCTTCTGGGATCCAATGTCGGCACAGCCACATGATGTGGATGTTAAGGCGCTCTCACGTCTGGCTACGCTATACAATGTGCCAACAGCGTATAACCGTGCTACGGCTGATTTCATCATCTCGTCACCTCTGTTTGCGGATGATTACAAACCAGAGGTGAAGGATTATAAATCATACATTGAAAGAGTATTAAAGTAGATTATAGATGGCAGGGTCAAATTTTGTAGACTATGTAAAGATATTTGCTCGCTCGGGTAGCGGTGGAGCAGGCTCCACACACTTCCGACGTGAGAAATTTGTCGCGTTTGGTGGTCCTGATGGCGGTGATGGTGGATGTGGCGGAAGTATCATCTTGCGTGGTGATAAACACTATTGGACTCTGATTCACCTGAAATTTCAACGTCACCAATTTGCACAGAATGGTGAGAGTGGCTCGGGCGCTCGCTCATCGGGTAAGGATGCCAAGAATGTTATCATCCCTGTGCCGTTGGGAACGGTGGCTAAGGATGCTGAGACGGGTGCTGTCGTTGGTGAGGTGACCGATCACGGTGGGGAGTTGGTTCTCCTTAAGGGTGGTCGTGGAGGTCTGGGCAACTGGCACTTTAAGAGCGCCACAAATCAGGTACCTCGTTATGCACAACCCGGCGAGGAGGGTGAAGAGGGTAATTTTGTTCTGGAGCTTAAGGTGCTGGCGGATGTTGGTCTGGTTGGCTTCCCTAATGCTGGAAAGAGTACTCTTCTGTCTGTCGTCTCGGCAGCGAAGCCAAAGATCGCTAACTACGCCTATACAACGCTAGAGCCTAATCTAGGTATCGTGGAGTATCGCGATCATCGCTCCTTTGTGATGGCTGATATTCCGGGGATTATCGAGGGTGCCTCGGAGGGTCGTGGATTGGGAACAAGGTTCCTACGTCATATTGAACGAAACTCTATTCTGTTGTATATGATCCCTGCTGATAGCGATGATATAGCTAAGGAGTATGAGATTCTCTACAATGAGTTGAAGCAGTACAACCCGGAGCTACTGGATAAGCGGGCGTTGTTGGCTGTTACGAAGTGTGATATGCTAGATGATGAGTTGATGGAGCAGATGAGTAACGAGCTACCTGAGGGTGTAAGTGCGATTTTTATCTCCTCAATCATCAACTATAATATAGATAAATTAAAGGATATGCTCTGGGCAGCTCTTCAGGAGGCGTAGGTTTACGAGTTGTATAGGTCAAAAAAAGTGACAAAATCGTAGGAATATAGATTTTTTTAGTTATATTTGCCACTCGAAACGGGAAATTGCTGTTGTAGCTCAGTGGTAGAGCACTTCCTTGGTAAGGAAGAGGTCGTGAGTTCAATCCTCATCAACAGCTCATAAATGGTTAGGTTATCGCTAATAATAACAACTTACAATCGTGCAGAGCAGCTTAAAACTGCTCTGCTTTCCGTTTGTGCGCAGGTTGCTGAGGCTAGCGATTGGGAGTGTCTAGTTGTAAATAATAACTCTGTTGATAATACCGATCTTGTAGTTGAACAGATTATTGATGAGAATAAGCATTTAAATATTAGGTTATTACATGAATATAAACAGGGTCTGTCTCATGCGCGAAACTGTGGTGTCGCAGATGCCTGTGGTGAGATAATCATCTTCGTAGATGATGATGAGTCCTTTGTCGATACATTTATATCCAGTTATATAGAGTTTTTTGATCGCCATCCTGAGGTGAGTGTAGCAGGAGGGGGCTACGAACCACGCTATGAGGGGGGGAAGCCGAGCTGGATCTCGCCAATTGTTGAGTTGCCTATAGCCTATCCACTTGACCTTGGAGCTGAGGATCGACAATTCCCTAGGGGTAAAATCCCCGGGGGTGGGAATATGGCACTTAGACGTAGGGTCATCACTCAACCTCTATTTAATACTGAGCTGGGGCGCTGCGGAGAGCAACTGTTTGGTGGCGAGGAGGTGGAGCTACTCAATCGACTCCGCGCCGCTGGTGAGCCGATCTGGTGGGTTGCTGGGGCGAAGATGTATCATATGATCCCTCGTACACGACTCGAAATGAGCTATCTTACTAAGCTGTGGCTGAGCATAGGAGTAAGCCAGCGCCGAAGAGCAATGATTGATGGACGCATCTCTACACTCTATCTTCGCGAAGCTGCTAAGTGGCTTGTAACTATAGCCTTGGCACTTCTATATATGCTCTCGTTTAGAGCCTCTAAAGGACGATACCTGATGCTCATGCGACTCTATATCTCGCGTGGTCTTAGAGGCATGCGCTAGCAAGCACCGTGGTCTGCCTCCGGCGGGCGGGTTGCCACCCGCGGGGCTGTCGAGATGCTTTGCATCTCTTTTTTCGTTGCGCTTTGGACTTCGAGCTTCGCTCTAACGTTTTGATGCACATTAGCTTAGCTCAAGTGAACTTGACTAAGCTAATGTGCATCAAAACTTACAAACACCTAAAGGTGTTTGAGTCCAAAGCGAAAGGTCTGTCGTAAACATTGTCTACAAGAGTGAATATCCTCCAAAATCTCTATGACATACATTTTGAGTGCAATAGCTGCCCATTCACTTTTGGGTACAAACATCTTTCAGATGTTTGTAAAATTTTAGAGATCAGAATTCTTTAGCCAAGTTTACTTGAGCTAAAGAATTCTGATCTCTAAAATCATATAACGAAGTTATATGCCCAAAAGTGCAACGAAAAAAGAGATGCAAAGCATCTCGACAGCTCAGCGGGGAGCACCCCGCCGCCGCCCGCGTAGGGCAGCCCCAGCAATCTATCGACTACACAATGTACGATAGTCACAATAGTCGCAGCTTTTATCACTCTCGTTACACTGTCTGAAGGGTACATCCATATTGAAGATCTCTTCGAGAAGGTTGTTCAATCTCTCGGCGAACTCCTCCATAAAGTTTTCTTCACCGCTTTTGTTAACTATCTCGGGTGAGAACTCTTTATTGTTCATAGCCTGTGCATAGTAGAGTGCTGCATTGGCGCGGTTTGTCTGACCATTGTGTGTGACCATATGGCAGTAGAGTAGAATCTGGAAGATGTTACCAAAACTGCTACGTAGCTTACCCTCAAAGAGGGACTCTACGCCGGGAAACTCCAGATGGGGGCGACCTGTTTTATAATCAACTATTCGCATCCCCTGTTCTGTGCGATCAATCCTATCGCAAAATCCCCTTATAGAGATCTTTGTATGGTTGTCGCGAGGGATGTCAAATATGACCTTGCCCTCAACCTGATCGATTATAAACTCACTATTGCGGCGGTCATACTCCAAAATAGCTGTTATGTAGCGATGAACCACTGTGCGAACAAGGGTCAGGCTACCTGAGAAGCCATCGCTTATATCTCCATAGACCTCAACAATAGCACTCTCAATAGCTTGATTGATCCTCTCTTTTCCGATCTTAGGAATGGTCGTTAGACCTATGTAATCTCTGTAGAGACTCTCCATAGCTGTGTGGAGGATATTTCCAAAGGTAGGTGCATCTACCCGCTCCTCAACCTCTCGCTCCTTAATGATTTGAGCTATATATTTGAAGTAGAACTTTAGCGGGCAGGCGATATATGTTGAGAGGTGTGTGGGTGAGAGTTGTTTATAACCCTCATATCTCAATGTCTGCTCATTGCATAGTGCCTCATTTGGTATGATGAAGTGTGATAGCTCATTAGCGACCCTCCCCTCTTTAGCTACCTCTAAAGCCTTGGCATCTATAAGGTTAATATCAACACCTACATTGACCCGTTTTATATCTAGCTTTGACTCATACTCTAGCTGTGAGATATATCTGCTCTGCTCACCTGTGCTTCGCTCATCTGCACGCGAGCAGTAGAGCATATACAACCTCTTCGAGCGCTGAATAAGGCGGTAGAAGTAGTAGGCATATACTCCATCGTGATGCTCTGGTGTGGGTAGGGAGTATGCTGCACGTAGGTTGTATGGTATATATGATGGTTGAAGAGTCCTGTTTGAGGGGAAGTTATCATCATTCATTGAGAGGATAATAACACTATCGAAGTCAAGATTACGGCTCTCTAGGATACCCATCACCTGTAGACCCTCCAGAGGCTCACCCTCGAATGGTACTCGTGTTTTCTGAAGATGGCGCCTAAGCAGTGAGATAAAGATCGATATTGACAGTGGTTCGATATTACACTCCTTAACAGAGTTGGTGAGTGTAGTGATCTGCTGGGCGAGGAATGGCAGGAAATCTATTGCATCTCTATTGTCGGTGCTATGCTCTATCGTTGCTAGCCCCTCAAGGGTTGAGATTAGATAGTGCGATAGATCGACCCATGATCCACAGCAGCGGCTGAATATTGGCGCTAGTTCGCTGCCCTCAAATAGGGTTGTTGGAACTCTGATTAACCTCTCGCGCTCAATCCTCTCGATAATTTTTAGGCTACCATTAATGTATGGGTGTGATAAGATCCCCACCACATCGATATGGTAGAAGCTACCCTCACGACTGCGCTGCTGAAGCTCTAGCAGCCTCTCGATAAGTGAGTAGGCGAGGGTTTGGCGGATAGGGTAGCCCATAGTTACATTGACCCCACCTACACTCTCGGGTAGAGCATAGAGTAGGGGCATTAATAAACCCTCATCGGTGAGGACGATGGCTGTACGCCTATCTATCGGAATATTCTCAGCCGCTAGCCTCTCAATGATCTTAGCTACATATTTACACTGTAGCGCAGAGGAGCTACATGCGATGACCTCCACAGACTTGCCGTTATAGAGGTTCGAGTGGCTGATCGTTGGGTCGGCAGAGGGGAATAACCGGATATTTTCTCGTATAAATAGCCCCGCCTCCTCTCTGTTATCTGTAGTGTAGTAGTCATCCCTATCCCAGAAGAACTCCACCTGAGCGCGACTCTTCAGCTCTCGAAACAGTATCTTCTCGCACTCGCTGAGGGCATTGAACCCCGCAACGATATATCGCTGCTCTGTCGTAATTACCTCTGTCTCTTTGAACCTCTCCACGGCAACCCTATAGATTAGCCCCGGGTAGGCTACACCCAGCTCAATGAGACGTTTGCGAAACTCCTCATAGATGGGGAGGAGTGACTGCCAGATCTTAAGGAAGTGTAGTTTGCTATCACTTAGACTCTGGTCGCTACCTATTGAACTCCAAAATGTTACTATTCGCTTCTGCTCCTCACTGAGGTAGGAGATGTCGCTCTCCAACTCCTTTATGTCGGATATATTGCGAAACAGCTGCTTGGCATCGACCATATATTTGTCGACCATATCGAAGTCGCCCAACATGATCTCACCCCAGAAGTAGAACTTGTCGAAGCTCTCATTGGGGTGGTGCTTTTTGTATATTGTAAATAGCTCGGAGATGAGCCTTATCGGTTCGCCAACACTTATCTCAGCTATAGAACCCATCAGCTCATCCATAGTGATGAATTGGGGTTGCCAGAGTGGTTGCTTAGCTATTTTTGCTAGCTCATCGATAAAGAAGAGTCGCGCTCGACGTGAGGAGAAGAGGATCTTCAACCCTCCAATATCCTCGCCATATCTGTTATATAACGACTCAGCTAACTCAGCGAGAAAAGAACTCATTACTCCTGTTTAGTTAGCGAACCACTCATGAACGCCTTATTCTCGCGCAAAATATTTGGCACACCCCAGTAGTTGATCGCTGAGCCTGCACCCGCCTTAACCTCTAATCTATCGCCGGCATTTAATGCTACGACAGCACCTGACGAGGTGTTGATAATTGCAGAGGTGATCTCAATTGCTCTAAGCTCTACCTTTGAGCGGCTCGCTGCATCTAGGGTGAGGTATTTACACCTGCCGCTGATCTCTACGCGGCTATCTGACTGTACACTCATCGCTATATCCTCAGCGATGATAGAGCCATCAAGTGACCCTTGGTAGTTAACCTTTATATCTAGGATCTTCGACTCTAACCTATCGACAGTTACCTTTGCCCCCCTAATATTGAGGCTCTCAATCGAGTGGTAGTAGATTGTAGCTGTGGCAGGCTTCATCGATTTAGGGTTGGGGGGTAGTATGACGCTGAGGGTACCACCCTGTTTTGTAGAGAACTTAAACTTCTCATGGTCACTGTCGCCTAGATCATATGTTATGCGTAGGGGTTGCGACTCATCGCACTTAACCAGCTTCACCTCCATATCAGCATCGATGTATACCTTGTCGTATGGTTTTAGTGGTGCCGTGGGGAGTAGAGTCGACTCCTGTGCATAGATATTTAGCGATACCGCTAGGGTCATCACTGCTGCAATAATTATCTTAAATTGTCTCATCGTCTTTTAGGTTTATTATGCAAGTTACCACTTTTTTGTTTGAAATTACCCTTTTTCTCCACAATTCTCTTTGGTGGAGTAGATTTTTTTGAGTTGTTTGTCGACCCTTCGAGGGCAGCGAGCATCTTTGACACCTCCTCATTGGTTAGCTCACGCCACTGCCCTAGGGGTAGTTTGTCGAGTGTGATGTGCATTATACGAACCCTTTTGAGCGACGTCACCTCATAGCCCAACGCCTCGCACATGCGGCGGATCTGGCGGTTGAGACCCTGCGTTAGGGTTATTCGGAAGATGTTGTGTGTTTCGCGACTCGTCTTGCAGCGGCGTGTCATCTGTCCGAGGATAGATACTCCGCTGCTCATCTGCTTTAGGAACTCATCGTCAAAGGCTCTGTCGACTGTTATGATATACTCCTTCTCGTGTTTGTTACCTGCGCGGAGGATCTTGTTTACTATCTCTCCATCATCGGTGAGGAGTATCAACCCCTCAGAGTCCTTGTCCAGACGTCCGATGTTGAATATTCGGCGTGGGTAGTTGACGAAGTCGACAATATTTGTTGAGTCTGTTGAATCGGTTGTTGAGGTTATCCCTACAGGTTTGTTGAGCGCTATATATACAGA
>JBCQTG010000060.1:0-12298 GCA_047178765.1 Rikenellaceae bacterium | reverse complement strand
GGTCTTAAAGCGGCTATTGCGGCTGCAAATGCAGAGGGTGTCTCTCGTTCTCCTGAGGTTATCTTCACCGCATTGCAGATTGTTCCAGCAAATGCATTTGACTGCACCTCTACAGGAGATGCTACATATAAAGCAAATAGCTTCTCTGTATCGTTGCCTGTAGCTACACAGATTGGTGGTTCGGCATTCTATACTGCTGAGGGTCTAACATCGATATATACACCAGAGGTGACAACAGTTGGTGAGAATGCCCTCAGACAGTGTATTCTGCTCACGGAGATAGATCTACCCATGGCTACTACAGTTGGAAGTACCGCTTTCCGTAGAAATGATAAGATGACATCTCTTAAACTCCCTATATTGACTGCTTTAGGAAATAATGTAATCAGAGATTGTGAAGCATTGGAGAGTGTCTCTTTCCCTGAGGTGACAACGCTTGGAACATATGTATTCCAAGATTGCGATAATTTGAAAACGGTTGATCTTCCAAAGGCGACAGTTATTGGACAGTATTCATTCTGTACATGTCCACTATTGACCTCACTTATCTTAGGTACTGAGGGTACAGGTGTAACCTCGATCAATGCTGGTGCATTTAATAAGTTTGACTATAGTGCAGTTGTAGAGGATGGGTATGTTGGATGTACATTGTCAATCAAGGTGGCAGATAGTGCTAACTTCACAATCAATAGTGATTCAGGTGTTTTGACTATCGACTCTAGTACGGCTGTTACATTTGAGTCAATCGTAGAGGTTGAGGGTGAGGCTCCAGTAGTTCCCGATAATTATGATTGTAGCTTATCTGATTTTGATGGTTCGTTCAGCCTTGAGACTATGGGTAATACATGGACTATTGATGACGAGTCGGCTGTGGCTGCAGATTTCGATAATCTAGAGCTATCTATTGCTGCGGCAAATAGTGCTGGTGTGACTCCAAAGTTGATCTTTAAAAAACTTGACACTATGCCTGAGTCTGCATTCTATTCAGGAAGTAATAGTGCTAATAATAATCTTGGTTTTACCATTGAGCTTACGAGCGCTACGACAATCAGTGCGCAGGCATTTTGGAGGTGTAACCTATTGACCGCTATTGATGCTGATGAGGTGAAGTATATTGGAGCAAGTGCATTTAGAAATAGTGGTATCACTACTCTTGAACTTCCTGAGTTGGTGAGTTCGGCAAGTACAACAACAACACTCGCAGGACAGACATTTAGAGGAGGTTCCTTTCAGTCAATCATCCTTCCTAAGGTGACTGCTCTAGGTGCGAATGAGTTTAATGCCTGTGCAAACTTGACATATTTGGAACTTGGTACGGATGTTGATTGTAGTGGTTTTACGACATTTTCACTTAATACAAATGAAAACTCATCACTTTATAATATCACTAGTATCGGTAGTATGACACTAAAGATTAAGGTTGGTGAGGGTGCAAACTTCACAATTAGTGACAATGTGTTGACAGTAAATGGTGATGAGATCTATACATTTGCCAATATTGAAGTGGTAGTAGAGTAGATTCATAGAGATAAATAAACAGTTTTAGGTTCGTTTTAGTTGGTTTTTGTGTGCCATCCCCGCTTAACTATCTGTGTTGAGCGGGGATGGTGTTTTATTATTCAAAAAAAAACACTATCTTTGTGGAAAATTATAGGATATATGGCATTGGTAGCGATAGTTGGTAGACCCAACGTAGGTAAGAGTACTCTGTTTAACCGTTTGGTTGGTGAGCGTAAGGCGATAGTCGACTCAACGGCTGGAACGACGCGTGATAGACACTACGGCAAAACAGATTGGTGTGGACATGAGTTCTCAATTATAGATACAGGTGGATATGCTGTAAACTCAGATGATATATTTGAAGATGATATTCGCCGTCAGGTGTTGCTAGCTATCGAGGAGGCTGATGTGATCCTATTCCTAGTGGAGGTGATGACCGGAATTACAGACCTCGATCAGATGGTGGCTAATGTCCTTAGGCGTACAGATAAAAAGGTGATTGTATGTTGCAATAAGGTGGATAATAACCACCAGCACTACTTGGCTAGTGAGTTCTACTCGTTGGGGCTTGATAGTGAGGTCTTTTCGATCTCCTCAATGAGCGGCTCAGGTACGGGAGACCTTATGGATGAGATTGTAAAGGCTCTTCCGGAGGATAGTAATATGGAGAAGATTGATGAGACACTCCCTAGGATCACTATCGTTGGTCGTCCAAATGTTGGTAAATCATCGATCACAAATGCCCTTCTTGGAGAGGAGCGAAATATCGTCACCCCAATTGCCGGTACTACGCGCGACTCTATCCATGCTAGATACAATAAGTATGGAATGGACTTCTACTTGGTAGATACGGCAGGTATGAGGCGAAAGAATCGCGAGATGGAGGATCTGGAGTTCTACTCTGTGATGAGATCGATCAAAGCTATCGAGTCATCTGATGTATGTATCTTGATGTTGGATGCTCAGCAGGGGTTGGAGTCGCAGGATCTAAATATTCATAACTTGATTGTTCGCAACCGTAAGGGGTGTGTCGTTGTTGTGAATAAGTGGGATTTGGTGGAGAAGGATGCAAATACAATGAAGAGATGGCGCGAACATCTAGAGAAGAAGCTGGCTCCATTTAATGATATTCCAATTATATTTACTTCGGTTATCAATAAGCATAGAATCTTTGATGTGTTGCAGACAGCGATACAGGTCTTTCAGAATAGGAAGCGTAGGGTGGCTACACATAAACTCAATGAGTTCTTCCTGCCTCTGATAGAGAACTATCCTCCGCCATCGATCAAGGGTAAGTATATCAAGATTAAGTTCGTGACTCAATTGCCAACACCTACGCCTCAGTTTGCATTCTTTGTGAACTTGCCTCAGTATATCAAGGATCCATATCGCCGATTCTTAGAGAATAAGTTGCGTACGGAGTGGGAGTTTGCCGGAGTGCCTATCCAGATCTATTTCCGCCAAAAGTAAACTGTACTATGGGGTTTAGGGGTCTATATCTAGCTGTTATTGCGCTGATTATCTCGGTGCAGTTTGTCGCTGCGCAGATGATGGAGAATGTAATCTATCAGGCTCCTTCTATCCCTAAGACCATTATTGAGCAGAGCGATAGGGTGGAGTTTATTGTTCGTAGCTATTGGCAGAACTATGACTTCAAACAGAGTTCACTCACCGAGAATCATCGATATAGCGAGGGTGCCTATCGAGGGTTTGTGAGACTTACCTCGCTGCTGTCAGATGAGAAGTTTATCGATGCTCATAGAGAGCTGCTGACGCGTGCTGTGGTCAATCCCGATATGGTTAACTACTTTGCTAAGTTGAGTGATAAGTACTACTTTGCTGGTGATAGCGTATCTATCGATCGTGATCGATATATGATGTTATTGAGCCAATTCATCAATCTACGTGGTTTGAAAAGTAGTTTGAAGAGTAGATTCGCTAACCGATTAGAGTCCCTGAAACCTGTTGTTGTTGAGCCAGAGCCAACAATAGCACCAGATATTGAGTTTACTCGTCAGGATCTTACGCGCGTAGATCTCTACTCTATTCGTTCACGATATATTTTGTTGAAGCTCGATGGTGTCGAGAGTGAGCAGAATGATACTATTGGAGCGGCGATAGTTGCTGATAGTTTGCTATTGGCTTTTCACGATACAGAGGTTGTGTCTCTTTGTAGAGGGGTTGATGTTGAGTGGTGGAGTGGCGAGGAGCTGCCTACATGGTGGATTAATGGGTGTGATGAGGGACGTATGGCTGATGAGAGTAGGCTCTATGGTGATAACTCAGAGGCTAAACTCTTTCTTCTTGATAGTCGTAAGAGGGTTATTCTTGAGAATACTCCAATAGAGCAGATAATTAAATATCTACGTGGTCTTGGTCTGCCTCCGACACCAGAGATTGAAGAACCGATTGTACCTAAAGGAGTATCTGATACTCTATCTCATCAATAAAGGTCTCACCACGTCGTAGCCATTTGTGGCGTACTCCACATTGAGTATAACCACAATGTTCAAATAGTGTGATACTCGCTATATTATCACTTGCAACTCCACACCATAGTTGAATGAGGTTGAGAACATCTTTGCAGTATCGTGCTAAGGTCTTTAATGCATCGCTAGCTAATCCCCTCTCCCTAAATGATTTGTCAATCACTATGCCAACCCCTGCTCGTAAGTTTGTAGGGTCGAACTCAAATAGATCAACTATTCCACATCGCTCACCCTCAGTAGTGGTGATTATCAGCCTAAGCTCTCGATTGGCATATATGTCGCGGCTCTGTGACTCTACAAACCGAGATAGCAGATAGTGTGAGAATGGGGATGTCGTTCCACTAATATTCCAGTTCTCAATATCGTTCTCAATACGATACATATACTCTATATCCTCAATCTCTACACTGCGTAGGATGCACCTCTCTCCGATGATATTAGCCATACGATAATATTTTTATAAGTATTTACCCCATATAAACAACATTTGACCCCCAAACTTTAGAGGTCAAATGTCGTTATTTTAAGAGACGATTATCTATATCGAACTCTCATTTATGTAGTTAGCGATCCAATCACCAACCTCTTTTGTTCCATATGCTGCACCACCTGCAACCTGAATATCCTCAGTGCGGATGTTAGCATCCATTGATGCTGCGACAGCTTTACGGATTAAAGCCCCCTCAGCACTCAATCCAAAGGCGTACTCAAACATCATTGCTGCGCTTAGTATTGTTGCTATTGGGTTGGCGATATTCTTGCCTGTAGCCTGTGGATATGATCCGTGGATAGGCTCAAAGAGCGATGTGTGTAGACCTATCGATGCCGATGGTAGGAGTCCCAAAGATCCTGTAATCACCGACCCCTCATCAGTCAATATATCGCCAAACATATTCTCCGTAACCATTACGTCAAACGATTTTGGGAATTGAATCAGACGCATAGCTGCGTTGTCAACAAACATATACTCGGTCTCAACCTCTGGGAACTCAGGTGCGATCTCCTTTGCAACCTCTCTCCATAGACGTGATGTAGCCAAGACATTTGCCTTATCTACAACAGTCAACTTTTTGCGGCGCTGCATAGCATAATGATACGACAGGCGAACGATTCTCTCAATCTCCTCGCGTGTATATACACATGTGTCATAGGCTGTATTTCCATCCTCTGAACGACCCTGCGGACGACCGAAGTACAACCCACCTGTCAACTCACGGATACAGACAAAATCAACCCCCTCAACTAGCTCTCGACGTAGTGGAGAGTTGTCAAGCAACGACTCAAAAGTTGTTACAGGGCGTACATTTGCATATAGCCCTAACTTCTTACGCATAGCAAGCAGCCCCTGCTCTGGACGAACCTTTGCCGCGGGGTTATTATCAAACTTTGGATCGCCAACAGCACCAAACAAGATAGCATCACTCTTCATACACAACTCATGTGTCGCCTCAGGATATGGATCACCAACCTTATCGATAGCATCTGCGCCACAGATCCCATACTCACTAGTTAGTTCATGTCCAAATTTCTGGCAGATAGCCTCTGTAGCCTTCATCGCCTGAGCGACGATCTCTGGTCCAATGCCATCACCCGGCAGGACTGCAATGTTTAATTTCATATATGTAATCTATTTATTTTCGTACTCCTCGATCTGCTTTGTGGTGGTCATTAGATAGTCGATGTCATCAAAGCCATTCTCCAAACAGTGACGTTTGTAGGGGGTGATGGTGAAGCTCTCGCTCTTGCCGGTAGCTACGTTTGTGATTGTCTGGTTGGGTAGGTCTATCACAACCTCGCTCTTGGGATCACTCTCGATAGAGGCGAATAGCTCGCTTAAGAACTCAGGTGTGACAATTACAGGTAGCACAAAGTTATTTAGTGCATTGTTGCGGAAAATATCAGCAAAGAAACTTGACACAACAGCTCTAAAACCATAACCCGCAATAGCCCATGCAGCATGCTCGCGGCTACTTCCCGAACCGAAGTTCTTTCCTGCAACCAACACCTCACCCGTGTAGGTGGGGTTATTCAATACAAACTCAGCTATTGGCTGGTTATCTTTATCGTATCTCCAGTCACGGAATAGATTGTCACCAAAACCCTCGCGTGTAGTAGCCTTTAGAAAGCGTGCTGGGATAATTTGGTCTGTGTCGACATTCTCCAATGGTAATGGCACACAGCTTGATCTCAATATATTAAATTTCTGTTTCATAACCTCTATTTTAAAAATTCGCGTGGATCGGTAATCACCCCAGTTATCGCCGCCGCCGCCGCTACATATGGTGCGCAGAGAAGTGTCCTTGCACCCTGACCTTGACGACCCTCAAAGTTCCTGTTCGATGTCGATAGGCAATATTTACCCTCGGGGATCTTATCATCGTTCATCGCTAAACATGCTGAACAGCCGGGCTGACGGATCTCAAAACCAGCCTCGATGATGATCTTATCTAGACCCTCTTCGCGGATCTGGCGATCAACAGCCCACGAGCCGGGAACCAACCATGTGATAACACCCTCAGCCCTTTTGTGTCCCTTAACGATCTCTGCAAAATCGCGGAAATCCTCGATCCTTCCATTGGTGCATGAGCCGACAAAGATATAATCTACACCCTTGCCAACCATCGCCTCGCCCTCGGCAAAGCCCATATACTCCAATGACTTCTGATATGAACTAGCCTCGGTCTCATCCATCCCCTCCGTGGTTGGGATAGTGCCAGTGATACCCATTCCCAAACCGGGGTTTGTTCCATAGGTAACCATCGGCTCAATATCCTTAGCGTAGAATGTTATATCCTCATCGAATGTTGCATCCTCATCTGAGCAGAGTGACCTCCATCTCTCGACAGCAGCATCCCACTCTGCACCCTTAGGTGAGTTCTCGCGACCCTTCAAATAGTTGAATGTAACCTCATCGGGAGCAACCATACCTCCTCTAGCACCCATCTCAATAGAGAGGTTGCAGAGTGTCAAACGACCCTCCATCGAGAGTGAGCGGATAGCCTCGCCGGCATACTCAACAAAGTATCCTGTTGCCCCTCCGGTGGTCATCTTCGAGATGATATAGAGAGCAACATCTTTTGCTGTAACCCCCTTGCCAAGCTGACCCTCAACGCTAATACGCATGCTCTTAGGTTTAGCCTGCAAAATACATTGACTCGACATAACCATCTCCACCTCACTCGTACCTACTCCAAAGGCTACTGCCCCAACAGCTCCATGGGTAGAGGTGTGTGAGTCTCCACAGACGATAGTCATTCCCGGTAGGGTATAGCCCATCTCTGGTCCGACAACGTGGATAATGCCATTGTTAGGGTGCATCATTCCGAAGTGAGTCAAACCAAACTCCGCTGCGTTCTGAGCCAATGTCTCCACCTGCGTACGTGATACTGGGTCTACGATCGGTTTATCCTGATCTGCTGTTGGGGTGTTATGGTCGGGCATACATACGATTCTCTCGGGGCGGAAGCACTTTATACCTCTCGCTCTCAACCCTGAGAATGCCTGTGGACTCGTCACCTCGTGGCAGTAGAGCCTATCGATATATAGCTGCGTCTGTGCATCTACAATCTGCACAACGTGTACATCCCAAATCTTATCAAATAGTGTATTCATATCTTTTTAAATCTCTTTTTCATATTCTGTGTTCACGCGAGAAGTTGCATAAAAAGAGCTATTTTGGTGCATCGTGAGCTTTTTAAAGCGCAGCGTACTAAAGGTGCGTGAGCATTTAAAAAGTGAGGGATGTGCCGAAAGAGCCTTTTTATGCAGCTTCACTATCTAAACTTGTTAATACAATCTATATATGCCTCAATACTCGCCGCTACGATGTCGGTGTTTGCGCCAAATCCGTAGTAGTTCACCTCACCATGCTCAACCTGAACATGCACCTTACACATATCATCGCTACCCTTGTTAATCGCCTGAATAGTCAACTCCTTGAGGGTCATCTCGCGAGTGATGATCTTCTTCAACGCCTTGATCGCTGCATCAACTGGTCCGTTACCTGTTGCAGCAGCCTCAAACTGCTCACCCTCGACCCTTATACCGATGCTTGCTACTGGGCGAACACCAATTCCACTCGTCACCTGTAGGTAGTCCAGCGTGATGTGTCGATCGGTGGCACGACTAACACCAGCCAACAACAACACATCATCATCAGAGATCTCCTTCTTCTTATCGGCTAGCAACAAGAACTGCTCATAGATCTCATTAAGACGCTCACCCTCGACCTTGATTCCCAATAGATCCAAACGACTTCTGAGTGCTGCTCGTCCGCTACGTGCAGTGAGGACAATCGAGTTGGTCTCGATACCCACATCTGTAGGGTCGATAATCTCATAGGTCTGGATATTCTTCAAGACCCCATCTTGGTGGATTCCCGATGAGTGGGCAAAGGCATTCTTACCAACGATCGCCTTGTTAGCCTGCACTGGCATATTCATGAGTGATGATACCAAACGGCTAGTAGGGTAGATCCTCTTTGTGTTGATTCCAGTGTCTATTCCGAGGTGCTTATGGCACTTAAGGATCATTGCAACCTCCTCCAATGAGGTGTTTCCAGCCCTCTCGCCAATACCATTCAATGTCACCTCGACCTGCCTAGCACCCGCGATAACTCCTGCAACGGTATTTGCCGTAGCCATTCCCAAATCGTTGTGGCAGTGAGTCGAAAGGATCGCCTTGTCGACATTGCTAACATTCTCCATGAGGTATTTGATCTTTGCTCCATACTCGCTAGGTAGGCAGTAGCCCGTTGTGTCGGGGATGTTAATAACCGTTGCACCAGCCTTAATCACCGCCTCGACAACACGCGCCAAATACTCATTCTCTGTACGTCCAGCATCCTCAGCGTAGAACTCCACATCGTCAACATATTTGCGTGCATGTTTAACTGCAGCCACTGCACGCTCGATAATCTCCTCACGGTTTGAGTTGAACTTATACTTGATGTGAGAGTCAGATGTTCCTATTCCAGTGTGGATACGCTTATGTTTAGCATACTTCAGAGCATCTGCAGCTACATCAATATCCTTTTGTACAGCACGTGTTAACGCACATATCGTAGGGTTCGACACCGCTTTAGAGATCTCAATTACAGAGTTAAAATCACCGGGGCTAGAGATTGGGAATCCCGCCTCGATAACATCAACCCCTAAGCTCTCCAACGCCTTAGCAACCTCTATCTTCTCAACCGTATTTAATTGACAACCCGGCACCTGCTCTCCATCGCGAAGTGTGGTGTCAAAGATAAAAAGTCTCTCTTGCATAATATATCTAATTTTTAATTCTTAACTAATCTAATAATAAAAAAAGCCCCTCTCACTACCTTTACGAAGTGGAAGAACCCTCTAATACTTTGCTGCTTATATGCTACATTCTATATAGAGATGTCGTTCCGCTTCTGGTGATTTGACAGCAGAAGTAGAGGTAGCAGGAGTAATGTAAAATTATTTTGTCTCATATTGTTGCCAAAGATAGTGCTTTCGCGTGGTTTTTCCAAATATTTGCACGAAGTTTTTTTTATAGACTGTTTATTAGAAAAAAAACAAACAGCAATATGAGTATTTAATCATTAATCACTATATTTGCGATATGATTAAAAAGATTTATTCGATATATCTTTGGGTCGTTCATAGTCTCAAAGATCCAGATAGAGTAGGGCGAAAATATATCTCGCCCCTATTTGTTATGATGCTGTTGCTCTCATCTGCACTATGGTATATCACTAAGTTGGGGTATAATTACACCACTGAAATAGGGGTTGTAATACATGTCGAAGATGCTAAGTTTGCAACTAGTTATGTAGCTGAAGGGGTCGGATTTAAGTTATTGGGGTATAACCTATATAAAGGTGGTGATATTAAGGTGCCTATCAAGGAGTTGAAATACAAGACAACAACCAGCAAGGATGGTGTGAAGAGCATTAATATTGATGAGACATCGCTACTCAACGCCTTGACGATGCGATTTAACGATATTAAGATACACTCATTAGGTCCTATTCCGAGTTTGGAGATGAGTGAGAAGATGGCTGAAAGTATTAAGAAATAGAGTATGTATAAAGTAGGAGTAACAGGTGGTATCGGAGGAGGTAAGTCAACTTTGTGTCGTTGCTTTGCCGATATGGGGGTGCCGCTATACAATAGCGATCAGCGCGCTAAGGAGTTGATGGTCAGTAGTGGTGAGCTACGATCGAAAATTATTGAACTCTTTGGCGATAGAGCCTATCTTGATGGGGTGTTGAATAGAGCATATCTCGCTGAACAGATTTTTAATAACCCTGAGCTTAGGGAGTCACTGAATGCAATTGTACACCCTGCTGTGAGGGTTGACTTTGTGGAGTGGGCTGAGAGTCAGGTTGGTGCGCCCTATGTGATGATGGAGACAGCTATCCTCTTTGGTGCTGGATTAGATAAGTTTGTAGATACATCGGTGGCTGTTTTAGCACCCGAGCAGCTACGTGTTGAGAGGGCGATGAGTAGAGATAATATCACCGAGGAGCAGGTTAGGGCGAGGATGGCGACTCAACTTAGTGATGAGGAGTTGCATCAGTTGGCGGAGTATACGGTGGTAAATATTTTTCAGGAGGATCTGGAGGGTTCGGCAAAACGACTCGATCAGATCTTTAAGTCGAAATCAAAGGCTAATGGTTGATCTTGGTCGTCGTCATATTATGGCTATTCTTAATGTCACTCCCGACTCATTCTATGCCGGTAGTCGCACATCTGATAGTGTGCAGATTAGGGCGAGGATTGAGAGGGTGGTCGATGAGGGTGCTACAATCATAGATATAGGTGGCTACTCCTCGCGCCCCAATGCTGAGGATATTCCGATGGAGCAGGAGTGGGAGAGGGTTAATCGTGCATTAACTCTGTTGAAGGAGATGAATGTAGAGACGACAATCTCAATAGATACCTTCCGTGCTGAGGTTGCTCGAAGAGCTGCAAATGAGTATGGTGAGTTGATAATCAATGATATAACGGCTGGTGATGGTGATGCTAAAATGGTTGAGACTGTGGCTGAGCTAAAGTTGCCATATGTCGCAATGCACACCAGAGGGACTCCTCAGACGATGCAATCTTTGACGGAGTATGAGGATGTTGTTGGTGAGGTGTTTGAGTATCTTGCTCAACGAGCTAAATATCTGAATGATAGTGGGATAGAGCAGGTTATTTTAGACCCCGGATTTGGATTCGCTAAGACTATTGAGCAGAACTATCAACTTCTAAGGGGGTTGGATCGATTCTCAGAGTTGGGGTACCCTCTTTTGGTCGGAGTGTCTCGTAAATCGATGATATATAGATTGCTTGATATTGACCCGAAGGACTCCCTTGCCGGAACAACAGCACTGCACTGGGAGGCTTTACAACGTGGAGCAAAGACTCTTCGAGTTCACGATGTTGCTGAGGCCGTTCAGGTGTTAAAGATATTTGAAGAGTACGAAAAATATGATTAAGGCAAAAGATGTAGAGAAGAGCTACGGCAGTTTGAGGGTGTTGAAGTCGCTCTCGCTGGAGATTGCTGCCGGTGAGGTGGTGGCTATTGTTGGGGCTAGTGGAGCGGGTAAGAGTACTCTGCTCCAGATTCTGGGTACTCTGATGAGCTGCGACAGGGGGAGTGTGGTTATTGATGGGGTTAATGTTGTTGGACTTAATGATCGAGAGTTGTCAAACTTTAGAAATCAGAGAATAGGTTTTGTCTTTCAATTTCATAATCTTCTGGGGGAGTTCTCAGCATTGGAGAATGTCGCTATGCCGGGTTATATAGCGGGTAGAGATAAAAGAGAGGTGGAGGTTAAGGCGGCGGAGTTGCTTACGATAATGGGGTTGGCTGAGCGACTGAAGCATAAGCCTAGCGAGATGTCGGGAGGTGAGCAGCAGAGAGTAGCTATCGCTCGCGCCCTTATCAACTCTCCTGCGGTGATTTTTGCCGATGAACCCTCGGGGAACTTAGACTCAAAGAGTAGGGATGAGATACATAATCTCCTCTTTGAACTACGTGATAAGATGGGGTTGACGGTGGTCGTGGTGACACATGATGAGGGGTTGGCAATAATGGCTGATCGGAAAATTGTTATTAGTGATGGAGAGATTGCCTAGTGATATAGAGCTAATGGCGCTGCTAGAGGAGCTTTATGATCGATTTAATCGAGTGGAGTTTATCGAGAATGATCCTATCTCTATTCCACACCGATTTGAGCGGTTAGAGGATATTGAAATAGCTGGTTTTCTAAGTGCAACCATTGCGTGGGGAAACCGTAAGGCGATCGTTAAGAGTGCTGGTCGAATGATGGAGTATCTCGATGGTGA
>JBCQTG010000059.1:0-12375 GCA_047178765.1 Rikenellaceae bacterium | reverse complement strand
TGTGGTGGGGGTGGGTGGGGAGGTGAATTAAGAGATATTTGGGCAATGAATATGGGTTACATGGGTTCTTTGAACCCACCGCCCTCAATGCGATTTTTTA
Source organism: Rikenellaceae bacterium (assembly GCA_047178765.1). Lineage (GTDB taxonomy): Bacteria > Bacteroidota > Bacteroidia > Bacteroidales > Rikenellaceae > Alistipes. The sequence continues at coordinate 12,275 of JBCQTG010000059.1, read as the reverse complement.
ATAAAAAATCGCTTTTATTGAGTGAGGGCGGTCGTCTGGGGCTGCCCTGCGCGGGCGGCGGCGGGGTGCTCCCCGCTGAGCTGGAGAAACTTTGTTTCTCCTTATTCTGTGTTTGATTGCTTTAGTCCTGAATTTACTCTTTTTAGATAGCCATAGTGTTTTTGTATGAATAGCCTGATTTGACTTATGACAAGATTATTTGGGTATATCTCGCCTAGCTTTGTTATCTCTTTGTTGAATCGTTTGAAGTCGTTGCGTAGCCTGCGGATTAGGTTGTAATCTCGATATTCGGGATCGATTTCATAGGGGTACTGCAATAGTGCCATAATTGTATAGAGGAGCTTTAATTCCTCCTCGGCAATTACAAATTTTGTTGTTGTGTTGAATTTTACTCTTCTCTCCATTGCCTTTAGTCTTAAATGGTTAAACTTATGGGCAGAGAAAAAGAGGTGATTTCGCTGACCCGTTGACTTTCACCACGTAAGGCAGTAGGTACATTAATACTCTACACGGAAGCGAAACCACCGTATAGAGTGAGGCACGAGCATAAAAATGCCCGCCTCAGTTTAGAAGGCAGGTCTCCCCGCCTTACGTGAATATGAAAGTCACTACAAAACTAATAAAAATATATCAAACAACGAAATATATAGGGATAAATATCCTTATCCATTGACGCCGATCTTTTACGTCATCGCGCAAAACGGATCGAAGTCGTACACCTATTCAATGCACGACTTCGATCCGTTTTTAATTATATGTGGGAGATAGATTCTCTCTCTCTCTCTCTCTCTCTTCTTCTTCTCTCTCCCCCCCCTGAGTTATTACTTCAACTCTGCAAGAACGTTCTTGATACGAGACATAGCCTCTACGAGGTTCTCGTCTGATGTTGCGTATGAGAAGCGGATGCACTCAGGTGATCCGAAGGCATCTCCCGCTACCGCAGCTACGTGACCCACCTCTAGGAGGTACATTGCAAGGTCTGTAGATGTCTCGATCTTACGATCGCCTACGCTCTTACCGAAGTAGTAGCTGATCTCTGGGAATAGGTAGAACGCACCCTCTGGGTCATTAACTTTGAATCCCTCGATCTCACGTGCAAGTTTAACCATTAGGTTCTTGCGGCGTAGGAACGCCTCACGCATCTCAGCAACGCAACCCTGATCGCCTGTGTAGGCAGCTACAGCAGCCTTCTGAGCGATTGATGATGCGCCAGAGGTGTACTGTCCCTGTAGGTTGTCACACGCCTTAGAGATCCATAGTGGAGCGGCGATAAATCCGATACGCCATCCAGTCATTGCATAAGCCTTAGATACTCCGTTAACGATGATTACGCGATCCTTAAGCTCCTCGAACTGAGCGATGCTCTCGTGCTTGCCAGTGTATGTGATATGCTCGTAGATCTCATCTGCAAGGATGTATACATGTGGGTACTTAACAAGTACATCAGCAATTGCGCGAAGCTCCTCTTTGCTATATACACTACCGGTAGGGTTTGATGGAGAGCAGAAGATCACCATCTTTGTCTTAGGTGTGATAGCTGCCTCTAGCTGTGCTGGAGTAACCTTGAAGTTATCAGCGATACCAGTCTCAATAACTACGTTCTCACCCTCAGCGAGCTTAACCATATCGATGTAGCTCACCCAGTATGGAGCAGGTACGATCACCTCATCTCCTGGGTTAATCATCGCCAATATTGTGTTACAAAGTGACTGCTTAGCACCTCCTGAAACAACGATCTGTGCTGGCGTATAGTCCAAACCATTATCGTTTTTGAGCTTCTCGCAGATAGCCTTGCGAAGATCCATATATCCCGATACGGGAGAGTAGAACGAGAAGTTGTCATCAATAGCCTTTTTTGCCGCTGCTTTGATGTGGTCTGGTGTGTTGAAATCTGGCTCACCAACGCTAAGGTTGATGATGTCTACACCTTGAGCCTTCAACTCATTGCTCTTCTGCGACATAGCTAATGTTGCCGATGGTGTCATTGCTGCTAAGCGATTTGAAACCTGTGTCATAATTGTATTCTCTTTTATGTAATTATTATCGAGCGACAAAGGTAGTAATTTTATTTTGATTCTACAATACCGCTCTGTAAAATAATGAGTTGTAGAGCTTTTTATCAAAAATAATCACTATATTGCAGCTCCGTAATCGAGATGAATATATTTGACCTAGCACTCACGTTGACTCCACGCTTAGGGTGTCACGCAATCAAGCATCTGATTGAGATCTTCGGATCGGCAGAGGCTATCTTCGGCTGCACAGTCGAGGAGTTGGTGTTGCGTGCTGAACTCAAGGAGAGTATGGCAGAGTCTATTCTCGGTGGGGAGCCACTTAGGCTAGCTGAGGCTGAGGTGAAGCACTATCGTGGTAAGGGGGTGAAGATGATCGCCTCTACAGATGATGACTATCCCCCTCTGTTGCGTGAGATTCATGACCCTCCACATGTCTTGTTTATTATGGGTGATCGCACTACGCTCACTCAGCGCTCGGTCTCAATCGTTGGTACTCGTTCACACTCTGCCTATGGTGAGCGGGCGTGTAAATCTATTGTCGATGGGTTGGCTGAGTCTGTTGGTGAGGTTGTTATTGTTAGTGGATTAGCGCATGGGATAGATGGTGTGGCACATCGCTGTGCTATAGGGGCTAGGTTGCCTACTGTAGCGGTACTACCTACCCCTCTGCCAACTATTCGACCATCGCAACACCGCGGTCTAGCAGAGGAGATTCTTGAGTGTGGAGGGGCGTTAATCAGTGAGATGCCATCTACTACGACATTTGCTAAATATCACTATATTATGCGCAATCGTATTATCGCTGCGCTATCTAGTGCTACGGTGGTTATTGAGAGTGGTTCAAATGGAGGTTCGCTTCATACGGCACGAATAGCGCGTGGGTATGATCGCTCGGTGCTTGCCATCCCCGGACATATAGATGATAGTAGCTTCAGAGGATGTAACAACCTGATCTCGCAGCAGGTAGCTAGTATCTGTCTCTCGGCGCATAGTATTGCCTATGAGCTAGGTTGGGAGCTTCAAACAGCAGTGAATGATACTGTCGCTTGTTCATTGCCCAAGGGTGTAACACTCGATATGTTATCAAAAGAGCATCTGTCGATCATCCGCTCATTTGTGGATGATGAACCGATACATATAACTACCATCGAGCAGCGATGCAACCTGCCCATATCAAAGATCAGTGGTCTCCTCGTTGAACTGGAGCTACTCGAACTGGTCTCGCCACCAAAAGCATCATTCTACAAACGTCTTATACCATTAGAGTTAATATGAAATATAAATTAATAGATACACATGCGCATCTGAGCGATGCAAAGTATGAAAATGATATTGCCGATGTTATCCTCCGCTCACGTGAGGGGGGTGTAAAGAGGGTCTTGATGCCCGATGTGGGTATTGAGGGACGTGAGGAGATGTTGGCGCTATGTGATAGATACCCCGACTATTTAATCCCTATGGTTGGTCTACACCCCACCACAGTCAATGAGATTGCCGATTGGCGTGTAGAGGTTGATGAGGTTGAGCGTCTGCTTCAGGAGTCTCCGCGTGGACGCTTCTGCGCCATTGGTGAGATTGGGTTGGACTACTATTGGAGCAGTGATTTTATTAAGGAGCAGCAGGAGAGCTTTGTCGCTCTAGCGGAGCTGTCGCTACGTTATGATCTTCCGCTGAATATACACACCCGCGATGCGTGGGGGGATATGTGCGATCTGCTTGAGAGTATGCGCGGGAGGGGTCTGCGGGGGGTGATGCATGCCTTTTGTGATACCGAGCAGAGCTATCGCCGTATCTCTCAGTGTGGTGACTTCCTCTTTGCTATAGGTGGTGTGGTGACATTCAAACGCTCGCAGGTGGCAGCGGTGGTTGGGCATATCGATCTCGAACATCTACTCCTAGAGACTGATGCCCCATACCTTACCCCAACACCCCATCGTGGCACACGAAACGAGCCACTCTATCTTGAACATATTTGCGATAAAATCGCTGAATTAAAGGGGGTGTCAGCGGAGGTGATTGCACACCATACAACACTTAATGCTGAGCGAATATTTGGGTTGTAGATTGAATCTCTATAGACGGTTATAAATGTCGAGGTATGAGGCGGCAGCACGATCCCACGAGAAGCTCTTCGCATGTCTGATCTCAGCCTTGGCGCGCTCGGGGGTGAAGCTCTCTAGGGCGTGCTTTAGTATCTCCTGCATCTCTGTAGGGTTGAAGTCGCGGGGGAGGTAGTAGCAGTGGTCTGCTCCAACCTCGGGTAGAGATGTATATGTTGATATTATTGTCGGCTTGCCGTAGCTCATCGCCTCTATCACGGGTAGCCCGAAGCCCTCAGCTATTGAGGGGAATAGGAATGCGGTCATATTGCGGAAGTACCAATCCTTCTCCGCCTCACTTATTGATCCTATGAGGTGTACCCTCTCCTCTACTCCATATCTCCTCGCCTCATCAACTATCTCCTGTGAGTATGGAGAGTCGTTGCCTGCCACTATCAGTTCGTAGTCGTTGCCCACCAATATCGATGGTAGAACATGGAAGTTCTTCTTGCGTAGGATGGTACCCATGCTAAATAGAAATTTACCCGCAGGTCTATATTTGGGCTGCTCTGTCGGTTCGCCATCGAAGAGGCTGCACCCATTGTATATCACCTCTATTGGGGTATCGCCTATATCTACATGTCGCATTATCTCGCTCTTGGTGAATTCAGATATAGCGACGATATAGTCAACCCCTCTCACCTCTCTCTGTAACCTCTTGATATACCTCGCTGCCTTAGCCTCACTCTTCTCATAGAGGAAATTTAGATCGTGGATAGTGAGAACCCTCTTTCCACATATTGGTGCCGACGCCATCTGAACAGTGGAGTGAAACAGACCCCTATTGCCAAATATTGGCAGCCGATCCCACAACTTAGATATTTTATAATGCTCTACCCGCGAACCATCAGCAGTGAAGTTTTTATACCCCTTAGAGTTAAAGAGATAACACAACTCTGCATCCCCTTTCGCCCTCTCCAGAGCAAGAATAAGCTCTCTACAAAAGGTGTAGAGACCGGTATTTGGGTGCTTTAATTTTCTGCAATCTACTGTTATCATACTCTCTATTTTGTAATCTCAAGGAGTTGGTACGCAGCGACAAAGGGGGTGATCTTCTCATTATAGAGATCATCCTCATACTGTTTAATCACCCTCTCCACCTCTGGGTGGTTATAGAAGTTGCTCAACAGCGTATTGTTAATTGTCTCGCGCATCCAATATCGCAGCTGCGACTGTCGACGCTCAGTGAAGTAGTTGTTCTCATTAACCTTAGAGATATACCCCTCTACGGCACTCCATACATCCTCCAGCCCATTGCCCTCGACAGATGAGCAGGTGTAGACCTCGGGGCGAACACCCGAGGGGGGCATAGGGAAGAGCATCATCGCATTGCGATACTGCCTCTGTGCCATCTCCGCGCGCAACATATTCTCTCCGTCAGCCTTTGTGATAACCATCATATCCGACATCTCCATGATTCCGCGTTTGATACCCTGCAACTCATCTCCTGCACCTACGATCTGCAACATCATAAAGAGGTCGACCATCGAGTGGACAACAGTCTCCGACTGCCCGACACCAACGGTCTCTATTAATATAATATCATACCCGGCAGCCTCGCAGAGGATAATTGTCTCGCGACTCTTGCGTGCCACACCGCCCAGCGATCCCGCCGAGGGCGAGGGGCGAATAAATACATCGGGGTTTGCCGAGATGGTATTCATTCGGGTCTTATCGCCGAGGATCGATCCACCGCTACGCTCCGAGCTGGGGTCGATAGCCAACACCGCCAACCGATGTCCACGTTCAACAACCATCCCACCAACAGCCTCGATAAAGGTCGATTTTCCAGCCCCGGGAACACCTGTGATGCCGATTCTTATCGAGCGTCCCGAGTGGGGCAGACAGCGCTCGATAATCTGTTGCGCTTGTGCGTAGTGCGCGGGGTTTGAACTCTCGACAAGGGTGATCGCCTGAGAGAGGATAGTTATATTCCCCGCCAGAATACCCTCTACATAACCCTCTGTGGTGAGTGTTGCCCGCCTCTTCTTAACGAAGTAGGGGTTGACGATGGGTTGATCGACAACGCCCGTGGTGACGCTAAGTGCCGAGTCGTGGTGAGTATCTATATGTTCACTCTCGAAGTGTTTTATATTTTTTGTGTATGCTGCCATGTTTCCATTTTTTATGGATATTAACAATTGTATAAAGGCTGTCATGCTTCGTTCTGCATGACAGCCTTTGGTAGACTGTTTCAGCTATAGAACATGTCGTTCTAATGCCATTTAATCGAAACCACTATTTATCACGATAATGTGACAAAAATTGCGATTAATGCAACTAGTGCAACTGCAAATATTGCCCAAATAACCTTTTTCCATCTAGTCAAGACATCAAAATATTTGAGTCCTAAAAGAATGCCTATTGATACAAGACATATCTCATAGATCGCATATTGCCATATAACCATCTGGTGTGTAACACCCAAAATTTCATTAATTAAGTTTATCATAATCTTCATTTTTATAAATTAGACTTACAACCCTTATTCACAAAGATAATGTTTTTCTTCAATAAAAAAAAATATTTTGCTGGGCAAACAGGGCAAACGTGCAAAAAAATATACACGCCATACACCCTCACGCATCATCGCTTAGCATGACAGGAGTCGGTCTAGTTATCTCCTTTAACTTGAATGCTCTCAATTAGCTTGCCGTCATTGTCATAGAACTCAACTACCCCTCGCTCCTTAAACTCCTCTCCGCCATCCATTGCGAAGAAGATGGTGATATACTTAAGGTCGTGTATACCCTTAAATGTATATGTGAGGTGTGGACTCTTGCCCCTCTCTGTTGCGATATAGCTCTCCATCAATGGGTGTCCGTTGAAGTTACGGTCGCTGATAAGATCTATCGTACCCTTAGCCAGAGGTGTGTAGTCGCTGAACTCACCGCTACGCAACACTCTGCGCGATGCCGTGCCATCGAAGATCGCAACCTCAGAGAGGGCGATGCGTCCCTCTGTCGGGATGGTGAACTTCACACTCTTAACCCCGCTAACTAATGTTGGAAGATAGATATTTGCATACTCGTTGTCTCGGGCGGGGAGGAGACCATCACCCTCGATCTTAAAGGCGTAGGCGTATTCACTCTTTGAAACTCCCTCAGGAACGATAATGTTAAGTGCATCACCCATCTGTTGCCACTTAATCTCGGCATCACTGCCTAGAAGAGAGATCTTTTTTATCTTTATCTCAGCTCCAATATCCCTGCTACCCAGCGACCTGATAGATATATCATCGCTCCATCCGCAGACAATGGCATATAAGGCACCATCTTTAGTTGTAAATCGAATATCTTTGGGGCTTAGCACCGGACTCAAACGGTAGTGTGAGCCATCGACAGCATTTGTTGGACCCTCACCAAAGCGGTGCCACGGCTTAGTGTAGTAGATCGCCTCCTCATTCTTATGGAGCCAATCACCCATCTTAAATAGCTCCTCGGTGTAGTCCTCGGGCCACGAGCCATCGGGCTTTGGACCTAGGTTGAGCAGTAGTGTTCCATTCTTCGAGACAATATCGATGAGTTGGTGTAACCAATACAGCCCCGTTGCATTGGTGTCATCCACCGCCTTCATGCCGTTGTAGAACCACCCCTTGTTCATCGTGCAGTCCGACATCCAAAGTGGGTAGTGGATATATCCAAATGCGCTCTGCTCTAGGTCGTGAACCTTGCTCTTGTCATTTCCGAAGCCAAATTTTGACGCCATAGAGACCGTTTTCCCCCACTCTTCAGCGCGGTTGTAGTAGTGTGCCGTAAGTTTGCAGGTGTGGTTATTGGCAAACTCATCATACTTAGTTCCGAAGTCAAACCAGAGGAAGTCGGGTTTGTAGTTGTCGATCATCTCAACAGTGCGGTTATACCACTCATCGACAAACTCGGGCGATGCGCCACCCTTAGGGTCGTGGATGTTGTATAGCTCGGGGGCATCCTTAGCATCATACTTATCTGGGTACATAAATTCGCTGAAGAAGAGCCAGTTCCATGCAAGGTGGGTCGTCAGTCCGAACTTCATCCCCCTACTCCGTGCCTCCCTCTCTAGCTCACCCATAATATCTATATGTGGCTGCTTATCCACTGAGTTCCACTCCGTGTAGCTAGAGTCGTAGAGGTCGAAGCCATCGTGGTGAACAGCCATGCCCACCATAAATTTACCACCTACACGCTCTAGATTCTCCGCCCACTCCTTAGCTGAGAACCCCTCAGCGGTGAATAGAGGCTCAAAATCTTTATACCCAAATTTATCTGGACCGCCAAACCTCTCGGTATGTTGTTTATAGGCGCTCCAACTCTTTGGGTTGTACATATTTCGACCATACCAACCATCGGGCGATAGCGCTAGGGTGCTGTAGTTCCAGTGAAAATACATTCCAAACTTAAGCTCATTGAGCCACTCCGCCTGAGGATAACGATTTAGATCATCCCAATCCTCGGCATAGACCTGCTTAGGTGATCTCTGCGAGCATGAGGCGCAAAAGAGTATTGTGATAGGTAGAATTAGGTTGAAGAGCTTCATATATATTAAGTTTTTATGGGGGTGAGTTATATTGTCATGTAGATTTGTCACCTCTGTTGTCTATTTTTCAACTGCGCCGACTGCCAAAATGACAGATTATGTCAGCAATTATTGTAATTTTCGTTTTGGTATATCATTTGTTAGAGACCATGTAAATGCAAATTTAAAAAAATAAAATTAAGTATAATAATAAAAAGTAACAATTATGGCAAAGATTATTGGTATCGATCTAGGTACAACAAACTCATGTGTCTCAGTAATGGAGGGTAACGAGCCAGTCGTTATCCCAAATGCAGAGGGTCACAGAACAACCCCATCAGTAGTAGCATTCACCGATGGTGGTGAGCGTAAGGTTGGTGATCCAGCTAAGCGTCAGGCAATTACAAACCCTAAGCGCACGGTTTTCTCTATCAAGCGTTTTATGGGTGAGAAGTACGACAATGTATCAAACGACATTGCACGCGCTCCATACGCAATCGTAAGGGGTGACAACAACACCCCACGTGTAGATATTGATGGACGTATGTACACCCCTCAGGAGATCTCGGCAATCACACTTCAGAAGATGAAAAAGACAGCTGAGGACTACCTTGGTCAGGAGGTTACAGAGGCGGTAATCACCGTTCCTGCATACTTCTCAGACTCTCAGCGTCAGGCAACTAAGGAGGCTGGTGAGATCGCTGGTCTAAAGGTTCGCCGTATCATCAACGAGCCTACAGCTGCTGCTTTGGCTTATGGATTGGATAAGAAGGATTCAGAGGCTAAGATCGCTGTTTATGACCTTGGTGGTGGAACATTCGACATCTCGATCCTTGAGCTTGGTGATGGTGTCTTTGAGGTGAAGTCAACAAATGGTGATACTCACCTTGGAGGAGATGACTTCGACCACGTATTGATCGACTTTATGGCTGATACATTCAAGGCGGATCACAATATCGACCTACGCAAAGACCCGATGGCTCTACAGCGTTTGAAGGAGGCTGCTGAGAAGGCGAAGATCGAGCTTTCGTCAACTACTCAGACAGAGATCAACCTACCCTATATCATGCCTGTTGATGGAATCCCTCAGCACTTGGTGATGTCACTTACACGTGCTAAGTTCGAGCAGTTGGTAGATAGCCTAGTTCAGCGCACTATCGAGCCATGTAGGATCGCTCTACGCGATGCAGGATTGTCAGCATCACAGGTTGATGAGGTGATCTTGGTTGGTGGATCGACACGTATCCCAGCTATCCAGAGGGTTGTTGAGGAGTTCTTCGGCAAGACACCTAACCGTAGCGTAAACCCAGATGAGGTGGTTGCTGTAGGAGCTGCTATTCAGGGTGGTGTATTGACAGGAGATGTTAAGGATGTACTCCTTTTGGATGTCACTCCACTATCACTCGGAATCGAGACTATGGGTGGTGTGATGACTAAGCTCATCGATGCCAACACAACAATCCCAACACGTAAGAGCGAGGTATTCTCAACAGCTGTTGATAACCAGCCATCGGTAGAGATCAATGTTTGTCAGGGTGAGCGCCCATTGGCTAAGGATAATAAGTCACTCGGACGCTTCCATTTGGATGGAATACCACAGGCACCACGCGGAGTACCACAGATCGAGGTTACATTTGACATTGACGCTAACGGTATCTTGAATGTGTCGGCACGCGATAAGGGTACAGGCAAGGAGCAGAAGATCCGTATCGAGGCGTCAAGTGGATTGACCGATGCTGAGATCCAGCGTATGCGCGATGAGGCTAAGGCTAACGAGGCTGCGGATAAGGCTGAGAAGGAGCGTATCGACAAGATCAACGCAGCGGACTCAAATATCTTCGCTACCGAGAAGCAGTTGAAGGAGTATGGCGACAAGATCCCAGCTGAGAAGAAGGCGGCTATCGAGTCGGCATTAGAGAAGTTGAAGGAGGCACACAAGAACTCAGACATAGCGGCTATCGACCCAGCGATCGAGGAGTTGAACGCAGCATGGCAGGCAGCATCACAGGACATCTACGCACAGCAGCAGGCTGAGGCAGGAGCGCAGCAGCAGCCAAACTCAGGCGCACAGCAGGGTGCTAGCCAACCCGAGGATGTTGAGTTTGAGGAGGTGAAGTAGAGTGTAGACCTAGAGTCGATATGTATTGAGAGGCGTAGCATTTGGAGTGCTGCGCCTCTCTCTTTATGAGGGGTAATTCGCGAGCAAGCACCGTGGGCTGCCTTCGGCGACTGGGGTGACCCCCGGGGGACTGGCGAGATGCTTTGCATCTCTTTTTTCGTTGCGCTTTGGACTTTCGAGCTTCGCTCTTACGTTTTAATGCTTAATTTTTTTAGCTCAAGTGAACTTGGCTAAAAAAATTAAGCATTAAAACTTTCAAACACCTAAAGGTGTTTGAGTCCAAAACGAAAGGTCTGATGCTAACATTATCTATCATAGTGCATTACTCTCAAAATGCAGCCTTACTCTCTCTCAAAGAACTCTTTGCGGTAGCTCTTTGGGGTTTGGGCGGTGTGTTTTTTGAAGTACTGCGAGAGGAATGAGGCGTTGGGGAAGTTGAGCATCTCGGCAATTGTCGCTATTGAGAGCTGCCTATTTTGGAGTAGTCGCATAATGGATATTATGGTGTAGCTGCTTATCCACTCTGAGGCGGTGCGATTTGAGACCCGCTTAACCACCTTCGAGAGGTAGCTCGGCGTTATATGCTCTCTGGAGGCAAAGCTCTTTAATGAGCGCTCATTGAGACCCTCGCTATAGAGCTGAATAACAAAATTATTGAAGATAATATCATCCCTTGACTGTATGTGGTCCACATTGGGTGTGGCGTGGTGGAAGAAGGCGGCTATCTCATAGATCACTATCTTTAACATCGACTCATCAATCTCCTTGCGCAGAGGGTGATCTACCTTTGCACTCTCTCGCAGAAATGCTTCGCGCAGTGATAGTATCTTTTGTGCCTCCTCGGGGCGTAGCGAGATACATGGGTTCTCTGTTACGGCGGTGATGTAGAAGCCTCGATTCTCAATCTCTGCACTAATGAGTATGCTCATATCTACGCCAAAGATCACACCATTGAAATCATCACTTATATGTATTGCGTGTGCATATGAGTAGGGGAAGGCGACTATCAGATCCCACCTCTTGATGCTATACTGCTTTGAGTTGATAACAACATCGCTGCTCCCCGCTGTGCAGATCAGGAATCCACCCGATTCGAGATGGACAGGTACACCCTGTCGGAACTCATTGAACTCCGATGTGTGACCCGTAATATAGCTCGTTTGTATAGGCATAATGCAAAGATAGTAAAAAAAGCTGATATTGAACATTTTTATCCCTAAAGAGGACTTTTTATAAGTTGTTATTAACCATACCTTTGTATCGAGTGGGGGCTGATCTTCCCATTGAAACAATAATTTTTATAGCGATGAAATTTTACAACTATCTTATTTGTGTAGTATTACTACTGTCGGTGTCGTGTTCAGGAGGAGAGTCGAGTGTCGAGGGGTCTCGAAAGGTGAGGTGTGAGAGGGTAGAGATCGATCGTAGCAGCTCTCAACAGGCGATATTCCCGGGCAGAGTTGTAGCTGCGACAGATGTTAATATAGGATTTAGAGTCCCGGGTATTGTTGATGAGATATGTGTCATTGATGGCTCTTTCGTGAGTGA
>JBCQTG010000058.1:0-12455 GCA_047178765.1 Rikenellaceae bacterium | reverse complement strand
GAGGATGTTGAGGAGATTATGAGCCACACGCCCGATGAGCGTCGTGTGCTACTATTCTCAGCTACTATGCCTAAGCGTATTATCTCGCTATCAGAGCGTTATATGCGTGATATTGAGCTAGTTAAAATTGCTAACCAGCAGCTTACAACATCTCTTACCGAGCAGATCTATTTTGAGGTTCGTGAGTCAGATAAATTTGATGCGCTTACCCGTATTATCGATATTGAGCAGGAGTTTTACGGTATAATCTTCTGTCGTACTAAGGTTAGTGTAGATGAGGTTGTGAATAAACTTATCGCCCGTGGTTATGCTGCCGATGGTCTCCATGGTGATGTGTCACAGGCATCACGTGAGAAAATTCTTAAGAAGTTCCGTGATAAGCATATTAATATCCTTGTGGCTACAGATGTTGCTGCGCGTGGAATTGATGTGAACAACCTTACCCATGTAATCAACTATGCTCTGCCTCAGGACTCAGAGAGCTATGTACACCGTATTGGTCGTACTGGACGTGCCGGTAATCAGGGTACAGCGATAACCTTTATCACTCGTAATGAGATGCGTCACTTCGGATTTATTAAGCGTGATGTAAAGGCGGAGATCAAGAAGGAGGAGCTACCAACAGCTCAGGATATTATCGCAATGAAGCGTAATAAGATCAAGAATGACTTGGCTGAGGTGATAACATCAGACTCTCACCGTAGCCACTACGATATGGCTAATGACCTTTTGGAGTTGTACTCTCCTGAGGTTGCCCTTAGCGCGCTGTTGAGATTGGCGTTCCGTAGTGAGCTTGATGAGCGTAACTATCCTGAGATTAGATCATTCTCGGTTGATCGCAAGGGAACGGCTCGTCTCTTTTTGGCGGTTGGAAAGCGCGATGGATATACTGGTCGTAAGGTTGCTGATATGTTGAAGCAGCGTTGTGGTCTTGATGATAGGAGCATTGGAGATATTGCGGTGTTGGAGGGGTACTCATTTGTTAGTGTTCCATTTACCGAGGCTGAGGCTGTTGTGCGTGAGCTAGGAGAGCATCGTGGACGTCCGCTAGCTGAGATCACCAAAGGTGAGAAGAAGAGCGGTGGTAGATCGGAGAGAGGTGCTAAGGGTGGCAGACCAGAGCGCCGTAGGGATGATGACTCAACAAAGAGAACGACTAAACGTGTTCCTCGCAAGAGTGAGCTAGAGAGAGATGGTGGTAGTGAGTCGCGTTCGCGTAAGAGCAAGGCTCCATCGTTGATGTCTACTGATGATTTTGATTGGTCGATATTTGCTGAGGGGGGAAATAAGTGGAATGATCGCGAGACCTCAAAGGGAAAGAAGAGACGATAGACCAAATTAGGTCGTTTATAAAATAGGATGACAAGTCTCCGTACTGTCATGCCGAGTGAAGCGAAGTACCTCGCAATGTTTTTCAGAGAACATTGCAAGGTACTTCGCTTCGTTCGATATGATACTTTTTAGTGATTTCATTGAGCTATATTATTCATAATGTCAGATTTTTTTTGTATGTTTGCTCTATAGGTTTAATTTAGCAAACAGTATAAAATTGAAAAGGGTTGAATTAGAGAGGGTAAAGAGTAGTACGGGTAGTAGTTTTATGTATGGAACTACCGAGTGCCGCTACTTCCCTAAACCGTTGCACTATCATCCTGAGATAGAGCTTGTCTATATAAATAAGGGTGAGGGTGTCTGTTTTGCTGGCGATGGGATGATTAGTTTCCGCGCTGGTGACCTCTTCTTTTTTATGGCAGGCATGACTCACTATTTTCGTAGTGCGCCACAATTCTATGAGTTGAGCTATCCTTTGCGATGTGGCTCTACTTATATCCAGTTTAGTGAGTCTATTCTCCCCGCTGATTATCAGCGTATGCCCGGTTGCAGAGGTATAAAATCACTTATTGATAGCTCGTCGATGGGGCTGAAGTGGTGTCGCGAGAGCTGCCCTGAACATATCATTCAACGTATAGAGAATATGGGGCAGGTTAGTGGTTTTGCGCGGTTGATGATCCTCTATGATCTGCTTGATTGTCTGAGTGGCGAGCTGGGTAGTGCGGAGAGTATATCATCGGTTAATGGTGTCTATGTTAGTGGCGATGGTGCATATAAGAGTGTGTTGGACTATATAATGCTCAACTTTAACCAGAATATCACCCTTGATGAGCTTGCTGAGTATGCGGGTATGAATCGTACTGCTCTCTGTCGCCACTTTCGTAATCGTGTCGATCGCTCAATATTTGACTTTTTATTGGAGTTTAGGGTTAAGTATGCCCAACAACAGCTTCTAACCACCAAACTTCATATATCTCAGATAGCTATAGAGGCTGGATTTAATAACCTGCCAAACTTTAATGTGCAGTTCAAGCGCCTTACAGGCTGTACTCCGGGGGAGTATCGTAATAGGTAGTTGACTATCTATAGGTGGCGAAATTTATTTTGTTTTTTTGCAGTGTCATAAGTTGACACTGGGGGCTATTATCTTTGCACTTGTAAACAATAAAAATATAGGTGTATGGGAAGGCTTTATAAAATTAAGTGTAGGGATTGCGGGACGCAGTTTATACATAGTGCAGAGAGTAGCTACGGTATGGTGGTTAGTTGTGTTGGTTGTGGCGATCAGTCACCTCGTCAAGGGGTTATTCGATGTCCGGGGTGCCAGAGAGTGGTGAACACAACAGATAATGAGTTGAGAGATCAGATTGTTGAGGAGAGTATCTGGGATTAAATTTTCTTGAAAATGGGTGTGGTAATTAGAAAATTTTTACTACCTTTGAAGATTCACGCTTTTTTTAAATAAAAATATTAGATTGAATTATGGCAGCAAAAGAGATAAATAGTGATAAGTTGAAGGTGTTAAATGCCGTGATGGAGAAGATCGAGAAGAATTTTGGTAAAGGCTCGATCATGAGGATGAACTCATCTGAGGTGGCTAATGTTCCAGTAATATCTTCAGGATCAGTGACATTAGATGTTGCTTTGGGGGTTGGTGGTTATCCGCGCGGTAGGATAGTTGAGATCTATGGACCTGAGTCGTCGGGTAAGACAACTCTAGCTATTCACGCCATTGCCGAGGCGCAGAAGGCGGGGGGAATAGCTGCCTTTATCGATGCTGAACACGCTTTTGATAGCTACTATGCTCAGAAGTTGGGCGTGGATGTAGATAATTTGTTGGTCTCACAGCCTGATAATGGTGAGCAGGCGTTGGAGATTGCCGACTCTTTGATTCGCTCAAGTGCGATAGATATTGTTGTTATTGACTCTGTGGCGGCGTTGACCCCTAAGGCGGAGATTGAGGGTGAGATGGGCGACTCAAAGATGGGTCTACAGGCTCGCTTGATGTCACAGGCACTGCGTAAATTAACTGCTAGTATATCAAAGACAGGAACAGTGTGTGTGTTTATCAATCAGTTGCGTGATAAGATTGGTGTTGTATATGGTAATCCAGAGACCACTACGGGTGGTAATGCATTAAAATTCTACTCAAGTGTGAGGATAGATATTCGTAGGGTTTCGGTGATTAAAGATGGTGAGAACCAGATAGGTACACGTACTAGGGTGAAGATTGTCAAGAATAAGGTTGCACCACCATTTAAGCGCGCAGAGTTTGATATAATGTTTGGCGAGGGAATCTCTAAGGTGGGTGAGATTTTGGATATTGCTGTTGAGTATGGAATATTGAAGAAGGCGGGATCGTGGTACTCTTACGGAGATGGTAAGATTGGTCAGGGTCGTGATGCTGTTAAGAATTACCTTATTGAGAATGTTGAGGTATGTGCAGAGATAGAGGCTAAGGTTCGTGAATTAATGCTCAATGGTACGGTAGAGTAGTAGAAAATAGTTGTTGTATTATGGAGATTGATGCAGAGGATGAGAGATTAATTGAGCAGGCATGGTTGCGACTAGAGCAATCGTGTATTGAGCGGAAAATATGTAGCGGTGAGGATGATTGGAATCTGATCCGAAAGGCATTTTTCTTGGCTAAAGAGGCTCACCATGGCGTAAGGAGACGCTCTGGTGAGCCATACTTCTTGCACCCTATTGCGGTGGCGCAGATCATCGTTGATGAGATGGGGATGGGTGTGAAATCGATCGTAGCATCACTGCTTCATGATGTTGTGGAGGATACCGACTATACGGTGGAGGATATTGAGAGGCTCTTTGACCATAAGATCGCCTCGATGGTCGATGGACTAACGAAGATGTCGGGTGTTTTTAATGCTGAGCGGTCGGAGCAGGCGGAGTACTTCAGAAAGGTGTTGTTAACTCTCTCAGATGATGTGAGGGTTATACTTATTAAGATCGCCGATCGATTGCATAATATGCGTACGCTTGGCTCAATGCCACTCAACAAACAGATTAAGATCACATCGGAGACAATATACCTCTTTGCCCCACTGGCATATAGGCTAGGTCTGTTTGCTATTAAGAGCGAGCTGGAGGATCTGTCGATGATGTATAGGCACCCAGAGGAGTATAAGGCGATCAAGTCGAAGCTAGAGCAGACATCTAAACAGAGAGAGGATTATATAGAGCGTTTTAATGCCCCAATTATAGAGATGCTTGATCGTAATGGGGTGAAGTATGAGGTGTCGGGTAGGGTGAAGAGTATCTACTCAATCTGGACTAAGATGCAGCGTAAGCAGATCACCTTTGAGGAGATATATGATCTCTACGCTATTCGTATAGTCTTTGAGGCTCTACCATTCCCATCTGAAACCACTCAGTGTTGGCAGATCTATGGATCGATAACCGATATATATAAGCCCAATACCGATAGGTTGCGCGACTGGATCTCTATACCTAAAGATAATGGATATGAGGCTCTGCATGCAACAGTGATGGGTCCCGATGGTGTGTGGGTCGAGGTGCAGCTGCGAACAAAGAGGATGGACGATATTGCCGAGATGGGCTTTGCTGCTCACTGGAAATATAAGCAGTCGGCTGTGGCGCAGAATGATGAGATCGAGAGGTGGCTAGAGAAGATTAGGGATGCTTTGAATTCACCCTCGGAGAATGCGGTTGATTTTCTTGATAACTTTAAGTTATCGCTATATACCACGGAGATAGTTGTCTTTACACCCAAAGGAGAGTCTCGTAAATTGCCTCAGGGCGCTACGGCACTGGACTTTGCCTATGAGATACACTCAAAGATTGGTAATCGCGCTATTGGAGCTAAGATCAACCATCAGATGAAGCCGATCATCACTCAGCTGAAGAATGGGGATCAGATAGAGATTATCACCTCGGAGAGCGCTCGCCCACGTCCAGAGTGGCTGAAGTCGGTAATAACCTCTAAGGCGGTATCGTCAATAAAGGCGATGTTTAAGAGTGAGCGTGATAATAATATTGAGCGAGGGATGGACCTTTTTGAGCGTGAGATGAAGCGGTTGGAGGTTCCTGTGAGTGGTCGTGTTATGCGCAAGGTGTTGCCAGCGTATGAATCAGCAACTAAGGATGAGTTCTATAGTAAGTTAGGTGCGGGGATTATCCACCTTGCCGATCTCGATGCGGTACTTAAGTCAAAGCCCGATCGTAAGATATTGAAGTTCTGGACCCTGTTCATCCCTCAGAAGGATGATGAAGGGGGTGAGCGTGAGGATAAGAAAACGAAGGGTAAGGATGAGAGCGATAGCGGTGAGGAGTTTGTTATTGCTGAGTGTTGCAATCCAATACCCGGAGATGAGGTTGTGGGATTCCGTAACTATGTTGATAACACTATTGTGGTGCATAAAGCAAGTTGCTCTGATCTACATAGACTAGCGGCGCGATTTGGTAACCAGATAATCAAGGATGAGATCAAGTGGTCACATAGTAAGAGTGTCTCTTATCTATGCATGGTTGCTGTGCGAGGAGTAGACCGAATGGGGTTTTTGATGGATATTCTTAAGGTGGTCACAGGTGATCTAAAGATCGATATGCGTGAGGTGAACTTCAATAGCCATGATGGAATTGTAGAGGGTAAGTTGAGCCTCTATGTCAAGGATCTAGAGTCGTTAAGTCGGGTATTGAACAAGATTAAGAGTGTTAAGGGGGTTGATAAGGTGGCTAGGGTTGATACAAATTAAACGATAAAAATATGACAACAATATTTTCTAGGATCATTGCGGGTGAGATACCCTGCTACAAGGTGGCTGAGAGTGATAAGTTCTTCGCCTTTTTGGATATTAATCCACTAAAGCAGGGGCATACATTGGTTGTGCCAAAGGTGGAGGTGGATTATCTCTTTGATCTTGATGATGAGCTGCTCGCTGAGATGACGATCTTTGCAAAGAGGGTCGCTGTGGCTATTGGTAGGAGTGTGGAGTGTAGTAGGGTGGCGATGACTGTTATTGGGTTGGAGGTGCCACATGCACATATCCACCTAATCCCAATCGAGAGCGAGGGGGATGTTGATTTTAAAAAGAGTAGGGTTGAACTCAGCTCAGAGGAGTTTGCTGCTATAGCTCAGAGGATAGGCGATAATATTATCTAGCCATAAATAACTATTCCAGCAATAGCTGAGGCGATGATAATCACCACAAGACTCACCTTTTTAGTGGCGGCGGCGATAAAGGCTATTGTGAATAGTATCCAGCTCCATGAGTCGATAAAGCTATTTGCTGAGCTATCTTCGGGGAGTATTAATGCTACCCCCGCTGCTCCGATCATCGCTATCACCACGGGTCGTAGGGTGCGAACAATACTATCTACATAGTGGTTGTTTCGCAGTAGTATAAACCATCGAGTGATGAGGACCATAAGTGTCATTGCTGGTGCGCAGACAGCTATTGTGGCAATGATCGCTCCCGCCCAGCCTCCAACGGTGTAGCCGATGTAGGTTGCTGAATTTACCGCTATAGGACCCGGGGTCATCTGTGATATGGCTATTATGTCGGCTAGTTCTGCTCCGCTTATCCAGCCGTGGCGAACGACAACCTCGTGGTGGATGAATGAGAGCATGGCGTACCCACCTCCAAAGCCAAAGAATCCTATCTTTAAATAGCTGATTATAAGTTGTATATAGATCATTTTTTAGCGCATTTAGATGTGTAGAGACTCCATGTCAAAGCACCAATAATTGCTGAGGCGATCAATACCAATGGAGAGAGGTTGAATAGAACCATCACCCCCATAAGCATAATACTTAGAGCTATCATAGAGATGCTCATTCCGCGCATTAGCGAGAGCGTAGGGGCAAGGATTAGTGCAACTACCACTGGGCGCATAGCCTTAAAAGCAGCCTCTACATAGTGGTTGTCGCGAATGAAGTTAAACCCTAGCGCGATAACCATGATGATGACAAATGATGGGATGATAATTCCCCCTAGAGAGACTAGTGTCCCTAGATAACCACGTGTGCGATACCCTACAAAGGCGGCGGTGTTGAGTGCAATTGGACCGGGGGTTGACTGCGCAATAGTGAGCAGATCGATAAACTCATCATCATTTACCCACCCTCGACGATCGATAATCTCCTCTCTGATAAGCGGAATCATTGCATATCCACCGCCAAAGGTGACCAGTCCGATCTTAAGAAAGGAGAGTAACAGAGTGTGGAGCTTAACCTCGCTGTATTTTATGCTCTCAATTTTTTTTATATTCCCCATTAATTATTATCTTTGCAGTTGCGTGTGTCGCAAAGATATAAATAATTTATTTTAAAAAAGCAAGATGAGAGACAAAATAGAGAGTTTACTCCGCCAGATAGATGATTTTGATCCTAAAACGATGGCTGAAGTTGAGGAGTTGCGAATAAAGATACTTGGTAAAAAGGGTGATGTAACGGCTCTAATGGAGGAGTTTAAGGGGGTTGCAGCGGAGCATAAGCGTGAGTTTGGGCAGTTGCTCAATACACTTAAGGGTCGTGCGCAGGAGAGGATAAATACCCTTAAGGAGCAGATGGTCGAGAGAGAGGAGTCAAAGAGTGGCGGGGTGGTAGATATGACACGTCCAGCCTCTACATTGCCAATTGGTTCGCGCCATCCGATCTCTATTGTTAAGAATAGAATTGTTGAGCTGTTTGCTCGTATAGGTTATAGTGTTGCTGATGGTTCAGAGATTGAGGATGATTGGCATGTCTTTTCGGCATTGAACTTCCCTCAGGAGCACCCCGCACGCGATATGCAGGATACATTCTTTATCCAGAGTTCGCCTGAGGTGTTGTTGCGTACACATACTTCATCTATTCAGGTGAGGACAATGGAGCGTGAGAATCCCCCTATTCGAGTTATCTGCCCCGGACGAGTGTTTCGTAATGAGGCTATCTCATATCGCGCTCACTGTATCTTCCATCAGATTGAGGGGTTGTATATCGATGAGGGTGTCTCGTTTGCCGATCTTAAGCAGTCGATTCTTTACTTCGCTAAGGAGCTGTTTGGTGAGAGTGCAACTATTCGCTTGAGACCATCATACTTCCCATTTACTGAGCCATCGGCAGAGGTCGATGTCTCGTGTAACTTGTGTGGAGGTAAGGGGTGTAATGTATGTAAGGGTACCGGCTGGTTGGAGATTATGGGTTGCGGAATGGTTGATCCTAATGTCTTGATTGCTAATGGTATTGACCCTGAAAAGTATAGTGGCTTTGCCTTTGGAATGGGTGTTGAGCGAATAGCGATGTTGCTCTATGGGGTGAAGGATCTACGTCTGTACTTTGAGAATGATGTTCGCTTCCTTAACCAATTTGAGAAGGCTCTTTAGGGGGAGTAATAGCGATGAAAAGATTACTCTCGGCACTTCTAGTCACTGTTTTGTGCGCTACAATCTTTGTGGGGTATGGCGGTGGTGTAGCCGAGTCGGGAGGGCAGACTAGTAGGGTTAAGATCCGCCCGTCGGTTGATCGGGTGTTGAGTGGTGTTGTAAAACTTAATGCTGAATATAGTGTAGACTCTGCTCGTATGGCATTTGCTCAGGCTATTAAGAGAGACTCTAGCTATGCCCCTGCATATTATCAAATGTCGAAGTTGTTGCTTTCGTCCTACTCTGTCGACTCAGCTCTCTACTACGCTAAATGTGCCTATCAGCTCGATACAACCAATGTGTGGTATCTTCGTAACTATGCTCAGGTGACACTCTCTAAAGGAGATTATGTAGAGAGTAAAACTCTATATAAATACCTTTTGGAGAGGCAACCGCGTGATATTAACGCTATTAGGATAATGGCTCTTCTGTTGCAGCAGGAGTCGAAGCACAATGAGGCTATAGCATTGCTAGATAGTGCAGAGTTACGTGTCGGTCAGAATCCATTTCTACAATCGATAAAGAGACAGTTGTATATAGGTACAAATCAGACCTATAGGGCGATTGAGGAGCTGAATGTTGCTATTGAAAATGCTCCATATGACCCCTCTAACTACATCGCTTTGGGTGACATATATGGTCAGATAGGTGCAGACTCTTTGGCAGAGAAGAACTTTATGACTGCCTATATGATCGACTCTTTAGCCCCTGAATCATTAGTCTCTTTGGCAAATTTCTACCAGCGACGAGGTGATCGAGTGAGTTATCTCAACTATCTAGAGAAGATTATCAATAGTGTCGAGTTTGAGCTGGATGTTAAACTCTCATTAATTCGAGAGCTTGCAAAGAGTGTGGTGTCGGGTCGCTACGATATGGAGCGTGCGGAGGTGATTTTTAGGTTATTGGCGGATCAATATCCACGCAGTGATGAGGCGATGATGATCTATCTACGTCATCTATATGCCCAAGGTAAGGAGGGTATGGTTGTCCCAGAGCTATCGTCAAGGATAGATAGGGGTGGGGCTACACTTAATGGTTATAAACTGCTCATTAATATGTTGAGCCAGAGTAGAGCAATTGACTCTGTGAGGCTATATATTGATCGAGCATTGAGGGAGTATCCTAAGGAGAACTCACTACATTTTGACTGGATATATACCCTCTCGCGTGAGCAGATGTATGAGCAGTCGATAGAGTATATCAAGCAGCAGATTGAGGTTATGCCCGATTCGTTAAAGGTTGATCTATATGGATTATTAGCCGATCAGCATGAACGTCTATCTAGACTCTCTATTGAGGGAGAAAGTGTAAAGGAGAGTGTAAAGAGATATAGGTCAAATATCAAAGAGACCTATAAAATTTATAGGCGAATTATTAAGTATGTTCCCGATAATGTGATGGTTAAGAATAACTTTGCCTATACGCTCTCGGTGCATGATGGTGATCTGAAGCTCGCAGAGCAGCTAGCTAGAGCGGTGATGGAGAGCGATGGAGAGAATGCCGTATATATCGATACTCATGGTTGGATACTCTTTAAATTGGGACGATTAGAGGAGGCTAAGGTGGAGTTAAGGCGTGCATTGACACTCGATAAAAGTAATAATTATGAGATTTTACTCCACTTTGCAGAGGTTTTATTTGCACTGGATGATGATGTTATGGGTGATTATTACCTAGATAAGGCTCGTGAGTCGGGTGCAACGGAAGAGGAGATTGTGCAGGTAAAAAGTAGATATGCTGATGAAGAGTAGATTTGTTCAATATATAGTACTGTCAGTCGCTATGCTCACACTATTATGTGGTGTGGTTGTGGCATCTGATGCCCAGATAAGTAAACAGCGAACGGTAGTTGCGAATCTTGAAAAGCAGCTCTCGGCAGGTGAAAAGGAGATCGCTAATCTACGTAAGAATAGGGCAGATACAGAGAAGAGGGTTGAGAGTTTAGTTCGCCAGATAGAGACTAGAAATAGGTTGTTAAAGCTGCAACGATCGGCAGAGGAGCAGGTGAGAGGAGAGATTAAGGCATTGGATAAGAGCGCTTTACAGCTCAATGTTGAGATTGCTCATCATCGTGCTAGCTACTCTGATCTAGTGCGCGAAGCGTATCGAAACTACTCGGGACAGAGCATGCTGAGCTATCTCTTCTCTGCGCAAGATTTTATGGATATGGCTCGTAGGGTTGCTAATATGCGTGCTGTAGCTCTTTTGAGGGAGAGTTATATAACACAGATAGATAGCCTTTCAAGGGTACTTTCGGGAGAGAAAAAGGTGCTACAGAGTAAGCAGTCTGAGTTAAATAAGATAGTAAGGAGTCTAGAGTCACAGCGTACAAGTTTGCAGCGCGATGTTAATAGTGCGCGAGCAAATATTCAGACATTGAGTACCAAGGAGCGCAATGAGTTGAGGGAGAGCGAGCTGCGTAAGAGACAGCTAGATGCTGCCGTTAAGGAGTTACAAAAACTTATTCGTGATAATAAGGCGGGATCATCATTCTCTAGCTCAACAGCAAACCTTAATCTACCTGTTCAGGGCGGACGGGTGAAGTTATATAAGGATAATATGGCAGAGGTTGTCGGTGCCGCTGGTGCTAAGGTGATCGCTATATACGATGCAAAGGTTGTTGACGTTAAGGTTAATAGGATCACGGGTAAGTATGATATTTATCTAGCTCATGGAGAGTATATCACCTCCTACTCTGGTTTGTCATCGGTGAGTGTTGCTAAAGATCAGGTGGTTACGCGTAATAGTGTGGTTGGTATCATCGGTGAGTCGGTGGATATTATCACCCTACAGAGTGAGCATAAAATCGTCTTTGGAATCTACCCTCCTGCGGGCAAGGCTAAGGTGACAGCAAAGAGTATATTTACAAAGAGGTAGAAGAGGATGGCTATTATATATAATAATAATGATACACGCTACCGTTTTGGTAACAGTCGGGTTATCAATAGGTGGTTGAAGGGGGTTGCTCAGAGTGAGGGCTATCAGTTGGTTGATCTGGGGGTGATCTTCTGCTCTTCGGAGCAGTTGTTGCAGATCAATAGGGATTTTTTGGCGCATGACTACTACACCGATATTATCACCTTTGATAGTAGCGATTTGGCGGAGGGGTATGTAGCTGGAGAGCTGTATATCGATGTAGAGACGGTGAGTGACAATGCTAAAGAGTTTGGAGCAGCTGAGTTGGATGAGATGCATAGAGTGTTGGTTCACGGTGTTCTGCACCTGTGTGGTCAGGGAGATAAGAGCGAGGAGGATGCTCGTCAGATGAGGGCGAAAGAGGATCGTTATCTGGCGCAGTTATTAGATTTAATGTAGAGTGATATGGCAATAGATAGAATAGATAATAGAGGAATGGAGACCTATGAGTGGGTCTGGGATGAGGCGCAGAGGGCTGTTTTGGTCGCTGTAATCAGAGATCGACAATCTCCACGTGAGGCACAAGAGTTTCTCGATGAGTTGGATTTTCTAGCTCAGACAGCTGGTATTGAGACTGTGCGTATCTTTACCCAGAGGATGTCTACCCCCTCATCAAGGATCTATGTCGGTCCGGGAAAGTTGGATGAGATTGCGGAGTATGTTAAGGAGAATGATATTGAGGTGGTGATCTTCGATGATGAGCTGTCTCCATCGCAGACGCGTAATATCGAGAAGGCGATACCTTGTCAGGTGCTGGATAGGACTAGATTGATTCTAAATATCTTCTTGAAGAGGGCTACCACGGCATATGCAAAGACGCAGGT
>JBCQTG010000057.1:0-12731 GCA_047178765.1 Rikenellaceae bacterium | reverse complement strand
TATTTCTTTGTTATCTTATTGATTATCAACTATAAAGATACGAAAAATTGAGCATTCTTCCTATTTATTTAGGGTGTTTCTTATCCAAAACTCAGGTTATTATGGCTATTTTTTTAGCTATATATTCAACTTTTTCTACTGAGCCTAATGTAGGAATATCTATCTCTTTGTATAAGTCCTTAATATTATTTAGCTCTACCTTCTGCGGTTCTAAGTCTACCGTTTTGTCTCGATACTCTAGCCGTGCATCGATCTCTGCAATCTGCTTATTATACTCAATATTTGGCGCTATCAAATTCGCATACACCCCGATAGCTACACCGACAACTATCAATCCAATAAAAATGGCTATAGTGAGCAGCCTATTCCGTGCTGCTGTAATAGCTTCTTCGGCTTCTTGCTTCTCTTTCAGCGCTTTGCGCTTTGCTGCCTCTCGCTCCTCTTGTTCGCGCTCAGCACGCTCAGCAGGGGTTTCGGGGGCTTGATACCCCTTTTCAAAGGTCATTAGAAACCCACTCTCGGAGGGTTTAATATCACAGTCGAGACAGCGCTGGATATATTTAAGTGCTGAGATTGATATAGCAGAGTAGATGTTTGGGGTGGCTAGACGCTCGTTACGCTCCTCGTTACTCAACACAATCGCACTATTATATATCAACTTACGATCATTTGCCATCTCAGACAGAAGCATTCGTTCCGTTCTTACAAATTTCAGTGCCTCAACAAAATCAGCATTCAAATCACTACCTCCATTAGCCAACATCTCCTCGATTTTACTATCACTAAATCTATTGGCATCATCGTAGTGTGACAGATTGTCCTTTGTAATCTGACGTGGTTGCTCAACTTCTGCGGGGGCAGTTACTGGCGACTGAGGGGTATTGCTGCTAATCTGAACGGAGGTTCCTTTATTGCTGTTGCTCGCTGCTACTCCAGCCCAGATCAACTGGATGATCCACATCACGGGCAGTGCAAAGCCTACTGTGACGATCGAAATAATTGGAGTTAGAATAAACATTACTATTGCTCCTGCAATTGTAGAGTAGAACATTCCCAGTGGTCCAAAGAAGAAGGTTAGGACAAGCGCGAGACCTACGCTTTTGCCCGATTTAACCACAACTGTTGTCTGTTGTTGATTGTTTTCCATAAGAATTAATTGTTTGGTTTGCGCCCTGCCCAAGGCTAATAGATAATCTTGCGTATAGACACAAAAAACGTGGACAAAACTCCATATTTGCTACTGAGGTCTTCGACTACCTTGACATTCAAATAAATGAGTAAAGCCCACGGTCGCCGAACCTGCAAATTGCAGTCCAACCCGTGAGCGTTTACGCTTATACTCTTGAATGTCTTTGAAATTGTCGAAGTTTCAGTAGACAAGATTAAAGCTAACGCTTTTTATGTTATGTTAAGCAGGGCAGCTAATTGGGGCTGCTCTGCTATTATATAGCTTGTTTGCTCTTTTAATATACCATAGGCATCTAATTTATTGTTCTTAATCGCAAATATAGATAAATTTTATCTGAAAACAATATTTACTCATAACTTTATCGTTTACATTATTAGTTAGCGCATCAACAAAAATCAACTTATAGATGGTGTAGGGTAAGATATAGGAATTTAAATAATTTTTATTTAAAAAAAATATCATTTGTAATTTATTTTTTATATCTTTGCATAGTGTACCCATACTGTCTTGTTAGTGAGAGGTGAGATAGTTGTCTGGAGATGCCCATTAGAGGTTATCAGGACGAAAATATGGTACGATTTGTGGGGTGTGACAAATGACCCTAGCGAAGGCGGTGAGACATCTGAGGTGAGATATTGAGGGGGGGAGAGATGTTGATAGAGAGAGGTGTTGGTGGAGAGAGGTGTTGGTGGAGAGAGACCTATCTGAGATGAACCTTTGCAACTGCAAAAGAAATATATAAATAAAAATAGATAATTATGCCCATCAAAAAGAGATGGGTAGTTCGTCAGCAGGGCGAACCAAGGGCTGTAGCCGCTTTGGCTAAGGCACTTGCGATAGCCCCTGAACTTGCCGAGCTACTCATACAGAGAGGCATAGAGACGCCTGAAAAGGCAAAAAACTTTTTTGAACCATCGCTATCGTCACTGCACGATCCATTCCTAATGAAGGGTATGGAGAGGGCTGTGGAGAGGGTACATCAAGCTATCACCAACAATGAGAAGGTGATGGTCTATGGTGACTATGATGTAGATGGAACAACTGCAGTTGCATTGGTATACAAGTTCCTACGTCAAGTAGGACACCAACGCGTGAGCTACTATATACCAGATCGTTACAACGACGGGTATGGTATCTCATATCGTGGTATAGACCATGCTGTAGCCAAAGGTGTATCCCTTATTATCGTACTCGATTGCGGTATTAAGGCTGTTGACAAGGTTCTCTATGCAAAGCAGAGAGGTGTTGAATTCATCATCTGCGACCACCACCTGCCCGGAGAGGAGATTCCCGAGGCGGTGGCTGTCCTTGATCCTAAACAGAGTGACTGCCAATATCCGTTCGACGAGCTGTCGGGGTGCGGTGTGGGATTCAAATTAGTGCAGGCTTACTGCTTGCGCCATGAGATCCCATTCTCGCAAATCGTACACCTCCTTGATCTGCTAGCGGTGAGTATAGCCTCTGATATTGTGCCTCTGGTAGATGAGAATCGTACCCTCGCCTACTTCGGATTAGAGAGGCTCAACAACAATCCTAGCAAAGGTCTGCTATCGATCATTAAGATCTGCCGCCTACGCGGTGAGCGGATAACAATTGATGATATTGTCTTTAAGATCGGTCCTCGTATAAATGCGGGTGGTCGAATGCGTATGGATCCCGATGATGAGAATGCTGCACCTTCGGGAGGTTTTGCTGTGGTTAATCTTCTGGTTGAGGGTGATGAGAATGCCGCTCGTGAATCGGGAGGTGTGATCGATGGCTTTAACAATGACCGTAAAGAGATCGACCGAACGGTGACTCAAGAGGCATTTGATTATGTCGAGAACAATGCAAATCTAAAAGATAGCAAATGTACAGTTATCTACAACCCCAAGTGGATGAAGGGGATTGTGGGTATCGTTGCCTCGCGACTGATTGAGAGCTACTACAGACCAACAGTGGTGTTGACAAAGAGTAATGAGATGGTGACCGGCTCGGCACGTTCGATCCCGGGATTTGACCTCTACCAAGCTATTGAATCGTGTGCTGACATACTTGAGAATTTCGGAGGTCATATGTACGCTGCGGGGTTGACAATGCGTCCCGAAAGAGTAGAGGAGTTCACAAAACGATTTAATGAGTATGTAGAGCAGAATATCGACCCACAGATACTCATTCCTCAAGTTGACATAGATACAGAGGTACTCTTCTCGGCGATTGACGAGAAGTTCAGAAAAGATCTACACCGCTTCCAACCATTTGGACCCGGGAATAGCGCACCTGTATTTGTCACTCGTGAGGTGAGCAATAATGGAAATGCGCGTCTTGTTGGCGCAGCGATGGAGCATCTACGTATGGATCTAGTGCAGGGGCAGAAGCCAAATACTCGTTTGGCAGCGATAGCATTTGGTCAACCTGATCTCTACTCGTGGATACGCTCAGGACGCCCGATAGATGTTTGCTACTCAGTGGTTGAGAACCACTATCGCGGTATGGTAACTACCCAGCTAAGGATCAAAGATATGCAGACGATAGAGTATAAACCGCTAAACCGCAACCATCCATGACACTGAGGTTAAACGGTTTAGAGATAACAAGTGGTGCAACAACCCTTGCAGAACTACTAGATCAACAATCAATAGAGACAAAGGGGATCGCCGTAGCAATCAATAGACGCGTAGTTCCACGAGCAGAGTGGAGTGTACGAGTGATATGTGAGGGAGATGAGATTGTTATTGTTTCGGCGGTCTATGGAGGCTAAATAGATATGAAGAGATTAATTATTGGAGGTAAAGAGTTTAGCTCGCGCCTATTCTTAGGCACAGGCAAGTTCCCATCAAATGAGTTGATGAGCAGAGCTATCACCGCTTCGGGAACAGAGATGGTCACTATGGCTATCAAACGAATAGATATAAATGACGAGCAGGATGATATGATGCAGCATATCGCTAAGGATGGCATCCAGCTACTCCCCAACACCTCGGGCGCACGTACAGCTGAGGAGGCGATCTTTGCTGCTGAGCTTACGCGTGAGGCGTTTGGAACGAACTTCGTCAAGTTGGAGATCCACCCTGATCCGCGCTACCTCCTTCCCGATGCTGTGGAGACACTTAAGGCTACGGAGCAGTTGGCGAAGATGGGTTTTGTTGTTCTTCCATATATCCCTGCTGACCCGGTGTTGTGTAAGAGGCTGGAGGAGGTTGGAGCAGCTGCGGTGATGCCTCTGGGCGCACCCATTGGCTCTAATAGAGGTGTTTTGACACGTGATTTTGTTAAGATAATTATCGAACAGTCATCTGTACCTGTAGTTGTCGATGCCGGCATAGGCTCGCCGAGCCACGCTGCTGAGGCGATGGAGATGGGTGCTGATGCAGTGTTGGTCAACACCGCTATTGCTGTTGCTGCTGATCCGGTGGCTATGGCTGAGGCATTTAAGATGGCTACTGTCGCTGGACGTATAGCTTATGAGTCGGGGTTGGCTGCTGAGTCACATACCGCAAATGCAACTTCACCACTAACGGCATTCCTAGATGTTTAGCGACGAGATAGCTAAAATATCGTGGGAGGCTACGACCGAGGCGATATATTCACGTACGGCGGCAGATGTTGAGAGGGTTTTAGCAAAGGTTGGGACGCTGAGTGTCGATGACTTTATGACCCTTATATCACCCGCTGCATCACCATACATTGAGGAGATGGCGCGCCGAAGCAGGCAGTATACACTGGAGAGGTTTGGAAAGACAATATCGATGTTTATCCCCCTCTACCTCACCAATTCATGTCGTAACGGCTGTGTCTACTGTGGTTTCCAAGCGAATAATAAGCTGCCACGAACAATCCTGACAATCGAACAGATAGAGGATGAGTACAAGGCTATTAAACGTCTTGCTCCATTTGATAATATCCTGTTGGTCACTGGCGAGAACCCAGCTAAGGCGGGTGTCGACTACTTAGCTGAGGCGATCGAGCTAGCGAAAAAATACTTTGCCAATATACAGATTGAGGTGATGCCTCTAGAGGCGGAGGAGTACTATAAGCTCACCACCCACGGTCTCAATGGAGTGATATGCTTCCAAGAGAGCTACAACCGTGCAAATTATAAAAAGTATCACCCAATAGGCAGAAAGAGCGACTATGAGTGGCGAGTGAATGGCTTTGATAGGATGGGTAAAGCGGGAGTACACAAGATCGGAATGGGTATCCTCATCGGTCTAGAGGAGTGGCGCACCGATGCTACAATGATGGCACACCACCTGCGCTATCTTCAGCGTAACTATTGGAGGACAAAATATAGCATTAACTACCCACGTATGCGCCCCTCAGAGAATGAGGGATTTAAGCCCAATGTGATAATCAATGACCGCGACTATGCGCAGCTGATCTTCGCTACGCGACTCTTTGACCACGATGTAGACATCTCACTCTCGACACGTGAACCAGCAGCGCTACGCGACAACCTCTCGACATTAGGTGTTACAACGATGAGTGCCGATAGCCGTACTGAACCGGGTGGTTACTACAGCTACCCTCAGGCGTTGGAGCAGTTTCATATCAGCGATGATCGTAGTGCTATAGAGGTGGCTAAGAGGCTGAGCAGTCTCGATCGTGAGGCGGTATGGAAAGATTGGGATCGTTCATATGACAATAGATAGAGAGAGATATACTCGACAGATCGACCTTAAAGAGGTCGGTGAGTGTGGACAGCAGCGGCTAGCTGAGGCGTCGGTGCTGATAGTTGGTGTGGGAGGGTTAGGTTCACCTATCGCTACACTACTCACCTCTTCAGGCGTTGGTCGGATTGGTATTATAGACTCAGATGTGGTGAG
Source organism: Rikenellaceae bacterium (assembly GCA_047178765.1). Lineage (GTDB taxonomy): Bacteria > Bacteroidota > Bacteroidia > Bacteroidales > Rikenellaceae > Alistipes. Next base: position 6,737 of record JBCQTG010000057.1, on the reverse strand, counting down.
TATAAGCAATCTACCACGCCAAACACTCTACACAGAGCAGGATCTAGGGTTGCCAAAGGTGGAGTGTGCCAAACGCCGTTTATCAGCGATGAATAGCACCACAATAATCGAAAGCTACAATGAAAGACTCACTAGCGAGAATTGCATGCGGATAGTATCTAACTATGATATTCTTGTTGACGGCACTGATAATGCTGATAGTCGCTACCTCATTGATGAGATATGCGCAGAGCTGCACAAACCATATATCTATGGAGCGATAAGTGGTTTTAAAGGGCAGGTATCAATCTTTCACTATCAGGATAGCGGAGGCTACAGAGATCTCTACCCTAAAGAGTCTCAACCAGCCCCAACACCCCCACCAGCAGTGATCTCTACAACACCGGCATTAGTAGGTGCTATTGAGGCTAATGAGGTGATGAAGATAGTTATCGGAGACAAAAATACACTAACGTCAAAACTCCTAAATATTGACCTCCTGAGCTATAGAGTAGAGATATTTGAGATATAGTTACAAAAGAGTACTCTGCATTTTGGATCATATATACATTGACCAAAATGCAGAGTATTAATATTTTACAGTAACGATCGCGTTATCAGGTATTCATTCCTCCACAACAATGAATAACCTGTCCGCTAACATATGCTGATAGGTCTGAAGCCAAGAATATACACACACCAGCAACATCCTCAGTCGATCCTCCACGTCTGAGTGGTATCTGATTATACCACCCCTGCTTAACATCTTCGGGTAACTTATCGGTCATCTCAGTAACGATAAATCCCGGAGCGATAGCGTTAGCACGTATACCGCGAGGACCCATCTCCTTAGCGATTGACTTAGCTAGACCGATCATACCAGCCTTAGAGGCTGAGTAGTTGCACTGTCCAGCATTTCCGCTCACACCAACTACAGATGACATATTAATGATCGAACCGCTCTTCTGGCGAGCCATTATTGGGGTCACCGCATGGATAAAGTTAAAGGCTGATTTCAGATTTACAGCGATCACAGCATCCCACTGAGCCTCACTCATACGCATCATCAAACCATCCTTAGTGATTCCAGCATTATTTACCAATACATCGATACGTCCAAACTCCTCAGCGATAGACTTAACCACCTCATGAGTCTCATCGAAATTAGCCGCATTTGAGGCATACCCGACACACTTAACTCCCAGAGCAGCGATCTCCGCCTCGGTAGCTTTAGCATTCTCGTCAATAACAAGATCGGTAAAGGCTACGTTAGCCCCTGCCTTAGCAAACTCCATTGCTATTGCCTTTCCGATACCGCGAGCAGCACCAGTTACAATAGCAGTTTTTCCATCTAATAATTTCATAATACAAATTAATTTATGTTTCTCTGAGGGCAAAGGTATAAAAATAATCTGTTTTTTAGATAAATAAAAAAAATAATAGTAACTTTGCCTCATAGAAAAATATATACAATATAAATATAATTATGAAAGATTCACAGGTTTTTGATCTAATTGGTAAGGAGAGAGAGCGTCAGATGCATGGCATCGAGTTGATCGCTTCGGAGAACTTTGTTAGCGACGAGGTGATGTCGGCTATGGGTTCGGTGTTGACGAATAAGTATGCTGAGGGTTATCCCGGAGCGCGTTACTATGGTGGTTGCGAGGTTGTTGACCAGATCGAGAGCTTGGCTATTAGTCGTCTTTGCGAGATCTACGGTGCTGAGTATGCCAATGTACAGCCACACTCGGGCGCACAGGCTAATATGGCGGTATTCTTCGCTTGCATGCAGCCCGGAGATACATTTATGGGACTCGATCTTGCTCATGGTGGACACCTGTCACATGGATCACTAGTCAATATGTCGGGTAAGTACTTCAAGGCTGTAGGATACCAGCTCGCTGAGGGTACAGAGGTTATCGACTACGATGCAATGGAGAAGCAGGCTATGGAGTGCAAACCAAAGATGATTGTCGGAGGAGCATCAGCCTACTCACGCGAGTGGGACTACAAGCGTATGCGCGAGATCGCAGATAAGGTGGGTGCATTGTTGATGATCGACATGGCTCATACAGCTGGATTGATTGCAGCAGGTGTATTGGAGAACCCTGTTCCATATGCACATATCACAACATCTACAACACACAAGACCCTTCGTGGTCCTCGTGGAGGAATTATCTTGTTGGGTAAGGACTTCGAGAACCCATGGGGAGAGACTACACCTAAGGGGGTTGTTAAGAAGATGTCACAGATCCTTAACTCAGCTGTATTCCCCGGAATACAGGGAGGACCACTAGAGCATGTTATCGCAGCTAAGGCGGTAGCCTTTGGTGAGGCTCTAAAACCTGAGTATAAGGAGTATCAGCAGCAGGTGCAGAAGAATGCAGCAGCTATGGCTGAGGCATTTACTCAGAGAGGGTATAAGATCGTATCTAACGGTACTGATAACCACCTGATGCTTGTTGACCTACGCACTAAGTTCCCTGAGCTTACAGGTAAGCTAGCTGAGAAGTGCCTAGTAGCAGCAGACATCACTACAAACAAGAATATGGTACCTTTTGACTCTCGATCACCATTCCAGACCTCTGGACTACGCTTTGGTACACCAGCAATAACAACACGTGGAGTGAAAGAGGATAAGATGGCATATATCGTAGAGCTAATCGATCGTGTGCTTCAGGATCCTGAGAACGAGGCAAACATAGCTGCGGTACGTGCAGATGTAAATAAGATGATGGCAGACTACCCGCTATATGCTTGGTAGACAACTGATATAGACCTAATTTAAAGTCCGGTTAGCACAAGATGTTAACCGGACTTTTTAGTAAGGACAGGCAAAAAGTATGTGCCTATATTATAACCTCATTGCGTTGCTCTAGGAGAGATACGCCAAGTTCGCGGAGGCGATATTTCTGTATTTTGCCGCTGGCGGTCATTGGGTATGCATCAATAAAGAAGATATACTTTGGACACTTGTAGCGGGCGATCTTACCATCACAGAATGCTGCGACATCACCAGCGTTCATCTCAACGCCATCTTTGAGTGTGATGAATGCCGCTACCTGCTCACCATAGCGTGGCGATGGCAATCCGACAACCTCTATTCCTTTGATCCCCGGCATATTATATAGGAAGTTCTCAATCTCACGAGGGTAGATATTCTCTCCTCCGCGGATAATCATCTCCTTGATTCGTCCTGTGATGTGGAAGTAACCATCCTCATCGACCATTCCTAGATCTCCTGAGTGTAGGTAACCATCACTATCGATCACCTCGGCTGTTGCTCCCGGATTGTTATAGTACCCCTTCATAACATTCCATCCTCTACAGCACACCTCTCCCTGCTTACCTGCCGGTAGCACCTCACCACTCTCGTGGCTGATTATCTGTACATCTATTCCGGGGAAGGGGCGTCCAACGGTTGTGGCGCGAACCTTTGTCGAGTCATCGATATTTGATACGGTCATTCCCGGTGATGACTCGGTTAGTCCATAGACGGAGATCACACGGCAGTGCATACGATCCATTACGGCGTTCATCGTATCTATAGGGCAGACTGCACCAGCCATAATACCTGTTCTCAGCGATGTGAGGTCAAAGGTGTCAAATTCGGGGTGGTTAAGCTCGGCTATAAACATTGTAGGTACTCCATAGAGGATTGTACACCTCTCCTTATGTATCGACTCCAGAACCTTCAGAGCGTCAAAATCCTCCAACATAACCATTGTCGCTCCGTGGGTGATAACGGCACAGAGAGCCAGCACGCAGCCGAAGCAGTGGAACATAGGCACACACACTAGCAGCTTATCATCTGCCGTGTACTTCATAGCCTCACCTGTCGCCTTGCCATTATTTAGAATATTATAGTGTGTCAATAGAACACCCTTTGGAAAGCCTGTTGTACCCGATGTGTACTGCATATTTACAACATCTTGAGGGCTAAGACCCTTCGCAATCTCGCGTAGTGGCTGCTTGTCCATCTCTGCCCCCTTAGCGACCAGTGCCTCTAGGGCAATCATCCCCGGGTGGTTAACACAGTCGCCAGCCTCGTTGTACTCAACCTCTGCTCCGATGACAACCAAGTTACGTAGATCTGGGAGGTTTACACTATGGATAGCCTCTCCCGCTCTGCGCTCCTTCACCTTTGGTGCGATAGTGTAGATTGCATCGACATAGCTCGTGTCACGGTAGCTCTCGATCATACACATCGTATGGATATTTGCATTTTGTAGGATATACTCCGCCTCGCTACTCTTATAGTTTGTATTCACAGTGACTAGAATGGCGCCAACCTTTGCCGTAGCGAAGAAGATTGTAATCCAATCGGGGTGGTTATTAGCCCACAAACCCACTTTGCAACCCTTCTTAACACCTATTGAGGTGAATGCAGCTGCGAGATTATCAACCCTCTCATTAAATTGTGAATATGTATATCTTATACCCTTATATGGGGAGATTAAAAATTCATGATTCGGGGTCTCCTCTGCCCATTTCTCTGCCAACTCACCAAATGTGTACTCTATCAATTCCATGCTATCTATATATTTCAGGGGACCTCTAATAACTCCCCGATTTTAATTTTTTGTTAATATTTATCTATTTTGCTTTTAGGCAAAGTGGGTTATAGTGACCTCTACCAACCCACTTTGGTTAAAGGCAAAAGGGGTGAATAGTGGCGAAAAAGTATTTTGGAGAATTATTAGAAGTCCCCTTAAATATTACTCAAAAACAAAGATAGCCAAATTTTTGACAATTTGGCTATCTTTTGCTATTTTTTTATTATCTATTCTTAAAATAGAGAGCTATTACAGTTGTATTATCTATTGTCAGAGTTATCTCGGTACCTCTTCACGGCATAGATCGCCAAGGCAATCATAGCAACTGTAACAATTGCAATCGGCATTACTCCCGTAATATCATCAAAGTGAATGTGGTGAACACCACAGTGTAGTGGATTTAGAATCATCTCTATTTGTCAATTAATTTTTTAATACATCTTAATAAACACCCTCCGCAGCATGGTGTGCGGAGAGGTGTTTATCTCTGTGCAAAGGTATAAATTTTTTGTTTAATACAAAAAACACAACCTTAATTAATTGCTTTTTCTCCACATATTAGTCATATCCTCTAGTGTCTTGCCCTTAGTCTCGGGTACCCATTTCCATACGAAGATAGCCGAAACAACGCAGATCACACCATACAATCCGTAGGCGAACATCGGGCTGAAGTCGTACATTGGTGGGAATGTAGATGATACGATATAGTTAAAGATCCACTGTGCAGCAACGGCAATAGCAACCGCCTTGCCACGGATAGTATTGGGGAAGATCTCCGCAATAAGCACCCAGCAGATTGGTCCCCACGACATCATAAAGAATGCTGCGTAGACAATGATAGAGAGTACAGGGACGATACCCTTGATGCCCATGCTATCGCACATCGCAACGGCAAAGGCACCAACAGCCATACCGATAGAGCCGATGATAAGGAGTGGCTTACGACCAAACTTATCAACTGTAACGATTGCAATAACGGTAAAGAGGATGTTGATAACTCCCATGATAACGGTCTGCATCATTCCGCCACCCTCAGCACCTGCGCTCTCGAAGATACGTGGTGCATAGTACAACACAGCATTGATTCCGATAGCTTGCTGGAATACCGATAGTAGGATTCCGATGACGATCACTGGCACTCCGTAAGAGAATAGCTTCTCGCTCTTCTCCACTGCTGTAGCCTTGATAGCCTCCAAGATCTCCTTTGCGCGGCTCTCGCCATTGACCTTTGTCAAGACTCCCAACGCCTCAATATCTCTGTTTATCATCACCAAGTAGCGAGGTGTGCGTGGAACGAAGAAGAGCAACAGTCCGAATACGGCAGCTGGAATAGCCTCCGAAGCGAACATATATCTCCATCCTGTATTGACACTCCACATATCAGATGCTGGTGACACAACACCATTCTCGATAATTGGGTTGGTGTGGTCGCCAACGATAAGGTAGTTGACAAAGTATACCACCAACATACCGAAGATGATAGCGAACTGGTTGCATGAAACAAGTGTTCCACGGACATTCGATGGTGCAATCTCCGCGATATACATAGGGCAGATCGCCGACGCCAAACCTACTCCTAGACCACCCAACACACGATAGAGGTTGAATGTAACGAGTAGACTCAATGTCGCCTCACCCCTCTCGAAGAAGAGGAACTCAGGCGATGACGAGCCGAGAGCTGACAAGAAGAAGAGAATCGCCGCTACACGCAACGAGTTTCTACGACCCATATGTGAAGCAAAGAGTCCCGATACTGCACCTCCGATAACGCAACCAATTAGCGCACTCGAAGAGGTTATACCGTGGATCACCTTATTGTACTCAAAATCTTGAGCCATCATAAAGAACGCCTCCAAACCCTTCTCGGCACCAGAGATCACCGCTGTGTCGTATCCGAAGAGGAGACCTCCTAGGACCGCCACCAGCGTCACCCCGACTAGGTAGAGTGTACTTCCATTTTGTTGATTATTCATTTTGATAATAGTTAAAGGTTTATGGTTAGTGAGTGGCTAATGTTCAATATCAGCCACTCACATTCGAGCCTATATCACGAAGCCCCAAAAATGCCCGTGAGATAGGATCGAGATGCTAAATATACATGTTTACAGTTGCCTCATATAGCTCCTGCTTGCCGCTGATCTGCTTTGGCTCGCCAGCTGCACGTGCGTAGTCTGCAACATCCTCAAGACTCAACTTACCAGC